>DVIU01000242.1 GCA_018711035.1 Candidatus Scatousia excrementigallinarum
GTATTATAAACGTAAACTTTTGTTAATTCGGTTTTTTCTTTGCAGGCATGGGGAGCATGGGGAATTGTAAAAATTTTTACGAAATTATTTACTTGATAAAAAGATAAGAAAATTATACTATATACACATACCTGAAAGGAGTGATGGCTGCTAGACTCGGGGGGAGTCAAAGATAGAAAAAAGATTTAAAATTTTTAGAACATTTACAACAAAAAACACAAATCAATTTTAACAAAACATTTACCTGATTAAGAGATTAAATTATTGGAGATTTGAGGACTCAAAAGATTTTTGGGGTAGGAGATTATTGGGTTAAAAAGACTTTCCTGTTTATGGAAAGTCTCTTTTTATGTGCTAAAATTGCTTTATGGAAGAAAAAGAAACAAAAAAGATTATAGGTTTGATGTCCGGAACCTCCTGCGACTCAATTGACGCCGGACTTTGTGAAGTTTATCCGGATATGTCGGTAAAACTTATTCACGGTATAAATTATTCGTATCCTGAACATATAAGAGCAAAACTTTTTTCAGCTTTTAGAGGAGATCTTTCTGTAAAAGATTTGTGCCAGCTTAATTTTGCTGCAGGCAAATGTTTTGCTGACGCTGCAAATACACTTATTGCAGAATTTGGCAAACCTGATTTGATTTCAAGTCATGGCCAGACAATTTATCATTATCCTTTTGATGAAAAACTTGACGGAATTTCTTTAAAGAGTACTTTACAGATTGGCGAAAGTTCTGTAATTGCGCATGAAACAGGATGTATGGTTGTTTCAAACTTCCGGGAAAAAGATATTGCAGCAGGCGGACAGGGAGCACCGCTTGTATGTTTTGCTGATGAAAAATGGTTTAAAAATTCACTCGTTCAGAATATCGGAGGAATTTCTAACGTAACGGTTGTGTCTGATGATTGTGAAACTTTTGGATTTGATACCGGATGCGGAAATATTATGATTGATTATTGTACGCAAAAATTCTTCGGACAAAAATATGATAAAGACGGGGCAATTGCTTCAGAAGGAAATATTTGCGAAAGCTGGCTGGATTGTCTTTTGCAGGACGAATATTATTTTATAGACCCTCCAAAAACTACAGGCAGAGAATATTTTTCAAACAAATATATCGAAAATATTTTGAAGACAGCGCCTTCTGAACCAAAGGATATTATTACTACACTGACTGCGCTTACAGCAAAAACAATTGCTCAGGCTTATGAAAGATTTGTTTATCCGCAGACTCATGTAGATACTGCAATAATAGGCGGCGGAGGGGCTTATAATAAAACAATGATGAAATTCTTGAGAAATTATCTTCCAAAACATATTGAATTAAAAACCCATGAGGATTATGGAATTTCTAATAACTTCAAAGAGGTTATGGCATTTGCGCTTTTAGGCTACTGCAACTATTACGGCATTCCAAACAATCTGCCGTCATGTACGGGTGCAAAAAAACGTACTATTCTCGGCAAAATTACTTACTAAACTTCTTCAATATAATTGAAGTATTTATTCCTCCGAATGCGAAGTTATTGGTCATAACGTATTCTGTCTCTATAGCTCTGCCTTCATTCTGAATATAATCTAACTTACCGCAGTTTTCGTCAATTTCTTTCAGGTTAAGAGTTGGATTGAACCATTTTTTATTCATCATCTCTACGGCAAGAATTGTTTCAATAGCTCCGCAGGCGCCTAGTGTGTGGCCTGTATAGCTTTTTATAGAACTTATCGGAACTTCTCTTTTAAAAACATTTTCTGTTGCTAAAGATTCTGCAATATCTCCGTTAATCGTTCCTGTACCGTGTGCGTTAACGTAACCTATTTCATCAGCAGAAACTCCTGCACTTTGAAGAGCCTGCTTCATAACCTCTGCCATCATATCTTTATTCGGGTTTGTAATATGTGTTCCGTCTGTGTTAGTCGCAAAACCTGCTATTTCAGCATAAATCTCGGCACCTCTTGCTTTAGCATGTTCATATTCTTCTAAAATAAGAGTTCCTGCTCCTTCTCCTATTACAAGCCCGTCACGGTTTTTATCAAACGGCGAAGGCGTAAGCTCCGGCGTATTATTCTTACTGCTTGTCGCATAAAGTGTATCAAATACACCAACTTGTGTCGGGTGGATTTCTTCGGCGCCTCCGGCTATCATAACGTCCTGATAACCATCTTTAATCGCTTCATATGCGTAGCCGATGCCCATTGAACCCGAAGTACAAGCGGTTGAGGTCGGGATTAATCTTCCGTGTGTTTGAAAATAAAGAGAAATATTTACAGCTGTTGTCTGAGGCATCATTTTGATGTAAGAACCTGAATTCAGGAGTTTAACCTCCTTATCAATACACATTGAATAGAAATCAAGTATTGCGTCCAGAGAACCTGTTGATGAACCGTAACTTACGCCGGTTCTTCCATTTGTGATAATTTCATCTCCTAAGAGTCCTGCATCTTTAAGTGCCTCTTCTGCTGTAACTACAGCCATTAAAGCTACATTCCCCATTGTACGT
>DVIU01000243.1 GCA_018711035.1 Candidatus Scatousia excrementigallinarum
GAGTGTATAAGGAAATTTCAGAGAAAATTATATACGCAAATGAAGGACCGATTATCATACCCGGAATTGAGTTTACTGTTTCTGTTCCTTTTTATAGTGGCAGATGTCATGTTCTTAAGTATTTTTTTGACGAGAATAATAACGACTTTAATCCTAATTAGAAACTCATAATTTTACAGGTGTTTATCACACCTCATAGAACTTTAATAAAATCCTCCGAAAGCCTTGAAAACAAAGGATTTATCGCAATCAGTAAACCTTATTTCTTTATATGGTTTCACACAATGTTACCCTTGTTCAGCACAATCATAAGGGCAAAATCAAGGGCAAAAAAATCTCATAACAAGATATAACAGAGTGTGGCAATCGGAGAACTGTGACATATGTGCGAATATATTATACTGGAGGATTTATTATATGGACAAGTACATTTTTGATGAAGGCAATGGTTTATGGTATGAACTGCAAGGAGATTATTATATTCCTTGCCTTACTTTACCAAACAAAAAAGAGCAGCCTGTCGGTTTATGGGGACAGCGGCACTTGCAGTATCTGAAAGAATTCCGCAAAAATACATATACAACGCTGCTTACAAGTGGTAAATTGAATGCTTACCTTGCTGACATTGACAGGCAAGCACAAGAGAGATTTGAAACACTTACAGAACAGATGAAACGAGTACAAGGTATTACGGAACAGCTAAAAGCGGAAAGTGTTTTAGAATGGACAGGACGAATGAATAACATTAGAACTTGCGTTATTGAGATTGTCAATGAGGAAATAGTATACAGTTAAAATAATGTAACGCATATAACCGTAAAATTGCGGCGGGTAGGGTTAATAACCTTACCCGTTTTGCTTTCTGCTTTGCGAGACATTTTATAGGGTATTTTCCCTGAAAAATTGTTACAAATCTTCTGTTTGCCTCAATCGTTTGACAAGGAAAAAGAAACGAGTATAATAAGAAACATAAGTTGCACAACGATAGTTTTTTATGGAGGGAGATAGATGCCACCTAAATTTAAGTTCACAAGAGAACAAATTGTAGCTGCCGCTTTAGAGGTTACGAGAAAGAATGGAATAACAGGATTAACTGCAAGAGGACTGGCAGCAGAACTTGGCTCATCAGCAAAGCCAATTTTTGGTTTGTTTCAAAATATGGAAGAAGTACAGAGAGAGGTTGTATCTGCTGCGAATACGCTATATCAGTCTTACATCAAAAAAGGTATGGCAGATAGCAAATTCCCGCCCTATAAAGCAAGCGGTATCGCCTATATTCAGTTTGCAAAGGAAGAAAAAGAGTTATTCAAACTACTTTTTATGCGTGACAGAACAGATGAAAAGATAGAAGAAAACCGTGAAGAAATTCGTCCAATACTGGACCTCATTATGAAAAATTTAGGTATTGACGAAAATGAAGCGTACTTTTTTCATTTGGAACTGTGGCTGTATGTTCACGGTATTGCAACAATGATAGCAACAAATTATCTTGAATGGGACATTGAATTTATTGACAAGGCACTTACCGATGCCTATCAGGGATTAAAAAATCGTTATGTAACAAGGAGTACAGATAATGAATGAAAAAATTTATGAAAATCAAGGCATACGATTGAAATACTATGAATCCAGAAATAGTTTCCAGCCTTTGGTTTTAATTCACGCTCAAGGCGTAGACGGACAAAGTTATGCGAGTGTGGCAAAACAGCTTTCAAAAAAATTTCATATCTATTCGGTTGACTGCTACGGTCACGGCGGCAGTCTGCATAAGCCCGAAGAATATAATATAAAATCTATCGGAGCAGCCATAATAGATTTTATTGAGAATGAAATCGGTCAAAAGGTTTGGCTATTGGGACATTCTTCGGGAGGTCTGATTGCCGCTTATATTGCCGCCGAAACAGAACTCTGTGAAATGCTGATATTAGAAGACCCTCCTTTTTTCGCTTCTCAGGGAGAACGCAGAAAAAGCACATTCAACTATGTTGACTTCTCTACACTTATCTAAATCACACATATTAAATTTTAAGGGATTTTTCTCAATGTTTATGTAATCGGTTGTACCACCGAAAAGGTCTGTATAGTCCTCGGTGGTGCAACCCTTCACAAAGATATGACAAACTCGTTTGTCGTTCTCTGTGGTAATATAAATCCTCTCAACAACGGTTGAAATTAAATTGACAAGTTCCTCCGGCTGTGTGTCCTTTGCATACTCCGCAAAGGACATACAGCTTTTTTCTTACCTCGTTCAGTTCCTGAAGCATAACGGCATTGCCTACCTTGCTTTCCTCAATGCGGACAAGGCCTTTTTCCAGCCTGTCAAGGACTTTGGACAGTTCGGGAGAACTGTACTATGGAGATTTCTGAAGTTATAAAAAGTATTCGTTCCCAACTTAGTTTATCTCAAGAAGGGTTAGCAAGAGGATTACATATGGGATTCACTTCGGTTAATAGATGGGAAAACAACAAATCAAAACCCAATCAGATTGCAAGACACGCTTTGGCAGAACTTTGCAGGAAAAATAATTTAGATCTGGAATTGATAGTATGGGATATTCTTTTAGTGGTCAAATTTCATCCAATCAGGCGATGTATGGATTTCTTCGATCTTGAAAATCAAAAAGCGAATGAGGCTTAAACGGCTTCATTCGCTTTTTTAGTTTTAGGTGGTTTGATTGGGAGACAATATGCCCCAAGATTACGTAGAACGCGTAGCTCTTAACACGACGCAAGTCCATTTGCATTTTTATATTATAACACCAATCGCGCTTAAAGTCAATGGGTTAAAGCATAATTGACGGCTTGTTTTTGTGCAGGTTTGTCAATGATCTATTGCAAACCTACAATTTTATTTTGGGCATTTTGTTTAAAATATATTGACTAATAGATTCTTTATGATATAATATAAAAAAATATCAAATTATAGGAGATTATGGTTATGAAAGGTGATCTCTTTGGTGTAACTCGATTATTCCGAAAGTTCAAAATTAAATCTGTAATTTCGTGTGCAAAGTACTTAGGAGTACTTTGCGCTTTTTTATTTTGAATTATATTTTTGATTATAAAGATATTAGAAGGTGAATGCAATGAAATTATTAAGTAATATGAAGAGAGAAATATCATCGATTAAAAAAATGTTTGATTTTGTTTATACTATAGGAAAGAAAGAATGCTTTTTTGTGGCGCTAATATGCGCATTCACTTCTTTTATGTATCCATTATTGCTTGAATTTAATTATAAAATCATAAATACTATTGAAACAAATTTTAGTGGCGATTTTAAAGCAATTATTATTTTGATTATTGCAATAATTTTAGCATCTGCTATTTTTCAAATAACGAAATATAGTAATCTGCTTTTATTTGAGAAAATGCAAATAAGAGTTGGTACTAAATTGATGAGCAAGGTGTATTCTTTAGTAGGAAGCTTGAAACATAGTTATTTTGATGATCCTGATAATATTGCTAAACTTAAAAGAGAAGTGATGTTTTCCCAAGATTCAATGTTAACCCAAAATGTAGTACATGCCATTTCGTTGATTTGCAATGCGATTTCACTTGTTTTAATATTTCCGGTTGTTTATCGTGCAGGTGTTGAAGTCTTTATAATGATATTCGTAGTGGCGATTGTGTGCAATTTGTTTGAATTTGATGAAGGATATTTGCGGTGGGAACATCAAAACGGTCAAGAAAAAAAGTATATTAAAAGAGATAAAATGAGGTCTTATTTTTATAATAA
>DVIU01000244.1 GCA_018711035.1 Candidatus Scatousia excrementigallinarum
GGAAAACTAGGTTTAAGTGCCTCCGGCCGTTGTTTCTTTCCTTCGTATACACACTTTTTTATTGACTATTACAAAAAATTTGACAGTGTAATGGCTGTGTGTTTGACAAATGATTAAATTCTACGGCTTATAATTGTTACTCCGCTTAGTAAATAAATTGAAATTTCTCTTTTTTAGGTTATAATAATTTTGAGCAAAATTTTATAAGAGAGGGAAATAATGAATAAAAATCAATCTGCGGGTATGTACATAGTGTTAGCAATCATTATACTGGTGTTTGTTTCGTCTGTATTTATGTCAGGGCCTGCGACAAGCACTTCTGAATTGTCATACTCCGATTTTATCCAGAAACTGGATAGCGGTGAGTTTTCAAAAGTTGAAAAAGCTGATGATTATCTGATTGCTATTCCTAAGAAACAGCCGGAGGCTTCAAAACAAAAAGCTTCCGAACCAAATCCTTTTGGAGTTGAGAAAAAAGCTCCTCTTGTTCAATATAAAGTTTTGACACCTAAAGATTCTAATCTGATGAGCAAGCTTGAAGATGCAAAAGTTCAGATTGAAGTTAAAAAACCGAGTGAATCTTCCCAGTTAATGGCTGTACTCGGAACATTGCTTTTGCCGCTTTTGTTTATAATTTTTCTGGTTGTAATGGCGAAAAGTATTCAGGCAGGCGGTTCTCAGGCAATGTCTTTTGGTAAAAGCAAGGCAAAAATGCTTCTCGACAGCAAGGTAAAAACCACATTTAAAGATGTTGCCGGTATTGATGAAGAAAAGCAGGAACTTGAAGAAATCGTTGACTTTTTGAAAAACGGGGATAAATATATCAAACTAGGTGCAAAGATTCCTAAAGGCGTTCTTCTCGTAGGACCACCGGGAACAGGTAAAACCCTTATGGCTAAAGCTGTTGCAGGAGAGGCCGGCGTTCCGTTTTTCTCAATCAGCGGGTCGGATTTCGTTGAAATGTTTGTCGGTGTCGGTGCAAGCCGTGTAAGAGACCTTTTTGATCAAGCTAAAAAACATCAGCCTTGTATTATTTTTATAGATGAAATTGATGCCGTCGGACGTCAGAGAGGTGCCGGTATGGGCGGCGGCCACGATGAGCGCGAGCAGACTCTTAACCAGCTTCTTGTTGAAATGGATGGTTTTGATGAAAATACAAATATTATTGTAATCGCTGCAACCAACAGACCGGATATTTTGGACAATGCCTTGTTAAGACCGGGACGTTTTGACAGACAAATTGTTATTAATAAACCTGATATTCTCGGACGTGAACAGATTTTGCAGGTTCATGCAAAAAATAAACCGCTTGACAGCGAAGTTGAATTGAAAATTCTTGCCAAACGTACACCCGGATTTACCGGAGCTGATTTGCAGAATTTATTGAACGAAGCAGCACTGCTTGCAGCACGCCACGACCAGAAAACTATTACAATGGCTAATCTTGAAGAAGCAATTGATAAAGTTATGGCAGGCCCTGAAAAGAAAAGCAGAATTATATCTGATGAAGAAAAAGAAAATACAGCTTATCATGAAGTCGGCCACGCACTGCTTGCAAAATTATTAAAAAATACTGACCCGCTTCATAAAGTTTCTATTATTCCGCGCGGAATGGCATTAGGTATTACGATGACACTGCCGGAAAAAGATCATTTAACAATGAAAAAATCCCAGATTCTTGATAATATCACCATGATTCTTGGCGGCAGAGTTGCTGAAGAAATAGTATACGGTAAAGATGCTATTACAACAGGCGCAAGCAATGACCTTGAAAAAGTTACAGCTCTAGCCCGCAATATGGTTACTAAATACGGTATGAGCGATAAAATGGGAAATATGGCGTACGGTAAAGATGAACAGCATATTTTCATGGGCCGTGACTTTGGTATGAGACGTGATTTCTCTGAAGAAGTTGCCGCTGAAATTGATAAAGAAGTTAAGAAAATTGTTGATGAACGTTATGCTATAGCTAAAGAACTTTTAACTACCAACCGTGATATGCTGGAAGCAATTTCAAAAGAGCTCCTTGATAAAGAAACTCTTGATGAAAAAGAATTTATGGAATTAATGGATAAAATCAAAAGTGAACGCGCATAGTATAAGAACCGTTGAATTGCAAAAACTTCATATCGGAGGGGAAAGTTCTCTTGAATTTAAACCTCTCTTTTGCCTTGAACTTTCTATTTTCAATACGGATGAGAATTTTCAAATCGTAAAAGACTACTATAAAACCTCCGACAGAGTGGAACTTATAAAACTTGCGGGGAATACAGATTGTGATATTCTCGGTCTGAAATTTAACATTGAAGAAGCAGGACAGGTCGATGAAGCTTGCTTTCTTTTAAAAAAACTTTTGCCTGATATTAAAAAGCCGTTGATGATAAGGGGAGTAAATAATGATGCAATTGATAGAATTCTTTTGCCGACATTGACTCAAACTCTAGATCGCGAGTCTATTGTTGCGTTTGCAAATGAAAACACTTATAAACACATAGTTCCTGCTGTCGTTGAAGGCGGACATATACTTGTTTTGCGCAGTCCTATAGATATTAATCTTGCAAAAGAACTGAATATTTTATCATCAGACTTAGGCCAGCCTCTGGATAAAATTTTAATAGATACCGACATCGGCGGACTTGGTTACGGATTGGAGTACGGATATAGTATTATGGAAAAAGTTAAGCTGGAGGGCTTTAGCGGGGATGAATATCTTAATATGCCGTTAATCAGTTTTGTTACGGAAGAATCTTTAAAAACCAAAGAAGCTAAATCAGACGGTTACTCTGAAAGCTGGGGCGATTTGAAAACACGTGCCTCAATGTTTGAAATATCTTCCGCAAGTGCTGTTGCCGCGACTGGCGCCAATGTAATCGTTCTGAATAACCCGCAGAGTGTGAAAATTATGAAAGGACTTTTTGCGTAATGGAACTTTCCGGATTACAGATATTCAAATACTTGCCCGGTGCAAAGAAAGCTGAAAATTCCAACTGTAAAAAATGCGGTTGTCCAACCTGTATGGCTTTTGCATTAAAATTGGCGAAAAAACAGGTGGAAATTTCCTCCTGCCCTTATGCTCCGGAGGATTTAAAAGAGTTTTTTGCTATGAACAGCAAACAGCCGCAAAATACGGTTGAGATTAATGGTTTGAAAATCGGCGGAGAAAACGTACTCTACCGCCACGAAAAAACTTTTGTTAATAAAACAGCAATCGCAATCCTGATTGACACTCTGGAAAAAGGCTGGCAAGAAAAACTTGAGCGCGTAAGAAATTTTGAGATTACGCGTGTCAGCGAAACAATGAAAATCGACCTTGTAATATTAAAAGGGACTGTGCCGACTGAGCTTACGGAAGGTTTGAACGTTATAGCTTATGAAGAATTTATTTCGCTTCCGATTGAAATTATAGAAGATACGGACTTCAAATCAACTCGTGAAACACTTATTGATACACGCACAAGAGCAATTAATGAAAAAGATGAAAATTTTGCAAAACCGGTTTGCGTAATTATGCACGGTCAGGGTGATGATTTATGCGCGCGTGCGTCTTTCTATATTTGTAAATATACAAATATGCTTGTATTTGATGAGATGAACGAGGCATTAATTTCGACCCTGATGACCTTGAGACAGAATATTTTTACAGACCCGCAAAAACCATTGCAGGTAGAGGCGAAGATTTATGAGTTTAACAATCCTGATGAAAATTCACTAATTTTTATGACCACAAATTTTGCGCTTACTTTCTTTGCGGTTGCGAATGAACTTGAAAGCCTCAATGTTCCGTCCTACCTTATTGTTACTCCTGCTGACGGAATGAGTGTTTTGACAGCATGGTCGGCTGAGAAATTTACGGCGCAGATGGTTGCTAAAATTCTTAAAAAATGGGATTTTGCAAATAAAGTTAAGAATAGAAAAATTATTATTCCGGGGCTACTTGCCCATATGAAAGACGAACTCGAAGAAGAAATCCGAAATACAGGTGATAATTTTGAAATTGTGGTCGGCACAGTAGAAGCGTATGCTATAAGTGATTTTGTAAAAGATTACGTAAAGTAAGTTAACATTGGTTTGCATGACGGAAGTGTTTATCTTACAATTTTTGTAAGAGGAAATAGAGTGAATATCTCTAGCTGCTGCCGCAGCCGTAAAAGCCGGAACACTCAAAGAAAACGCATATTCCACGTGCAGTATGGAAATGTATATAACTTCTTTGAGTCCTCTAACGCGAATTGCTGGAGGATTTTTTAATGTCATTTGCAGCCGTACAAGCAAATAGCGCACGAGGGGTCGGAACCTGTCCCCACGGACTTCCGCTCGGGGCATGTCCTATCTGTAACGGTATGGGCGGCGGGGGCGGAGCAAGAAAAGCCGATTTCTCCGCAAAACCCGGAGAAATGAGCTGGAATGAATGTGCCGCAATCGGTGCATTTTTAAAAGCTCAGCAAAACGCCAAACTTGCAAGACAGCAGGATGCACAAAACTTTGCACAACAGGCAATAGCTTTTCAAAATACAATGGCAAAGGCGTCTGAAAGAATGGCAGCAGTAACGCAGTTTTTTTCAGCCAACACGCCTGCAATAATATCAAAGCCAGTGAATTTTGTTCTAAATACTGTTATCGGCGGTGCAATTAATGCTTTAAAGAGTATTCCCGCGGCGATTTCTAATGCTGTTCAGACTCTCGGGCAAAAATTTGCCGACATATCAGACAAACTTGCAGCGGTTTACGGCGAAGTCAAAACAGCAATCGCTAAAAAACTTTCCGAAGTTACCAACGAATTTAAAAAGAAAGTAAAATCTCTGTTTTCTATTTTTAATCCGCAGAGTGCAGATGATGACGACAAACAAATTGATGAAACTAAAAAAGCTTTTAAACTAAAAACATTCATACACGATTTATATAAAAAGCTTACAAATAACGAAGACGAAAAGGATTTAGATGACAATTAGTTTTAACCAGTTCCACGATGCAGAAACTCTCAGACAGCAGCGGAACCTCACAAGACAGCAGAAAAAAAATAATTCAGACACAAAAGAAGGTGTTCTTGTTAATAATTTTATAAAAGACGGTTCTAATAAAATTGAGCTGAACCTTAATGATACTCGTGACTCACTGGTAATTTCCGATAACGTAAAAATGCCCGAACGCCTTAATGAACAGGAAACTTCCAAAGAAAAAAGCATTGTTCCGATAAGTGCCGCGGCAATTGCAGTTATGGGAATTATTGCCCTCTTTACTGCTTTTGTAAGGCGAAGTGCCAAAATTAACAGCAATCCTGCAAAACTCGATAAACTTCCTTCAACTACCCGTAATGTAGCTATTAATGAAGAAACTCATCAGGCAATTTACAGGATGATTCATAACCCTACACCAAAAACTATTCTTGCAGGAAGCGGTGTTTTGGCTCTTACTGCAATGGCTTTTATGGGAAAAACCTTCTTTGACGGTTTTAAAGATGTATGGGTGAAAAAACGCGAGGCTGATATTCAAAAAAATCTTCAAGAACAGCTTATATCTATTGAAACCCAATCCTTCGGCGGCAAAATTCAGATTATACGAAGTATGTTATCTGAAAAAGCCCGAGAACTTAATCGTTTTGTTTCAAATGCAAAACCCTCAGACCCTTCAAAAGTAAGTAAGTCGTTCGGCGGTGTAACATTCGGAAATGCTTATCTAAAAGTAAATGAAGAAAAACAAAGCAACCTGAAATACTTTCTGCTTGGTGCCGGTACTCTTGCCTCAATTGTTGGTCTAGGGTATTTATCAATGAAAAATCTTAATGCCGGTAAAAAAGAAATTTCCAATTTTATGAACAAGGCTAAAGATTCAATTTCTGAAATCGTTAAAACTTCAACTCCCGAAACAATTGAGCATGATAAAATTACTCTTAAAACGCTTTTCCATGAAGCCGAATCAACAAGAGATGAAATTAAAGAAGCAATAAGTCATTTGAAGTGGGATGAAAAGACAAAAAAAGACTTTACGTCAGAAGCTTTGCGTGCGACCGCAAAAGTTAATGAAGCGATGGGCGGTGACGGGTCTGATAAGACTACATTCTATTCGCACGTAAATGATTACCGCGCTCACCTGTATAACTATCTTCTTGATACAGAAAATAAGTCATTCAAGCAGCTATTCTGGGGTATAACAGGTCTTACAGCAATCAGTTACGGCGGCAAGCTTATTGGTGATGCGATAAAAGAAGTTCAGGTTAAAAAAATTAATGCAGAAACTGAAGTGAATTTACAACAGCGTCTTGTTGCAACTGAACTCAGAAATTTTAAGTCAAAAAAAGACGCTGCAATTCAACCTTTGATTGATGAATTCTATTATCAGGTCGCACTCGGCAAACCTAAAGAAGAATTGAAGATTATGGCTGATAATATATTACTGGAAATTAAAAACGGCCCTCCGTTTGTTTATTCGTAAGGAGGGGAATGAATGTATATATATAATAATATGATTAATCCTCCACAGTATTGTCGCACACAGGTTCAGATGCCTACGCCTCAAAGAAATTACTGTATATTTGACCGGAATAAAGTTGATTTTTTTGTAAAGCGTAAAGAAATCGCACTTCCTTATCTGTCCGGTATACTTGCCCGTTCAAATGATGAGCAACAGATTACGGAAACTCTTTATATTGTTGACAGAATGATTGATAACGGTACTAAAGGTATTGATAAAATGTATCCGGTATTGTCGCGATTTAATATGACAAATTCCCCTAATATCCAGACTTTTTTAGCCGGAATTTACAGAAAAATTCAAGTTCCTGACGCTTTCGGGCCTCTTGTTGCAATGTTAATTCGAAACTCCCTAAACCCGCAGCCATCATGTTTTGATCCGAATGAAGAAGTCGGAGGTGCAATACTGGCTTATCTTTCAGATCGATTTAAAGGTTAGTTGCATTTGCAACATGTTACGATTTCGTAACATGATTAACACAAAAGTTAAAGTTTTTTCCCATGGTTGTCGTAAATGCATGTGTAAGTACACCAAGACTAGGAAAGGAACGGTCGAGAGTCATGGGAATGGCAGCCTCACAAGCGAGATTTTTGGGCCTGACGGCACGAAAAACAAACGTTGAATATGAAGGCCAACAGGTGAACCAGCAAAGAACGTCTTTGTCAAACC
>DVIU01000245.1 GCA_018711035.1 Candidatus Scatousia excrementigallinarum
GTCGAGTAAATTAAGAGAATGCTGGCCGTATGACACAATAACACTTAAAGACGGTAAAGAATATGAAGTAACGAAACTTCAAACCGGTAAACAGTTTCAAATGAAGGACAGCGAAACGGCAGATTACAGCAGTCCTAACATTGGTATAATAACGGGTGACGGAACTCCAATGATACTAAGTTACAACACAAAGTGCGAGGCCTTAGACCCCGTAAAGACCTACAGTTGGTCAACGGAAGACAACAAGCCTGTAACAAATGCAACGTCAAATTGTGTAGCTGCAGTGTTTGAGATAAACGGCAAAAAGAAACCGAACAAACAAAACGAGGACGTAGCATTATTCAACGCGAATGGTCTTGGAAGCAGTTGTGCGATTAAACTTGATAATGGTAAATGTTTTACATCAGTATTTACGCCAACGCCGTTAACAAAAGCAGAGTGCGAAGCACGAAAAAGTGAACTAGGCATAAAAGAATGCTACTATGACAATGATTACTGGGCGGGCGCCGTGAAACAATGCGGCGGAGTAAATAATCTCCCTACAATGGCAGATTTAGGAAAAATCGCAAGTGCAATATACGAAGGAAATCCAACAGTGGGAGCATACAATATTGTAAAAAATTTAACCTACATATCCGGCACAGCAACTTCTTTAGGGCTTCCGGAGCCCACCTTCTACTTGTGGTCGGGTGAGGAGGGTTTGGACAACCGCGCGTACCGTCGTGGTTTCTACCCTACTTACACGTACTCCGACGACTACAACTCCCGTATCTATAGTGGCGTACAGGCATTTTGTCTGGGTGATTAATCGTTCTACTGTTAAATTATAAAGTAAAAGGCAGTGCTCAAGGCACCGCCTTTTTAGTACTTTTGAGGTTTATAAGCAATAAATGCAAATATCAGGCAGGCTGTGCCAAAAAATATTCCAAAACACATTGTTGTGTGATATGAATTTAAAAAAGCTGTTTCATAAATTTGTCCGTGATTCAAAAACAGTTCTCTGAATGTTTCAAATAATGTGATTGTAACTGCAACTCCCAGAATATTACCCATATTCCTTGATAATGCAAGAATTCCCGAGGCTATACCCAGTTCTTCTTTCCTGACACTGGTCATTATTGCATTATTTGAAGGTGATTGGAATAAACCGTTCCCAATCCCCATAATTCCTGACGCCATAACAATTTCCCACATTGGAGTTGCCTTATTAAATGTTGTAAAAATCAAAAGTGCAATTATATATACTATAGGGCCGGCAATGGTAAGATAACGGCTTCCGTATTTTCCTGATAATCTCCCGCTCACAGGTGCCACAAATGATAAAGTAACCGAGTACGGCAGAATTAGCAAACCTGCAATGAGTGCATTAAGTCTAAGGATTTCCTGTAAATAAAACGGCAAAAGTATGCTGTTGGTAAACATCGCCATGTATGACATCATTACAGCAAGATTTCCGAATGTGAATTGTTTTATGTGAAACATATTAAAATCTATTAAGGGATAATTGATTTTGTGGTCGCGAATGTAGAATAGTGCGCCGAAAATAAATGTAATTATACCCAGAGTAATTATTTTTAATGATGTCCAGCCCCACTGGTATCCTTCCGAGATTGCAAGCAGAAGTGCAAAGAGGCTTATTGTAAAATAGAAAAACCCTTTATAATCAAATTTAAATTTTTTACGTTTTTTCACATAATTTGGCAGCATTTTCCAGGAGTAAAACGCACCTATAACAGCAACGGGGATGCAGGGAAAAAATACAGAATGCCACCCGAATGTATTTATAAGCAGTCCGCCGAGAGCAGGCCCGCTCATACCTCCTATTGCAACAATACAGCCGTTTAAACCGAGTGCTTTGCCTCTGCGTTCCTTTTTAAATATACTTGCAATTATAGCCTGAGCATTAGAAAGCATGACAGAAGCTCCAAGTGCTTCAAAACATCTTGAAGCTACAAGTAAAACAAATGTCGGGGAAATCATGCTTAAAAATGCACCAAGAGCAAATATTGAAAAACCTGTCGAGTAAAGTTTATTTTTAGGAAAAATATCGCCTAACTTCCCGAAAAAAGGCAGAAAAACCGTTAACACAAGCATATATGCTATCATTACCCATTGAATCTGTCCCATTGTTACATGTAAATCTACTGACATAGGGTAAAGAGCAAGATTAACTGTTGTGGAATCAAGCATCGCAATAAAGTTCCCTATTGCGGTGATTACAAACATTGCCCATTTTATTTTCCGGTTAGTCATAATAAAATTTTACACCAAACATATATCTATCGAACTTTTTTTGTATATTTTCGTTATAATGATATGTGAAAGGCAAGTTTATGGTTAAATGTTTAAGCTTATTTTTTTTAATTATGTTTTTAATTCCTTCCTTTATTGATTGTGCTATTTCAAAGGAAGTTCAGGCTCCCGTGCAATATACTATTTTATCAACAAAATATGACTCCAGTACACCTTTTGGGATTAAAATCGGTGGTGAAAAATATTATTTTATACGCAGTAAAGCTGATGGAAATTACTCATATAAAGATTTACTCGGGTGCGATAAGTCTAAAAAACAGCTTTTCGAGCCTTTTTATGAGCTTAATCGGGATGATTTTAAACTTACTTCTAAAGAACTGGCTGATGGCGGAATCCGTCTTGTTAGAGAGAAGCTTAACGGAACTCTTGAAGTTGAAGATAAAACTAAGGACTTTGCATTAGAAAATGTTTCTTATATTGATATGACAACTATTGCAACTTTCTATGACCGTTTTCTGAGGCCGTCCGGTAATTTTACAATGTATGTTATTTCAGAGCGTGGAAATATGAAAAAATATATTGGACATACCGGGTTTGTACCGCGGCGTTTTTTAGAGCGTATGTTTTAATAGTTGCAATCAACTTAAACATAGTTTAAAATAAAAAATGTATAAGAAAAGGAGGAAGAAATGCAAAAGGTAGACATAGCAATGGTTTCGGGGGGGGGGGCAGCTCCATTCAAGGCTATTTTTTAACCATAAGAGATTTGGATTTACACTTGCAGAAGTTCTTATTACACTGGCTATTATTGGTATTGTGGTTTCATTAACTTTACCGTCTATTATCAATAAATACCAGAAACAAGAAAGTTGTATTCGTCTAAAACGCGCTTATAATCTCTTGAATCAATCTTTTTTATCAGCAATTGCAAAACACGGTAATATTGATGAGTGGCCGGATTGGGAATATTCTGAAAAGATTGTACGAAATTATATAGCTCCTGAGTTTAAAGTCAATAAAATATATCCTACGTCCGAGAACTTTTTTAAAGGTATGTGCTGGAACCGAGGATTTCATGGGGCAAATCAATATAACTGGCTGACAGGTGTTTACATATCGTCTCCGATTAGTGCTGGAACTTCTTCGTTTATGACAGTTGATGGCATTTGTATAGGTCTCAGAGGACATGAAATCTACATTGATATTAACGGCAGCGACAAGGGCCCTAACGTAGCCGGAAAAGATTTGTTTTTTTTCTTAATTTCCGGAAATGCTATAAAACCATACGGTTATAATTGGTCTCAAGACGATCTTTCATCACCTGCTAAATCAGGAGCATGTAATCAGCGTGCACGTTCTGGAGGTTATGCCTGTGCGGCAAGGATTATTAATGAAAACTGGCAAATAAATTATTATTAAAAAGCCTCCATTTGGAGGCTTTTTTTAGATATGATTTTTAACCCAGTCTGCCAGAATTTTCATTGGCGCACGCGTGATAGCCAGAGCCCACTGCGGAACATTTTTTGTAATTACACTTAATGCTCCTACATTTGCTCCTTCTTCAATTGTTACAGGTGCAACCAGAACTGTATTTGAACCAATTTTTACCTTATCTTTTAATATTGTTGTGCTTTTTTCTTTTGTAAGCGGGTTATAGTTTGCGGTTATTGTTCCGGCTCCTATGTTTACGTTTGCGCCTACCTCACTGTCCCCGATATAAGATAGATGACCTGCATTTGTGTTAGGGCCAATTTTCGATTTTTTTACTTCAACAAAGTTTCCTATTTTTACGTTATCAGCAATTTCGACTCCGCCTCTGAGGTGCGCACAAGGGCCGATTTTACAATTTTTTCCGATTTTGTTTTTTCCTTCAATA
>DVIU01000246.1 GCA_018711035.1 Candidatus Scatousia excrementigallinarum
TTACAATTTACGTTGGGTTAGTATTCTTCTTTGTTTATAAAAACTTTATTCCTGGAATGCTAATACTTTTTGGTTATTTAATATCTTATTTAGTTATTAGTTCTTTAATTACCGTAGTTAATTATTTTAATCGTAAATTTAAAGAAGCTAATACAAAGTTTGAATTAGCAAAAGAAACAATCATTTCTATTATTGAAAGTATAATTCCTTTTCTCTTCATACTAGCTTTAAAATATATTCTCAAATAATAACACTGGATAAACTTATAAATCTCAAGCAAACTAAAACATCCCACCCGAAGAGGGTGGGACGAAAGGAAGTGAAGAGATGCGCGTTAGTCTGAAAAAATTAAGTAAATTAGTGGAAAGAATGACGTGCGATGTTAGATAGGTTCAGTCAACTGTTGTAGGCAAAGCAAATTTAAATACATGAAATATGGAGGATCCACTATGCAAAGTCAAAAAGAACCACAGATTATAGCCATTCTTAACAATAAGCAAGTTATCATCAACATTGGAAAGAGAGATGGTGTTAAAAGCAATGATAAATTTGATATTATTGACTCTCAAGTAAAAATTCTTCGCGACCCTGATACTCATGAAATACTCGATAGATTTCATCAATTCAAACAGCAAATATCAGTTATTAAAGTTGAATTGAAATATTCAATTTGTTCGTCAATTTTTAATAAAAAAGAAAATTCTATTTCTAAGCTAGCAATGAAACAGTATCAACCTATCATTAATGCTACAACAATAAACCGAAAAGTAGGAAAACATTTAAATGTTAATCCAAAGGAAGTTAATGATATCACGGCAAAATATAACTACTCTGTAATTCACATTGGGGATAAAGTAACACCCTCAAAATAAGAAAATCTTGACAGCTAGATTGCTGAATGTTAAAGTTAAACTAGATTTTGAAAGGTGCATCAATTTAGAATGTACACGAATTTAGCTCTTTAGCTGTCATGGCTAAGGAGCTTTTTTCGTATGGAAGAATTTGACAAACCATATAAAAACTATGATGAATTAATAGAGATATTAATCCAACGTGGATTAAACATATCAAATAAAGAATTCGCAAAATTTTTATTGCAAACAGTTGGATATTATCCGCTCATTAACGGTTTTAAAAAGCCATTTCTTGTTGAGGATAATCCTGAAAAATTTGAAAAAGATACGACTTTAGAAGATCTCTATAATTTGTATATTATTGATTCACAATTCCGAGAATTATTTCTAACAAACGTTCTATATATAGAAAAACATCTTGCTAGTCTCTTAGGAAACGCAATCGGAAGGCATTATGGCGTAAATAATTTTAATGAAAACGATGAGGAAAATCCCAATCCTGGGGTTAGTTCATACCTTAATGCTAATAATTATCAAGGGTCAAGGAAATATTCCGTTCTAAATGAAGTTAAAAGGCAAATGAGATCTTGTAAAAACAATCCTGTTAAATACTATAAAGAAAATAAAAACCATATTCCACCGTGGATTTTAACTCAGAACCTATATTTTGGAACTAATATTCAACTTTATTCTATACAAAAATCAAATATTAAAACCGCTATTGTTCAAAAAATGATCCCAACTAAAAATGAGAATGAAAACCTAGATGCAAAGAAAGGACTGTTTAATTGCATTACAGAAATTCTAAGACAATTTAGAAATACAGCTGCTCATTTTTCTCCTATGTATCTCAAAAAGGCTACACAAAATAATAATCCTTCAAAACGAATTTTAAGTTATTATCTTGGCAATGAGATTTGGGATAACAGTGATCCTTGTAATTTAGGCGAAAACGACCTTTATAGTGCTTTACTTGCAATATTTCTATTAATGAGAGATCCGGCCAAGCGTAAAGTTCTTCTAAATAAGTTAACCAATTTGGATAGTTCTTATAATCAAGATAATAACTATCGACGAGGATATAGAAAATATTTAGAGGTTGCATCTCTCCCGTTTAATTACATTGATCGTTTAAAAAGTGCAGAATCAAATATTGAAGAGTTGGAAAATTCAGCAGTAAAGTTACAATCACAAAAAGTTGGTCTTTTAAAAACTGTATATCACTTAAATGGCAGTAATGTTTATCATAAAAATAAAAATTGTCGATATATTAGCAACCATATTTCTTCGGTTTCTGAAATATCAGAACAGGATGCCTTGGATCGGGGTTATAAATCATGTAAAGCATGTGAGAATGGCTATTCAGACGGCAAGTAGCTAAAATTATTAAGTTGTTTAATGATAACTAACGCGTTTTATACCATTCTCTTTCTAATTTTTGAATACGCTTATAATCCTCTGGAAGGATAGCAGGAACACCTACCGGACCGGCACTATCGTTTGGCAATGGCTCGAGACGGAACTCATCGGTTACCTCCCATTGGTTACTAATTAAATCAGCCAATGTTGGTTCCCAGTAAACAAGATGCTTTCCATTACCTACTGATTCAATAATTGATGATGTGGTATTTGTTGGTAGTAAGCGAATAATCATACCATCACGTTTAAGCATTATTGCTAGTCCAGATTCATTTGCTAATTTAGCTGCTTCACTAATTTTCATCATTTACACCTCGAACATTAGTTTTCTTAATTATAACAAGTATTATCGTTTTAAAAAAGCTCATCCCCATGCGGAGATGAGTCGAAAGGAAGTGAATTTAACGATGTGCTTTGGCAAACCGCAAGGAACAAATCCGAAACCTGATCCTCAGCAAAATGTCGGTAAGGTAGTACCTTCTAAATCTGGAAAGCCAGCTTCAATTAACGTTCCTAAGAAATAAGCTTATTTTCTTATAGTGAATATAATTAGGTTTTCCTGAACGTTTATATATTGACGAATAGTAAAGTTATCCCAGTTACCCGGATTCTGTGATATTTCTTCGATTTCATCATATGACCATTGTTTTTTATGCTTTTCTTCTTTAAATGGCTGAAGGACAAAATCGTGTTTACCAGGAATTTTTGAATAAGCAGTAATAAAGCCCTGCCCAATAGGATTATGTTGTAAATCATAGCAATAAGCTTCAAGTTCATTCTGACCGCTTAAAAAGTCATCCCAAACACTTCCGGGATTAATTCCGTTATTTTCCTTATAGACTTTAAAAATTATGCCATAAAGAAAATACGATAACTTCTGTAACGGTTTTGCAAGTAGCAAAGAAATTAAGAAAGAAAAGACAAGAGTTACTAACATACAAATGATTAGTAATGTCTCACCGTGTAAGTGCCCCTTTAAATTTTGCTGAAGGAATAAGAAAAATGAAAAATCCACAACAGACCATATTAAAGAATATGCAATTTGACTTGTTTTCTTATCTCCGATCGACTCAACCGCACTTAACTGGTTAGCAACAAAATAGTTAATGTAACCTGCTCCACCGACAGTTATTAATGTTGCAATAATTTTATTTAGCATCGGTTACTTTTACACCTCGAACATTAGTTTTCTTAATTATAACAAGTATTATCGTTTTAAAAAAGCTCCATCTTCTGCTGGAACAAAAGACGGAGCTAAACAAGTCCTCTTACTGGAATAAGAGGATGTCGTATGGAGTTAAAACATTAGTTCATCATCAAATATTTTAACTCCTCTATTATAGCATGAATGGAGGAATAATTATGTGGGTTGAAACAAGGAAGATTGATAATCCAGATAGCAAATCAAAGAAATCGCTAGTGACTAGATATAAGTTTGTTGAACGCTATAAGAGCCCACTGACAGGCAAATATCATAAGGTGTCGGTTACGTATGACAAGCTAAATAATCGTGTGCGTAAAGACGCGGCCTTTCAACTTGAACAAAAAATAAAAGAAGCTATTAATAGCGAACAACAGATTGATACTAATATCACCATAAGAGAACTAGCTGATAAATTTCTGAAACTGTATAAAGAGCAAGTAGCGTATACAACGTTCTATAGTGCGACCCTTGGGCTACGAAGATTCTGCAAAGATTTCGGTAAAGATACAATTGCAAACAGAATAACAACTAAGATGCTTAATCAGTATCTTGATGAGCGTCTTTACAGTAAAAGTAAGCCTCTGACCAATGCTGGTATCCAATTAGTTAAGAAACATATTTCGTTACTATTTAAGTACGGAATTAAATACGGGTACGTTAAATCCAATCCTGTTGAACATGTTTCTATAAACTGGCGTAGTGAAAAGCAACGGAAACTAGAGAGGATCTAAAACAAGTATTTAACGGATGAAGAGTTTCTAAAAATACTCCAGTATTGTGACGAACGTGGCAGAAACGATATGCATGATATATTCGAGTGGCTCTATTATACGGGAATGCGATTTGGCGAGGCATCTGCATTACAGCTAAAAGATATTCATAAAGAGAATGGCATATGGATTGCCAGCGTTAATGGTTCAATGTTCCTTTATCGTAACCAAGATGCACCATCTACTGGTAAACGGTTCGCTAAAAGTGAAGGTGCCAAGACGATAGCAGGTGATCGTGATGTTTCTCTTTCAAATCAGGCAATCGAGATATACAAACGAAACAAGCAAGGAAAAATGCCTAATGACTTTTTGTTTATTAATAAGATAAGTCACAACCCTATGCGTGAAGCTGCTGCAAATAGATTCTTACATCGCATTCAAAATGAGAAAAATATTAAAAAGAATCTAACAACCCACTTTTTCAGGCACACTCACGTTACTAAACTAGCAGAGCTAGGTGTTCCGCTATATGTAATACAAAGACGAGTTGGTCATAGCAATAGCAAGATTACTCAGCAATTATATTTACACGTAACTCAAAAATCAAAACAAGAAGTGATTGATAAACTGAATCACTTTGCCCCCTCAGTGCCCCCTGAGGACAAGTTATGATTAACTAAAGCCCCGTACAGCTTGATATACGGGGCTTTTAATTTTAATTTAGTTAACCATGCACCAGAA
>DVIU01000247.1 GCA_018711035.1 Candidatus Scatousia excrementigallinarum
CACCGAATTTAGCTTTTTGGGCACCGTTGCTTGCTGTATACTTGTTACCTTCAGTTTTAACAACGTTCATACGGTTGTTAAACAAGTTGTACAAAGATGCGTTATCGTTTGTGGTTGTAGAAGTTGTTTGAGACATATCGTAGTCATCAAGAGCAACGTTCAATACTACTGCCTGAGACAATACTGACAATGCTTTTTTGTAAGCTGTTTTGTACTGTGCACCGTTTGTTGAGTTCATCAATGTTGGCATTGTCATTGCTGCTACAACACCAATAATACCCAGAGTAATCAATACTTCTGCCAAAGTAAAACCGAATCTTTTTGTCATAATCTTTTCACCTTTCTTTTTAAATAAAGCTATGAACTAAATATCTTTTTGTTATACTTGCCATTATAATATCAATATTTTTGACATGTGTCAAGTATATGTATGATTTATTTCAAACGTATTGAAATTTATGCTTTTTGCAAAGCGTATATTTTAAATTCCCCGGGAGCTAACTCATCGAAAGTTATTTCACTCAATGGTTTTTCAAAATGCTTAGGCGAATATTTACAATCTTTCAAAATATATTCTGATTGTAAAGAAAAATCTCCCGGAAGTTTTAAGTTTTTATTAAAAACAGGAACACCTTTTTTCCATTCCTGACGACAACCGTTTTCATCTTCGATATTTACGAACTCGGTCGGGTAGTGAGAATTTGCAGCAACCAGAAACGCTTTTTTCAGCGGTTCTTTTGAGATAAGCCAAACAGTAAAACCGTCATCATCCTGCGTAATGATTTGGGCTTCCCCGTCAGTTATAATTGTCTGTGATTTCACAAATCTATCAAGGGCGTCGAATTTATTGTAAAAGTCATAGTTTTTCTCACGCGGCATTGATTTTTCTTCTCCGATTGCACTTTCAATGCCTCTTTTAGTAAAACTTTCATCTCCGTCAATATATAACACAGGTCTTTGTGCAAATTTTCCTCCGGGAAGAAGTTTATATTTAGCCCATTTGAACAGTGCGCCTTCTGCCGTAAGCTGACCCGGATACTGGTCAATTGCACGAAATTCTCCGTCCTGATTGTTATAAGTTTTTAATATTGAAAGTTTTTCGCCATCTTTAAAATTAATATTATAATTAGTGAGATTCCGGTTGTCTTCAACTATGCACTCAGGAGTTTTACTTTGCTGGCATATGATATCATTTCCCCATAAAATATCAAAGTTCATATCTTCATGGTATTCTTTGAGGTAATTATCCCACAACATATATTCGGCGAGTGTGCCAAAGTATGGAATTTTCTTTTTCATTTCGGTATTCAATTCATTTAATACCACACGCGGAGCGCGATAACTTATCGGTTTACCGTCTTTTTCAGAAACTTTGTCAACAATATGATCGATATGATCTACTCTGAATCCGTCAAAATTATAATCTTCCTGTAATTTTTTCATATATTCTATAAAGTAATTTATTACAGGTTTGTTGTAGGTACCGTCTTCAAGGAAAGCAAAATAATAAGGTGTTTGACAGTCCAAATTTGCGAAATTCGTTACATCTTCTCCTTTATAGTCAAAATGCTTAAATACCGGATAGCCTCCGCATTCGCTCATTTTGTCATATACAGGAATTCCGGCAGAGCACCATGCCCCCCCGGGAGCCGGCCATAAGCCTTCTTTTATAAGTTCCTGAATGGTATCAATTTGTTTTGTTATATCATCTTCTGTTATTTTTTGATTATTTTTAAATCCATGGATTTTAGCAACTATATCTTTTACACGTTTGTGGATTCTTGTTTGATAATCTCTTAAAAGCATGTGGTTTGATATTTGCTGTTTGAGTTCATCCATTTCTTTATCAAAGTGATTGAAAATATTTTGATAATGTTCGGTAAGATTACCTGTACTGCCGTTTAATGACTGAATGTATATGTCTTTGACAACGTCAACATCTTCGGGGTCATAAGCCTCTTTCAGTATTTCAGCGGCAGTTTCTATTTTTTTCAAAACCTGATTTTGAATTTCTGTAATATCAAACCATCTTGCGATAAATGGATTTGCGAGAACTGCTTTTGAAAAACGTCCTGTTTGAGGTAATATATCGTAAATTACAGGATGTCCGGCAAGCTGGGCAAGTTCTATGAATATCTGAACCTGTTGTTTTACATCCATTCCGGTAAGTTGTTCCAGCTCTTTATCTAACAAGGCTTCGCTTACTTCAGAGCTTTTAGGCAGATACGCACAGCCGAACTCTCTCGGATGGAAGGGAATTAAATATATTGTTGTATTAAATATATTATTATTTAAATCACCGGTCGGCAATATTAAAAGCTGTCTGAGCCAATCAAAAAATTTGCCTGTTTCTTTGGTGTTGTTGCCGTTACCCAAACCTGCGAGGTTTATAAGTTTTATATTATGACCTTCTTTTTTTATCCAGTCAGAATTTTTTACATTATTTCTTGCAAGAGGGCTTATAGCGTCATTGCTGAATATAAATTTTCCGTCTTTAAAAATATTATTTTTTTTCCACTTTATCTCAAGCCCGTACAAGACTTCTTCGTTGCTTAATTCTTCAAGAGCTTTTATATGAGGGTAGTTAAGGTAACCGTATTTGTTAATAATATTTTTAAGTTCGGTTTTTTTCTTAACAGAAATGTTGTCAAAGTTATACTTTTTCTTAAGTTTGGCATAGAACTCATTTAATAAAGCGTCTTTTTTTTCTTCATTATTTTTCTTTTTAAACAGAAAATCCAGCATGATACTCTCCCTTTCTCCTGTTATAAGATTATATCACGATTTTTTATCATTCGGAAAAATTCTTCTTAATAATACTTAATAATTATAGCCACATGGGTAATGGATTAATCCTCATCGTTATTATTTAATAATCTTGTCAGTGCAATTTAAAACAAAAAGGATTTAGAAAAATGGCAGAAAAAATGAGTTCAGTTATTGAAAAGAAGGTTATTAAGGTTGCAATTATTGAGGATTTTAAACTTACCCGTGTGGGTTTACGATGTGCTCTCAATGAAAACAAAGATTTGCAGGTAGTAGCCGAGGCGGAAGATGCAATTGAGGGGTTAAAACAAATCGACCACCAGAAGCCGGATGTTGTACTTATGGATTTAGGTCTTCCGGGTATGAATGGTATTGAGGCAACTATAAAGATTAAGGAACTTCACCCTGAAATGAAAGTAATCGCTCTTACATCACACGACAGAGAGGAGGAAGTTCTTGCTGCATTGAGTTCAGGCGCTACTGCGTATTGCTTAAAAGATATTGATCCTGCAAAACTTGCAGATGTTGTAAGAGATGTTTCTACCGGTGTATGCTGGATTGACCCTATGGTTTCGCAGATGGCGTTAAACTCCTTCCCGAAAGTTGAGAATATAGGATTCCTGCCGGGAAAATCACAAAGTGAAGGACGTGTGCCTTTAACAGAAAGAGAGCACGAAGTTTTGAAACATCTGGTCTCCGGCAAGAGTAATACGGAAATTGCCAAGGAATTAATCGTAAGTGTACATACTGCAAAAGCTCACGTTTGTTCAATTTTACAAAAAATGTGCGTAAATGATAGAGTTCAGGCTGCGGTTAAGGCTGTTAAAGAGGGTATGGTTTAAGTATAGATGTAAAACGCCTCCATTTCGGAGGCGTTTTTTATTGCATAATTTTTAGAAATAGTTTATTATATATAATAGATTGTATGAGAAAGGAGGTATGTATGCGGAAAGCAATAATAACGCGGATTTCGGGGGGGGGGGCAGCGTAGAAGTCTCTCAGAAGAAGGGTTTACATTAGCAGAGGTATTGATTACTTTAGGGATTATTGGTATAGTTGCTTCCTTGACTCTGCCTGCATTGATTCAGAAATACACTAATCATGTAGTTGAGGTGCGGCTTGAAAAATTTTATTCGATGATAAATCAGGCTATTGCGCGAGCCGAAGCTGATTATGGAGATAGAACTTACTGGTTTGAAGAAGCAGGCGGCTGGAATGAAGATCAAACTGAACATGCTAAGCTTGAATGGGCTAAAAAATACCTTTTACCTTACCTTAAAGGGGTGAACTATACATTTATTAAAACTTCACAGCAGCCGATTTTCTTTCTGCCTGACGGGACTGCTTTTGGAAGCGTAAACGGTGCAGAAATTAATAGAGACTGGTTGTTTTGGACATCTAATCCTGAGACTAAATGTACAAAATGGAACGGGACAAACGGATATGATGATATAGGTGTTTGTGCTTTTCCGTTTTTTTATTCTCCGGATTCCGCTGATAAGGTATATAAAGGCAAAGGGCTGGAACCGTGGCGTGCAGGATGGGATGGAACTGTCGAGTCGCTTTATTCTGAATGCAAAAATAAAGACCGTTCTTATAACAGACCTTGTGCGGCTATTATCCAGTTTAACGGATGGAAGATTCCAAAAGATTATCCGTATAAAGTTCATTATTGAAAAAGCTCCCTAAAGGAGCTTTTTTATTTTAAATCTTCTATAATTTTATCAAGTTGTTTTTCAAGGTGTTCGTAATCTTTATTGTTATCAACCACGTAGTCCCAGTCTTTAATATGGTCTAAGCCGGTTTCTGTTATATCATCTTCCCCTATAAGGGTTCCTCGCTTCGCTCTTGTTTCACGTGATGCTTCCACTCTTATGGATTTGGCACCGGCTTCCTTTAATAAATTATATTCATGTTCTACACGTGCATCCGTAACCATAATGTTGCCGGGTTCTTCAATAACTTTTTTAAGCCAGTAATCAGGATCTTGTGCGCGCCCCCAGTTGCCGAGTGTAATCAAATCTTTTCTGTATAAGGCCTTATTCTTTTCGATTTCATCATAAGTAATCCCTTTTTGTCTGCCGTATTCAAGTTTTATCGAA
>DVIU01000248.1 GCA_018711035.1 Candidatus Scatousia excrementigallinarum
AGATAAACAATATGACAATATCCTGAAACGCTTAGACACAGAACACAATGCTTTGCAAACAGAGTATGACTCGATAAAAGGAGTAATCGGCAAGAACATTGAAAGAACTTTAAAAATGTATTCATAAAAAACGTCCTTTTTAAAGGGCGTTTTTTATTTGCGTTTATTTTTTGAAATTTTTTGATTTCTTTGAGGCTGAGGATGTGCAGAATAGGAGGTTTGAATTCTCTTAACCGAGTAAACATCCGGAATTGCCTGAATACAATTGATTACTCTTTTTAGTGTTTCAACATTATCAAGTTCAATTCCAAGCTCAATAACTCCAATTTTCTTACTGGTTTTTGATTTAACGTTGGCATAATTTATGTTGATATTGTTATCTGAAACCGCAGCGATAATATCTTTTAAAAGGCCTAGTTTTTCGCCGGTTTCAATACGGATTGTGGTAGAGTAAGTTTTGTTAATATTCTGACCTGACCAGTGAATATCCATTAATCGTTCGGGCTGGACGTTTTCGAGGGTTTTGCAGTCAATTCTGTGGACAGAAACTCCTTTAGAACGTGTAACAACACCGACTATAGGCTCTCCCGGAATTGGTGAGCAGCAACGGGCAAATGAGTACATTAAACCTTCCAGCCCCACAATATCTTTTTCAGATTTTTTGCGGTTAGAAGTATGAAAAGCACTTTCAACGGGTTTTTGCTGGGGTTTTTTAAGTTTATTAATGACCTTATTAACAGTGGTTTCACCGTAACCTAGCGCGGCAAATAAATCGTCTGCGCTCTGGTAATTCATAACTTTGGCGACTTTATCAAACTCTCCCTGCTTCATATAATCGTCAAATACAGCCTTGGTAAGTTCGTGTTCGAGGTTAGCTTTACCTGTTTCAAGGTGGGCTTCACGGTTATTTTTCTTGAACCACTGTTTAATTTTAGATGATGCCTGTTTTGTTACGACAAAATTTAACCAGTCAAGACGCGGGGCAGGAGTTTTTGATGTCAGAATTTCAACAATATCCCCGTTGTTTAATTTTGTATCGAGCTGTGCTATTCGTCCGTTAATAAGTGCTCCTACTGTTTTGTTACCGACTTCGGAGTGAATACGATATGCAAAGTCAACAGGGGTAGCGTTTCTCGGCAAATCGAAAACATCGCCGTTAGGGGTGAATGCAAAAACCTGATCGGAGAACAGGTCTAATTTAACGGAATTAACGTAATCTTCTGCCGAAGTCATATCATTATCGTATTCAACGAGTTTGCGCATCCAAGAAAATTGCAAATCCGACTGATTATCAGCTTTTTGAGACCCTTTTTCTTTATATCTCCAGTGGGCGGCAACCCCGTATTCGGCAACTTCATGCATTTCCCACGTTCTAATCTGAACTTCAAGCGGTTTTGAACGCGGGCCGATAACCGATGTATGCAGAGATTGATACATGTTGCCTTTCGGCATTGCTATATAATCTTTAAATCTGCCCGGTATAGGCTTAAATTGCGAGTGGATGAGCCCCAGAACTTCGTAGCATTCCTTTTCCGTATCAACAATAACCCTTACTGCCGTGATGTCATAAAGCTCGTGGAAGGCGAGATTTAGGCGTTTCATTTTTGCATATATGCTGTAATAATGCTTTGCACGACCTGTTATTTGAGCATTTATCCCGCTTTTTTTAACATCTTTTGAGATTTTATCTATCAAAAGCTGAACAGTCATTTCGCGTTCTGCTTTAGTTTGAGAGACAAGCTGGGCAATTTCAAAATATTTGTCGGGTTCCAGATAACGTAAAGATAAATCTTCCAATTCGGCTTTTATTTTATAAATCCCGAGCCTGTTTGCCAGAGGGGCAAAGATATCGAGGGTTTCTCTCGCAATTTTAACCTGTTTAGGTGCTGCCATAAAGTTAAGTGTACGCATATTGTGCAGACGGTCTGCCAGTTTTAAAAATATAATTCTGACATCATTTGCCATTGCAATAAACAGTCTGCGAAAATTTTCTGCCTGACGTTCTTCTTTTGATTTGAACTGGAGTTTGCCGAGCTTGGTAACACCCTGTACAAGTGTAAGAACATCTTTTCCGAAAAGTTTTTCGATTTCTTCGGGTTTTGTGTCCGTGTCTTCCAGAATATCATGCAAAAACGCTGCCATTATTGTATGTGAATCTGCCTTAAGATTAATAAGGATTTTTGCAACTTCAACGGGGTGAATTATGTACGGTTCTTCAGAAACCCTGTACTGCCCGTCGTGCAGACGCTGAGCAAAACGAAAAGCTTCTTCAATCTTTTCAATTTCACTTTCTTCACGATTTTGTGCAAGCAGCGTTTGTTTAATTTCATCAAATAGTGATTTTTCGGACATGATATAATAATAATACGAATTTTATTTCTATATTTCAAGCAAATTCAACAAATTTCATACATAAGGATTACAGATGAAAAAAGAAGAAGGACTGACAGTAAGTTTAAAAATTTCGCCCAATGCCTCTAAAAACGAGATTATAAAAACAGATGACGGAGTGAAAATTAAGATTATGGCTCCTCCTGTTGACGGGAAAGCTAACAAAAGTTTAATAGAATTTTTGTCTAAAACTTTTAAAATTCCTAAATCATCAATCGAAATTCTGAGGGGCGAAACTTCAAAAGAAAAAACTCTATTGATTAAAATTACCGATGATGATAAGATTGCCATGATTAAAAGTAATTTATCCTGATACCTTGTGGTAGTGGATTGAAAGGAGTTATGTTATATGAAAAAAACATTAACGGCAGCAATAGCGGGTGTACTTTTGCTGGGTGGTTTGTCAGTTTCGGCTCTTGACAAGAAATCCGAGACTTTAGCACTTTTGCCGGCTATGAAGTATGAGTCAGCAGCACCGAACAGAATTTGGGTAGGAACTTTCCAGCTTGTGTGGAATGACTTAATGGACGGGATTGTAAAAGGACCTGTTGAGTTCAAAGGTAAAAAATCAAAGCTTGCAGAAGAACTTAATGCCCAATCTTTTACTAAAGAAATGATTTCTGAAAATTCTTACTATACAAAATACGGTGAAACTTCTCCGGAATTAAGAGATACAATAGAAAAAGCAATTAAAGAAAAATTTGATGAAACAAGCGATGTCCTTAATTCTGTAGATTGGGCTCCGGGGCCGAATAAATATACAGCTTATGCAATGTTGAAAAAGGATTTCAAATTCTTAACCGCGTTTGATAAACTGAAAATGGAAAGATTCGGTAAGAATAAAGAAAAAGTACAATATTTCGGTATAAACAAAAAAAGCGACAAAATTCTCGATAAAACGGTTCATGTAATGTTTTATAATTCATCAAAAGATTTTGCTGTTGTAATTTATACTCAAACCGATGATGTACTGTATCTTTACAGAACTAAGGATGACAAAACTTTTGATAAACTATATTCGGATATGTTTATAAAAAGAGCACAATATGAAGGAAATTCGGATTTCACAGAAAAAGATGAACTGAAAGTTCCTAATATCGGTTTATATAAAGAACAGTCATTTGATGAACTTTGCAACAGGGAAATCAAAGGCACAAATATGATGCTTGACAAAGCATTAGAAACCGTTGAGTTCAAAATGGATAACGAAGGTGTTAAACTGAAAAGTGAAGCAATAATTGCAACAAAAATGTCTGCAATGCTTCCTGAGAAAAACTTAAAACCGCGTAAATTCTATTTTGATGATACTTTCGTAATCTTCCTGCAAGAACAGGGCAAAGATAAGCCATATTTTGCAATGAGAGTAAACGATGTAGCGGCAATAAATAAAACCGAAAGAAAGAAATAAACAAGCAGGGCGGCGATTAAAATCGCCGCCCTTTTTTAGTCTAAATATGCATTTTTTAACTGTTCTCTTAATAGGTCAATGTCTTCAAATTTACTTCTGACAATTCTGGCGAGGATTTGTAAGCAATCGCTGTTATCCGCCGCAAACGACGGTTCGCAGACATTATACAGCAAATCCAGTAAGGTTAGCATTTCCAAACATTCATCTTCGCATTGGTTAAGAAGTCTTTTAATTTCGTTATGTTCCATTTTAGCTCCTTTGTGTATAATTAGTATCAACATGTGTATGATAATAAATAGAATTTGTATTGTCAATAGTATAATATACATTTATGAAGAATAAAGAAGATTTAACAGTTTTGGGAGATGGAATAAGATTGGAACGGTTGCGCCGCAAATGGTCGCAGGAACGACTGGCTGAAAAAGCGGGGTTATCTCAATCACAGCATATCAGCCGTATTGAGAGCGGGCTGGTAGATATACAGGTGTCGACGCTCTTTTCTATAATCCGCGCGCTTGATTGCAAGCTGGAAGACCTTATTGACCTCGGCGGAGGCAATAATGGCTAAGGTTAAATCAAAGTGGGTTTGCACAGAATGCGGATATGAAACAGCGGGTTATCTCGGAAAATGCCCTGAATGCGGGTCATGGGGTTCTCTTGTCGAAGAAGTTCAGTTCTCCGAAAAAATGCCTAATGCCGTTGCAAATGAATTTATTAATACTGAAAAACCTGCCCTTTTAAAAGATATCAAAGTAGACGAAAGTGTCAGAGTTTCAACGAATATTTCAGAGTTTGACAGAATCCTCGGCGGGGGCTTTGTTCAAGGGTCGCTTGTCCTGCTTGCGGGAGATCCCGGAATCGGTAAATCAACTATTACTCTCCAAACCTGCGGAGAATTATGTAAATGCGGTAAAAAAGTTTTGTACATTTCGGCAGAAGAAAGTGCGACTCAGCTCAAACTTCGTGCTGAACGCCTCGGAATTAATTCCGACAGCCTTTATATCTACCCCCAGACTAATATGGAGAATATTAAATCCCAGATTGAAGAATTATCTCCTGATTTTGTTGTTATCGACAGTATTCAGGCTATTTATTCAAATAATGTTGCCAGCTCTGCCGGTAGTGTTTCGCAAATCAGGGAGTGCTGTAATATTTTAATGCATATTGCAAAAAGTAAAAATATTACGACCGTTGTTATAGGCCACGTTACAAAAGACGGCAATATCGCCGGCCCGAAAGTTCTTGAGCATATGGTTGATACCGTAATATACTTTGAAGGCGATAAGTATAAATCTTACAGAATGCTTCGCTCTATGAAAAATCGTTTCGGTAATACTTCGGAAGTCGGAATTTTTGAGATGAATTCTCATGGCCTTCGTTGTGTAAGCAATCCGAATGAACTCTTTTTGAACGAAAGGTCACAGGTTGCCGCTCCGGGAAGCGCAATAATTGTGACAAACGAAGGCACACGCCCTCTTATGGTTGAAATTCAGGCTCTTGTAGGAATGACATCTTATCCGACTCCGAGAAGGGTTACTAATGGGGTAGATATCAGCCGTCTTCACCAGATTCTTGCGGTTCTTGAAAAACGTGTCGGGCTTAATCTTTCCAAACAGGATGTTTATGTAAATGTTATGGGCGGAATTGACGTTGATGAACCAAGTGCAGATTTAGGCATTGCCCTTGCTGTTGCAACATGCGCACGTGATGTTGTTGTAGACAGTCAGACGGTTATTATCGGTGAAATCGGGCTTTCCGGTGAAATTCACCCTGTAAATAACATCGAAAAACGACTTAATGAAGCTGCTGCAACAGGGTTTAAAAAAGCAATTATTCCATATGCAAACGACATTCCGGATGATATCAAAAAAATCGAAATTGTTAAGGTAAAACGTCTTATGGATGCTATCTCGGCCTGTGTTTCGGCCCAATAAAAAATTATCGTTTTTCAACGCCTTTTGCATCTTTTACTATGAACGGTCTTACAAATGCCCAGGTTCCGTATAAAGATGTTAAAAGCCCTGCTGCCGTAAAGGTTTTTGAAATTTTCGGGTGCTTGTTTAAAAGGCCGCCGGCCGTTAAAAAAGTTGTACCGGCCATTATGCCCAGATAACCTTTAAAGATAGTGCGCGGTACAACAATCGTGTCTGTCATATCTGAAGAATTTCTGGTGTTTTCATGGATTTTGTCAAGAAATGACCTTTGTGTAAATGTATTTGTAGATTGTACAGATGCAATTTTCATAATTGTATTTTTTCATAACCACACCTATGCTTCAATAATT
>DVIU01000249.1 GCA_018711035.1 Candidatus Scatousia excrementigallinarum
GCTATTTCTATCTTTTGCATAATTCCTCCTTTTTTTTATTATAAATTATTTTTCCGAATTTTTCAATCCCTCGTTGAAATACTATCATCATTGTAGTATAATTCTGTTGTAAAGTTTTAAAATGTAAGAAAAGAGACGAGAAATGACCAAAAAAGAACTTATATTTTTAGGCCCCCCAGCCTGCGGCAAAGGTACTCAGACTGAAAAATTAGCAAAATATTTAAACTTTCCTCACGTAGACACCGGTTCATTATTAAGAGCCGAAATAAAAAATGAAACCCCTGACGGAAAAATTGCTAAATCATTTATTGATAAAGGTAATTTAGTTCCGGCAGATTTGGTTGCAAAAATTATTAAAAACAGATTATCTCAAGAGGATTGTAAAAAAGGCTTTATTCTGGACGGCTACCCGCGAAGTGTCGAACAAGCGGATAAACTTGAAATTATACAAGATGAAATCAATAATGGTGACGAGGTAGATTTTAGAGCAATATATTTTGATATAGATACGGACATTCTTGTCGAAAGAATTGTAAACCGTCGTTCCTGCCCTGTGTGCGGAGAAATTTATAATCTTGAATTTAAACCGCCAAAAGTTGCAGGACATTGTGACAATGACGGAGCTGAATTAACACAAAGAAAAGATGATACAAGAGAAGTTGCTCAGGCAAGATTTGAGACATACTTCCATGAAACTGCACCTTTAATTGACTATTACAAAAAGAAAGGCGTGCTTAAAACAATTGACGCAAACGGAACAATAGAAGAAGTTTGGGAAAGATTATTGAAGGTAGTAAATGATTAGCAGAAAATCAAGAGAAGAGATTAAATTAATGCGCCATGCCGGCCATATTGTGGCATTGGTTCACCAGAAAATGAAAGAAGTAATTGAACCGGGAATATCAACAAAAGAACTTGATGAAATTGCACATCAAGTCATCAGAGAAAATCGTGCAATTCCTACATTTCTTGGTTATCAGGGCTTTCCTGGCTGTATATGTGCTTCAATCAATGAACAGGTTGTACACGGAATACCTAACGAAAACGTAAAACTTAAAGAAGGCGATATAATTGCTGTTGATGTAGGTGCAACATACAGAGGTCTGGTCGGAGACAGCGCATGGTCATATGCTGTAGGAAAAATTGACGAGGATAAACAGCGCTTAATGAAAGCAACAGAAGAAGCTCTGTATGCCGGAATAGATAAAATGAGAATTGATAATGTTCTTGATGATATTTCCGGTGCAGTTGAAGATGTTGCTAACAGTTACGGCTTTGGAATTGTACGCCAATACGGCGGCCATGGAGTGGGGCATAACATGCATGAAGAACCGTTTTTATTTAATTACAGAGTTGGCGACAAAACTATAATTAAACAGGGTTATGCAATAGCAATAGAACCAATGCTTAACCTTGGCGGGGATGAAGTTTCTGTTGCCGACGATGAATGGACAGTATCTACAGTTGACGGAAAACCTTCTGCCCACTTTGAGCATACTGTTATTGCAACAGAAGACGGGCCTCTCATTACAACAAAATTAATGGAGTAATCTTAATAATGGGATGGATATACCTTATATTAGCAATTTTATTGGAAATATTCGGCACAACTATGATGAAATTGTCCAACGGAATGACTGCATTGTGGCCGACAGTCGGTATGTTCACAGGCTACATTTTATGTTTTGCAAGCCTTTCATTTGCGCTCAAAACAATTGAAATGAGCGTTGCTTATGCAATATGGTGTGCGCTTGGTATAGTATTGATCGCCGTTATAGGTATGTTATTTTTCCACGAAAACTTTAATTACGCAAAGTTAACGGGTATAATCCTCATTGTTGCAGGTGTAATTACCCTCAAACTTAATTCATAAGGAATAAAAATGAAGTATTACATAGGTTTATCTTTAGCATCAGGTTCAAACATGGATTCGGGACTTGCAATCTTTGATGACAGCAATAACTTAATAATGGTCGACAAGCTTTATAAAATGAATGATATAATGCATTTTTTTGATAATTATTCTTCAACAAAAGATTCTGAAATCTGTGTGTCAATGGCATGGGACAAAACAATGCTTAACGGCAAATGGAGAATCCTGTCAAAGCCTTACCAGATGGTTTCAACAAATAAGTTAATGCCCAATCAGGACAACTGGACACAGCGTTATGCAACCCGCGGAAGTGAATATTTTAAATCACTTACAGAGCAGGGAGTTAATATTAACCGTTTTGAAATATATTTAACAAGACAAAGCATGCATTTGAACTCCTGTTATCTTGAACGCTCACCGGCAGACTGCAAGTTTTTGCAGCAAACACTTATTAACGAATGGGGAATTGAGCTTCCGCAAAATATGATGCCAATGTCCCAACTGGAGGCAATTGTCGGTGCAATTCTGGCTAAAGAAAATTACAAAAATCCTTCAAACATAAAAACCATTAGTACTTTTAAACAACAAAATGTTATAGATGTTATACAAAATCCTAATCTAATCAAAGTTTGTTAAGTCACAGAATGTAACGCCAAAAGCATCAGCAACAGCAAATAGTTTTATTGAAAAATTTGCAATATGGTTTATAATAGAAAATAAAGCAAAAATGTTATAAAAATTATGGAGGAATGTATGAAAACACTTATTATGACTGGCTTTTCCGTGAGGGGGGGGGGGCTATAGTACACAAATAGCTTTCACCTTAGCTGAAGTATTAATTACACTTGGTATTATTGGTGTCATTGCAGCAATAACACTTCCCGCAATTATTCAAAAAAATAATAAAAAGAGTCTGGAAGTTGCTTTTAAAAAGTCGTATGCAAATTTTTATAATGCCTATAATAAAGCCCGTATAAACGAACCTCCGCTATGGGACAGTGAAAATTTATCAAATGCCTATCCTGAACTTGCAAAAGCAATTTATGCAGAATATAAATATATCAAAAATATAAGCAGGGCAGATAATGCAAAATATACTAAAAATGTCAAAACCTATACACTTGAAAAAGGGAAAAGGCCTGAATGCAACCAAATATTCAGAAACGAAGGCAGCATTATTACACCTGACGGAAGCGCAGTTTCAATTTCACAAAACTGCGGAACAAACTGGGTAGTACTTGATACAAACGGAATTTACAAAGGACCGAATGCATACGGGCATGATTTATTTGTCTTTAACATTTCACAAAAAGGGATTCTGGCACCGGCAATTTCCGAAAGTGAAGGGGCTTATGATGAAGAAGGGAACAAGCTTCCCGGGTATAATAACACACCGGAAACTAAGAATAAATGTTCTAAAACCAGTGTTTCAAATGTAAACGGAGTAACCTGCAGCGGCTTTGCATTATCAGACACTTGCCCTGATAACCCGTCAAAAGGTTACTGGGAATGTTTACCTTGATAGATTAATAAGTTTAATTACCTGAATATGAATAGCCTCAATTGACTGTGTTGCATCAATAACTTTAACTCGTTCAGGCTCCTGTTTTGCAATTTGAAGATAACCGTTTCTTACACGATTAAAAAATTCCATGCCTGCATTTTCCATGCGGTCTTTTTCTTTGCCGACACGGGCTAGAGAAGTTTCAACATCAACATCAAAAACAATTGTTAAATCAGGTTTTCGTCCGCCTGTCGCAATATCATTCAGCATATTAATTCTTGAAATATCAATTCCTCTGCCGTACCCTTGATATGCAACAGTACTGTCGGTATGCCTGTCACAGAGAACAACCTTTCCGGCAGCGACAGACGGTTTAATAATAACATCCATATGCTGCGCCCTGTCTGCCAGAAATAAAAAAGCCTCTGCCTGAGATGAAACTTCTCCTTCATAATTTAAAAGGATTTCGCGAAGTTTCTCGCCAAGCCCCTTTGCACCCGGTTCCCTTGTAACAAGAACATCAGTACCATGCTCTTTCAGATACTTTGCTATTAACATAAGCTGTGTTGTTTTTCCGCAGCCGTCAGCTCCCTCAAATGTTATAAATAAACCTTTATTCATGCCCTCTCCTTATAAAAAATTATACCATAACCAAAAACAGACCATCTAAGGTTGGAACTTTCCCATACTAAAGTATGAAATTTTGTAAAAATCATTAAAGTTTTTAGTCATTTTTGCCGTAAGTAATAACAAAAGCATGCAAGTAGAAGGAAAAATTAATGAAAAATAAAGATGTGAACAGCGGAGTTTCATTATTCGGACAGTCAGAATACCTTATGGAGAACGACCCGATTGAGGAAATTTTTGCGCTTAACCTCGGAGACTTTATATCAGAACATCTCATTTCGGAAGATCTGGCAAAGAAAATCGGTTCTAATGTAAAAGATAAGAAAGAAGGCCTAAAAAACCAGTTAAGAGAACTAATATCCATTTATTCTCTTAATAATACGCTTTGCGTTTTGAATTTCGATACAAAAGAGGATTATGCAATCTACACATCTATTGCGCATTCAATCTGCCGTATGCTTGAAATTGAAAAGTGTAACATTTATCTTTCCTATGAATTTGCGAAAGGAATAGATAACGATAATGATTTGGTGCTTGTAGGCACAACAATGGAAAGTTTGAAATGCAAAGGTTTTAATCTTGATGATAATTCTATTGTAAGTGTTGCATTCAGAGAACAGGACACCATTACAGAGAATCATTTAACCGCAGTTTCAATGCATTGTAATTCAAGAAATGTAGGTGTAATAGTTTTAGAAAGCCCTGATGATATTCAAAAAGAATACCTTACTCTTGTAGAAAGTATCGCAAACCTCTTTGCAACATCAATGACACTTCAGGGTGAAATAGATACGACGAATAAACTTATAGATGATGAAACTTCTACCGTAAGCGATTTGCAGCATGAAAGAGCTGAATTAACTGCCCTAATAGGTGACCTGTGCGACTACCAGCAGGAATTTGTAGAACATCTTGCAAATGCAGTTGACGCAAAAGGCCAGTACAAAGTTTCCCACTCTAAAAATACAGCAAATCTTGCCCGTCAAATCTGCCGTGAATTAGGCTTGAACGAAAAAACAACAGATTTGATTTACTATGCGGGCTTACTACAGAATATCGGCAAGATTACACTTTCAGAAAAGATTTTCGCAACAAACGGAAAACTTTCGCCTGAGGATTTGAAAAAAATCCAAAACCACTCAAACATAGGTGTAAATTTACTTATGAATATAAACTTCCTCTCAGAAGTTGTTCCTTACATAAACTATCAGAAAGAACGTGTAGACGGTTCGGGCGAACCGGAAGGATTAAAAGGACAGTCAATCCCTCTCGGCTCAAGAATTATTGCAGCCGCAGACGCATACAGCGCAATGACATCAGACAGACCATACAGAAAAGCTATGCCTCAGGATAAAGCAATATCCATAATGAAAGAAGAAGCAGGTAAAAAATGGGATGTTGATGTCGTTAACGCTCTTGTACAAAGCCTAAAATAATCGACAATGATCATATATAAAAAACAGTATGTGCAAACCTTGCATATACTGTTTTTTATTGCAAAATTTGAAATATGGTTTAT
>DVIU01000250.1 GCA_018711035.1 Candidatus Scatousia excrementigallinarum
ACATATTTTTTGTACAATTTCTTAATTTAAATGTATTATTTGTACAAATTTGATGATTGTTTAATTAAAATTAGGTTTAATTCAATTATATGAATGCAAATTATGTAACAAAAGTTAACAAATACTACTTACTATAGATAGTAATAATAAACTCGCTGCCCTTGCCAACTTCACTGTTTACGCAGATTTCACCGTTATGTTTTTCTATTATTTTCGCAGAAATGGCTAATCCCAGTCCTGTGCCGATTCCTACTCCTTTTGTTGTATATCCGGCTGTAAAAATTTTATTTATTTCGTCTTTTGGAATCCCTTTACCGGTGTCTTTTATGCTCACAGTCAAGGTTTCGCCCTCAAAATTTGTTGTAATTGTTATTGTTCCTTTTTCTTCAATTGCTTGACACGCATTGACTAAAATATTGGTAAATACCTGGTTCAACATATTCGGGTAACAATTTATCAGAGGCAGTTTTCCGTAGTTTTTGACGATTTCAATGCGGTTTTTGGTTTCGTGGCGGATTAATTCCAGCGTTAAATCAAGCTCTTTGTTGATATCTGCTTGTTGAAGCTCAGCTTCATCAAGCCTAACAAACTTTTTCAATGAAACCACAATGTTGCTGATTCTCTGAATTGCCTCACTGTCAATATGGTTGATTTCCTGCATTATATCTGCGATTTCGGCATTTTCTATTTGTGGAATGAGTTTTGCCAGAAGGCCGTTATTTGATTTAATCGAGGCAACAGGTGTGTTAATTTCGTGTGCAACACCTGCGACAAGCTGGCCGAGAGAGGCCATTTTTTCCGAGTTTATAAGCTGCAATTGTGTTTCTTTCAATTCTTTAAGGGCATGTTTAAGTTCTTTAACGGTCTGAATATTCTTTTGATAGAGCTGTGCTCTTATTATTGCGTTGCCAAGCTGGAAGGAAATTGCTTCTAAAATTTCCAGTTCTTCTGACAGTTCACGCTTGTGGTAACTTAGTAAAACTATTACGCCTATTAGTTTTTGAAGGTGAAAGACAGGTACTACAACACGCATAACAGATTGTTTAAAAGGTTGTGCATCGAGGTATTCTTTGAGGCAGTGAACAACGGAAATTCTGTTATTGCAAATTGTGTTGAAAGTTTCACTGTCAAAGGATATCGGGGTATCTGCTGCGGTGTTTTTTCCGCCGTAAATTTCAATTATATTGAAGTTTTTGTTTTTTGCTTCAGCGTAATAAGCTTTGAAAGCTCCGAACATAAGAGCGAGTTCTGTGAGTGCGGAATTAAGAATTTTGGATATGTCAATGGATTCTCTTACAATATTGGAAACTTTGTTTATGAGCGCAATTCGTATTGCCTGTGACTGGGCTTTTTGTTTAATTTTTTGAAGGTCTTCATTTTCTTCTTCGAGATTGTCGTAATTTTTTTGAAGCTTTTCCAATTGTTTTTGAGTTTTAACAAGTTCTGTTTGTGCGCTTACGTCTGAGAAAAAGAAGATTGAATATTTTCCTTTTTTAATTACAGACATGTCATAGTAGGAAATTTTTTCTCTGTTATGCTGATAGGATACGGAGGCAAAAAAGTTTTCTTCGCAATTCAGTGCATGATAGATGGGAGAATAGTTTTCGAGGTTTTCGCTTGTGAGAGGACAGATATCAAAATTGTAATTATGCGAGAATTTTTTTAAGTTTGAAAAATCCGCAAACCAGCGTTTGAAAGTATAATTTTGATAAATTACTTCCCGCTTATTGTTTACGATAATTACAGCATCCCTAAACTGATTAAAGATATCAAACTTTTTCATATATATAATATTATAGTCTAAGACCAGGCGGCGGGCAATTTGTTAATCGCCGAGAATTAAATCAAAGCATAAGTTTTCTATTATTGTTTGGATATTCATATTTAACTGAAGTTCTTTTTTTGCTTTTTCGACCGAGTTTATGTCTTTTAGAAGTTTTAGTTTGAGCCCTTTATTGTGAACATTAGACTTCAAAAGTTCTGTCATAAAGTTCTGGATTTGTACTAAAACTTCCATTGGTTCATTTTCTCTTGCCAGAGCAAGGAGTTTGTCATTTAAATCGAGAACTTCATTTCTTTCAAGTTCAAGATAATTTTCGATTGCGTCTTTCACCAGTGAGAAGTCGCGTGTGTCTTCTTTCATTGACGGTACAAAGAAGCATTGGGCGCGTGAAATTATTGTTGAAATCATATCAGATTTGTCTTTTGTAAGAAAGAAAAATGTCGTCTTTGAAGGAGGTTCTTCAAATGTTTTTAAAAGTGCATTTGCAGTCGGTTCCTGAAAGTTTGTGACATTTAAGCCGCAGACATTTCCTTCTTTATCCTTGTCGCAGAAAATTAAAACACGATGGTACTCGGATGTTACAAGAAGGTCATTTTTAATCATTCTTGCCTGATCAATCGAGATAACAGTTTTTGAATCATCGTTTGAGGGTTTATTATCAACTTTTGAAACGGTGAGTACGGCAGGGTGCTGGTTTTCACGAATCCAGTTGCAGTTCAGACATTTGCATTCAGGTGTGTGGTCGCCGGTGCAGTTTAGCATTCGTGAGATTTCCAGTGCCAAATCGTATTGAGCCTGAATATCAGTTCCATAAAAAAGAATGCAGTGTGCTATATTTTTATTTGTATTTTCTATTCCTTTTGAGAAATAGTTAATCAAAAAAGGATAATTTTCTCTCACTTTACTATTTAAAGAAGGCATTTTCCACCTCCGATTCCGGATTTTGAGACTGGCCGGATTTTATTCTGAATTCAGCTTCTGTGATATTTTGTTTTAGTTTAACCAAATCTTTTAAATTAGATGATTTAAGTTTTTGTAAAGTCAGTTTTACGACATATTCATGCATCCCTGTTAAACGAGAGAGTTCTGAGGGGGTACATTCTGAGGCTTTAGCTTTTAGAATTATCCATCTTCTAACCATTGTTTGCAGGGTTGAAACTATCTCAAGGCAATACTTTTTCTCAAGCAGCCTGCGGTATTCTTTAAGAGCTAAATCTTTCTTGCCTTCCATGAGAAAATCGGAAAACGCGAATAAATCTTCGTTTGAAATACAGATTTCTCTAACCATTTCTTCTGTAACAAAATCATTCGGGTAAGCCATAAGTTTTAATTTTTCAAGCTCTGTATCAAGCTGGCGTAAGTTATTACCAATTTGTGCAAGCATAGCCGAAGCTGCTTTCGGTTCCAGTTTCAGCTTTTTGGATTTAGCCTGTTTATTAATCCACAGTTCTAACTCTCCGGTTCTGTAAGTTGGAATCGGTGCACATTCTTTTGCATTATATTTTGAAAGTGTTTTGAAGAATTTTTTTCTGCTGTCGAGCTTTTTGCCCTCATCCCGCGGAAGCTGTGCGACAAAAACGATGTCGAGATTTTCGTTGTTATTTTCGAGTGCGGCAGTAATTTCTTTCATCTCTTTATCATCGAAAGTTTTTGAGAAATAATCAAGGCAGTTAATCACAATAAGCATTTTGCCGAACATCATAGGCTGGGTTCTGAGAATGGAAATCAAATCAGGAAACTTAGGATTATCGTAAGTTTTGAAACTCATTTCGAGAAAATTTTTGTCTAACCCTTTTTTGAGTTTTTCAATTTCCTGTTCTATATTAAAATCTTCTTCGCCGTAGAAAAAATAAATTGCCATAATAATATTATATATTAAACCACTATTAAGAAATGTAAATATAAATTTAAAACAAGCTGAAACCCGCTTATAATGCCTCATAGGATAGGATAGGATAGGATGGGTGGGCGTAATAGCAATCTTTTCGGGCAAAAATTTTTATTAAAAGTATCAGATAGGCACATTTTTTAAAAAACACGAAAGGAGATATTATTATGGGTTTATTATCAATCGGCAGCGGCAGCGGTAATTTTGAAAATCAAGGTGTTCAACAAAAAAAGACAGAGCAAAATACGCAATCACTGACAGTAAAAATTAATCAACAAGGCGGAATTTTTGGTTTTGGCGGGCCTAAAAAGATAGTTACCGAAATTAATGATGACGGTTCTAAACTTGAAAAGCAGTACGACAAAGACGGACATTTGATGAAAGAAATTGTTTATAAAGATGTCAATGGCGACGGTAAGGAGGATATCTATTCCGTAACATCACATCATAAAGCTAAGCCGGAGTGGGATATGAATGCTTCTTCTTCTACTTTTATCGATGAAGACGGCGATGGATACAATGATGTTGTAATTAAAAAAGAATATGATGAAAACGGCAAATTAAAAACAGAAACAAAGACGATTGAAGAAGATATCAATTCCGTAAAAAACAGACCGCACCTTGATTATGAAACTAAAAACCGTGAAATGAAAACACATAAGGCAGGGATTTATATTATGTAAAAAAAGGAGGCATTTGCCTCCTTTTTTTTAGCTTTCAATAAGTAAACTTGCACCGATAACGCCTGCGGTATTTCCGAGTTGTGCGGGAACCACTTCAACTGTTTCGCCCGCAATTTTCATAGCGCGTTTTTTAAGAGTTTCTTTTAACGGTGTCATTAAGATATCACCGGCATCAGCAACGCCGCCGCCGACAATAATTTTTTCCGGATTAAGAAGGTTTACAACGCTTGCCATTCCGATTCCGATATATTCGCCCATTCTTGTGAAAATTCTTCTTGCAACAGGGTCGCCTGCTTTTGCTGCTTCTGCAACAATAAACGGAGTTATGTCGTTGCCGTTAGCCATTTCGCGGTATTTGGTCGATTTGCCGCCCATAATATATTCTTCTGCCATGGCAACAATTGAAGGGCCTGAGGCGAAAGCTTCCAGACAGCCGGTATCTCCGCAGCCGCAAATAGGGCCGTCGTGCATTTGAAGTTTTATATGGCCGATTTCGCCTGCTGCATTTGACGCGCCGCGAACAAGTTTTCCGTTAATAATCAAGCCCGAGCCGATACCTGTTCCGACTGTTATACAGATTAAGTTTTCACAGCCTTTGCCCGCACCAAAATTCAATTCTCCGAGAGCCGCACATCTTACGTCATTATCAATGCGGGTCGGAATATGAAATTCGTCTTCAATCATTTTAGCAAGCGGAATTTCCACCCAGCCCGGAATATTAGTGATTAATCTTACTATACCTGATTTGAAATCAACCTGTCCCGGAAGTCCGAAACCTATTCCTTCAATATCTTTTGCAGACAGTTTTGTTTCTGTCAGCAAATCACGTATAGCCTGTTTCATATTATTAATAGTATATTCATAACCCATTTCGGCACGTGTCGGAATGGTGTTTGAATAACCTATTTTTCCGTCCGAATCAACAAGTGCGATTTTAACGTTAGTTCCGCCGACATCAATACCAATTCTGTTTTTAGCCATTATTCTTTACTCCCTTTTCTATTTAGTCATAGTAATATAATAAGACAAACATATATATTTTAATAGCAAAAATATTTTTGTTTGAAATTCCCGTAAAAATTTTTGAATAGCTTAATCCATTGCCTTTGTGCCGAAGTTCCCGTAATCGAATGATTTTAATTTTCTTTCATTATATGATATAATTATTGCAAACGGAGTTAAGATTTTTTATGATGAGCCAAAATAAAAAATTATCCATAGCTTTCTACTGGCATATGCACCAGCCGGTGTACCAGTTATCTCCCGAGGGAGATTATTTAATGCCATGGACAAGGCTCCATGCGGTTAAAGATTATCTTGATATGGTGACTATTCTTGATAACTTTAAAGATATTAAATTGAATTTTAATGTTGTTCCGGTCTTGCTTGATGCATTTATTGATTACGGTGAAAAAGGTTTGCACGATTTACACTCGCGTCTTACCGTTACTGATATAAAAGATTTAACTGAAGATGATAAAGAATTTATTTTGAATAACTTTTTTGACTCGAATTACCGTACTATGATTCTTCCTTACGAAGAATACAACAGACTGTTTCAAAAACGGCAGACTATGGCAGAGGCTGATATTTCGGCATTCAGCGAACAGGAATACTCAGACCTTATGGCTCTTTTTAACCTTGCCTGGTTTGATCCGTCTTATAAAAATGAATATATCGCTTTAAAAAAACTATTCAAAAAAGGAAAAGGTTATACTCTTGAAGACAGACAGAATATAATTGAAATCCAGAGAGATATTATAAGAAGAATTATCCCTGCTTACCGTAAGTATGTTGAAGACGGAAAAATCGAAATTACAACAAGCCCTTACTATCATCCTATACTTCCGATTTTGCTTGATATCAGCAGCATAAAAATAGCAAACAAAGAAGGTCTGCCTGTTGATTTAAAAATGCCTCTTGATGCAAAAATGCAGACGGTTGCAGCACTCGACAGGATTGAAGAATTAACCGGTAAACGTCCGCGCGGAATTTGGCCGTCCGAACACTGTGTCAGCCCGAAAGAATTGGATATGTTTAAGGAAGCAGGTGCGGAATGGTCAATTTCCGATGAGGGTATCCTTTCAGAATCAATCAATTTTGAATTTGTACGTGACTTTAAAGGCTATTTAGAAGAACCTTATCACCTTTTGAAATCCTATGAGTATAAGAACGGATTAAAAATGGTTTTCAGAAATTCTCTGTTTTCAAACTTAATCGGATTTGAATACCCTAATTACGATTCTGTCCTTGCTGCAAATGATTTGTATGACAGAATAAAAGTTATGCAGAGCAAACTGCTGTCTTCGCCTGATGAAAACCATATATTGACTATTGCAATGGACGGTGAAAACTGCTGGGAAAATTATCCGAATGACGGTATAAATTTCTTGAAAACATTGTACGAACTTATTGAAAAAGATGAATCTCTTGAAACTGTTTTGATAAGTGATTATCTTGATAGAGAAAAAAATCATAAGCCGCTTAAAAATATTGCATCAGGCTCATGGATTAACAGAAATTTTAAACTCTGGATTGATGAACCTTTGAAGAATCTGGCGTGGAATTATTTAAAACAGGTACGAGATGATTTTAGTAAATACGTGAAAGAAAATCCTTATAATCCGAATATAGAACTTGCCAGAAGGGAACTGTTCATAGCAGAGGGCAGTGACTGGTTCTGGTGGTACGGGGAGCCTAACGATTCCGGCCGTGATAATATTTTTGATTATATTTTCCGGGAACATTTGAAAAATATTTACCTCTATCTCGGGCTTGAAGCCCCTGAATATTTGGATACTCCGCTGCTTTCCGCAATATCTAAACCGTCAAGATACCCTAAAGGCGAAATTAATCCTGTTCTTGACGGTCTGGATAAAGCTGAGGATGATTCGTGGCTGAATGCCGGTTGCATTTCAATTCCCGATGGGCCGGTGTTAAAAGAAAATAAATTTTTTGACAGAATATGTTTTGGCTATGACAAGGATAATCTTTATTTGCGTTTCTATGTAAATGATTATATTAAAAATAATCCTGATTTCTATAAACGAACTTACCAGATGTATATTTATACGAGAAATTCGAACAGGAAACATTCACTTTCCCCGATACGTTTAATCAATAAAACCGAAAAAGTGCTGCCGGTGACAAAAGAAAAATTCCATAACGAAATACAGTTATCGATTTGTGAAGGCAAACTAAGACTTATCAGATTAATAAAGGCAATTCCTAATAATTTATGGGTTATTCAGAATTCCCGTGAACTGACGGCTGTTTTTGATAAAGTAATTGATTTAAAAATTCCGTTTGACATTCTTGATGTGGCTTACGGGGAGAGTTTGGAATTTGTCTTTGTTAATGCTAATATCGGTCTGAATGATGTATTTATTCCGAACGAAATGCTTTTGAATATTAGAAGGGATTAGTTGTAAAAATTTGTAAAATTTTTTGCTTCCAATTAAAGAAATTTTTGATTATGGACGTTATATAACACAGAAAAATAAGGAACACTATATGGTTGAATTTAACAGCAATATACCTGAACCGCACGGATTGCCGCAGCTTGATAAAGATTACTGGAAAAATCAGAAGCAGGTTGCAGAACCTAACTTATTTGATAATTTAATAAAAACTAATTTTGATGTTGAAAATCTAAAAGGAATATCTGTTTTTACATCGAAAGAAAAATAATTTTCCTCCTTCTTAAATAAAAAGCCTCGATTTTTTCGAGGCTTTTTTTATTATTTATCAAGTTATATTAATGCAACACATACTCCAATAACTGTCAAAATAAAGAATACAATTGCAATTGTTTTATTATAATCTTCAAGAGGCTGCTCATTCTTATCATTAAATTTATTGACAAGGAGCATTATATAATCAATTATTGCCCATAATCCGCATCCACCGAGGGTTAGCAGTTGTACAACACCGATAACAGGGTAGCCGGTATAAAATCTGTGAATACCTAACGGGCCGAGGAAGGCGCATAATAACATTGTTGCCAGCCAGTTTTTCCTTTTCCCGCCTGTAACGCCTTGCATTTCCTGTTGTTTTTGTGCCCCTGCTGTTTCATTGTAAATAGTCATAACTTAATTCCTTTCTTTTAAAATTGTAACGTATACAATACTATCAGGGGGGGGGGCGCGGGTGTCATCCTCTTAATGATTGAGTTTGAGCCTAATTAAAGATTATACATGCAAGGGATAATATAAGGATTACAATTAGTGAGCCTATTGCCAGTTGTTTGTTATAATCCGCAAGAGGTCTATCATCTTTATCGTTGTATTTATTGGCTATAATCATAATATAGTCAATTAATGTCCAAATTCCGCATCCACCAAAGGTTAGCAATTGAGCAATGCCTATTCCGATATAACCTGTATAAAATCTGTGAATACCCAAAAAACCAAGGAAAAAGTTTAATAATAATGTAACTGTAAAACTTTTTTGCGGCGCGGCATAAATTACCTGCTCTTTTTCAACTGTGTTATTTTCCATATTCAATAACCTTTCATTCCAAAAACAATACAGCTAGATTTTAGCACCGTAAGCTTTATAATAACTCATTTATAAGGCGTATTTTTCATCAGCAGTTTAATCCACAGATAAACAAAAAGCGGCACAACAATTATAATTAAATGATTGTATTCATATGCAGCTTTGACATTGCCGTGGAGTAAACTATAAAACGCCCTTGTCATTCCGCAGCCCGGACAGGCATGTCCTGTAATTGTTTTCCATATACAATTGTAAAGATGAAAATGCGACAAAACAATTACCGCAATTGCAAAAAATAATGGCAAAAGCAATATTAAAAGAAATTTGATTTTATTTGCCTGTAGAACCAAAACCGCCCGCTCCTCTGACAGTTTCTGTTAACTCCGTAACGACTTCAATTTTAGCCTGTTCGACACGCGCAATAATCATCTGTGCAATTCTTTCATCAGGCTGAATAGTGTAGGTTTCATCGGAAAGATTTACAACAGGAATACAAACTTCTCCGCGGTAATCTTCATCTATTGTTCCAACACAATTAATGAGCGTTATGCCGTGCTTAATTGACATGCCGGAACGCGGACGAACCTGTGCTTCATAACCGTGTTCAAGTTCTATTTTCAATCCTGTAGGTATCAAAGCACGTTCAAGAGGCTTTAATGTTACAGGCTCCGTAATTGCCGCACATAAATCCATTCCTGCCGCACCTTCGGTTTTGTATTCAGGCACAAAACGATTATGCGTGAGGCGTTCGATTTTTAATACTGTCATAAAATTTCCTCCTTATGACTATTTATAAGAGCCGCCAAATAAATCAGGCAGTAAATCAGGAATATCTGTTTTCTCAATATTGCTGCTTTTGGTTACAGTATCGGTTTTAGGACTTCTCTCAAATTTGTTTGAAAAAATTTTCTTGTCAAAATATTTGTTAAAGTCATCAATACTGCTCATTTTCGCGGGTTTAGATGTTTTTACGTTTTTAGCCCATTGTAATGTAGGCTGGCCAAATTCATTTAATATACCGAAACCTTTAAGCATGTAATAATTCTCCATTTTTAATATCATTTTCAACTTTAGATAAAATTTCATCGAGTTTTGATGAATCTTTTATGCCGCCCTGAGCGAAATTAGGTCTTCCGCCGCCGTTTGCACCGGTAAAGCGGGCAATTTCACCAACGATTTTACCGGCATTGACACCTTTTTTCACAAAACTGTCAGAAACTTTTACTGCAACTGTTCTCTCAGAAGCCAGTACAATTATGCTTTCACCGAGTTTTTGAGACATAAATTCAATTCCGGTTTTGAGAGCATTTCCGTCAATATTTTCAATTTTGGAAATGAATAATTTTCCACCGTTAATGTCTTCTGCTTTTGAGAGGAATGTGGCAAATTTTGCGCGTGCGTTTTCTTCTTTAACGGAAGCCAATTCTTTTTGAAGTTCTTTGTTTTCTTCCTGAAGTTTTTCCACACGTTCAAAGATTTCATTATAATGTGTTTTGAACATTAATGAAAGTTTATCCATTTCCTTAACTTTTGCATTCATAAATTCAAATGCCGCGCGTGAAACCGCGAGTTCAATACGTCTTGTGCCTGCGGCTATTGCACCTTCTGAAACTATTTTTACAAGTCTGAGGTCGCGCGTATTTCTCGCATGTGTGCCGGCGCAGAATTCTTTTGAAATACAGGTTTCGTTACCTATAGAAACTACTCTTACCACTTCATCGTATTTTTCTCCGAATAGAGCAGTTGCGCCGGTGAGTTTTGCCTGTTCAATGTCCATAACATCTGTGTGAACATTCAAACCTTTGGCAACCCAGTTGTTAAGTATTTCCTCTACCTTGAAAATTTCATCCGGTGTCATTGCACGTGAGAATGTGAAGTCAAAACGCATTCTGTCAGGTTCAACCTGAGAGCCTGCCTGATGAACTTCTTCCCCGAGAACTTTTCTCAATGCAGACTGTAGAAGGTGGGCTGATGTATGGTGAAGCCTGATTTCTTCACGGCGCGGAACATCAATGTTTGCTTTAACAGTTTCGCCGATTGTGATTTCACCGTTAATGACTTTAGAGCGGTGCACAAATAAATTATTAACCTTAAATGTAGTTAAAACTTCGGCTTTGAGGTTATCATTTTCAATATATCCGCTATCTCCTGCCTGCCCGCCGCATTCTGCGTAGAAAGGTGTTTTATCAAGTACAATATCAACGTATCCTTCACCTTCGATTGCTGCTAGAATTTTTGCGTCAGCTTCATTCTTTTCGTAGCCGACGAATTCTGTTGAGCCTACTTCATCTTCAAGTTTTGCGTATTTTATATCGCCGGTAACACTGATTTTTGCAGTTGCTGCTTTGGCGCGGTCTTTTTGTTCCTGCATAGCTGTTTTAAAACCGTCTTCATCAACTTTTAATCCCTGTTCTTCTGCAATTTCTTTTGTCAACTCGAACGGGAAGCCGTAAGTATCATATAATTTGAATGCACTTTCACCGTCAATATCTTTTTTTGCTGCTATAAACTCATCAAGCATTTTGTAGCCGCGGTCGAGTGTTTTTGCAAAACGTTCTTCTTCTTTTTTGATAGTATCAATAATTTTAGCTTTGTTTTTAACTAAATCAGGATAAGCTTCGCCGTAATTTTCTACAACAACATCGACGAGTTTGTAGAGGAACGGCAAATCCATACCGAGGATTTTCCCGTGACGCAATGCGCGGCGTAAAATCATTCTGAGTACATAGCTTCTGCCTTCGTTACCCGGAATTACACCGTCAGAAATCAGGAATGAAACACATCTTGCATGATCTGTAATAATTCTCAATGACACATCGTTTTTTTCTGATTTTTTGTAAGGAACTCCGCTCATCTCGGAAACTTTATCCAGAATTGGTTTTAAAAGATCTGTTTCAAAAGTTGAGGCAACGCCCTGACAGACCATTGTAATACGTTCCAATCCCATTCCGGTATCAACGTTTTTGCTTTCTAAAGGAGACTGGTTGCCTTCTTCATCCTGATAGAGTTCTGTGAATACAAGATTCCAAATCTCAACCCATCTGTCACATTCACAGGTATCGATTCCGCAATTCGGGTTATCACATTTGTATTGTTCGCCAAGGTCGTAGTGAATTTCCGAACAAGGCCCGCAAGAACCTGACGCTCCAGGAGGTCCCCAGAAGTTATCTTTTTTACCTTTTCTCTTAATTCTTTCAGCCGGAACGCCTACGCTTCTCCATATTTCGTAAGCTTCATCATCTGTTTCAAAAATTGTTATCCACAGGCGGTCTTTATCCAGTTTGAGAACTTCTGTAACAAATTCCCACGCCCATGGGATAATTTCTTTTTTATAATAATCGCCAAAAGAGAAATTCCCTAACATTTCAAAGAAAGTGTGGTGGCGCGGAGTGCGGCCAACATTTTCTATATCCGAATCTTTTCCGCCGGCTCTTGCGCATTTCTGGCAGGAAGTTGCGCGTGCAGGGTCGTAAGGGGATTTAACAATTCCCAAAAATATAGGCAAAAATTGCAGCATACCCGCAGTTGTCAACAATACTGTAGGGTTATCAGGCACAAGGCTTGAGCTTTCAACAACTGTATGCTGGTGTTTATTTTTGAAGTAATCTAAATATAACTTTCTTATTTCATTTCCGGTTAGCATAATTTTTAATTCCTCTTTTGTTTACATATCTAATTAAAATATATATTAAACAAAGATGTTATGCAAAAGTTTATTTCGGAAGATTGCGAAAATAATTCTTGTCTGTTAGAGCTTTGTATGTAAAGCCTATACCGTTGGTGGTACTTGTGCTTGTTGAGGAACAGTTGTTAACACTATCATATGATGTTCCTTTTGCGCCCATTGGAAGCAGTTTTCCATTGTCCGTAATCTGAAAAGTAAATAAATCATGTCCCCAGCGGTTTGGCTTTTTATTATACCCGTTTACGTCAATGCTTATTAGAAGCAGTTTACCTCCGGTCATATTTTCTACCATAATAAACATTCCGTCGCTGACAAAAACCTGTCCGTCATCTAATAAACTGTTACGCATTTTTTTATTATTATATGTTTTATAATTTTGTGAAACTCTGTTCGTTCCTTCTTCATCAGTGAAATCGCTTTCACAGGATTCAAAGTTACAGTCTTTTGAAATTTTGAAATAAGTTTTAAATTTAGGCATAAATGTATGTGCGGGATAATTTGTATTATTAACAATCTGTCCTTCGTCATAAGTCATTTTATTATATGCAGCCTGTAAAACGGTATAAGCTTTTTTCAAACCCGTTTCCAACTCCTTGCCGTGAGTTTGGTTAATAAGCGCCGGCAGAGTCATTGCCGCAACAACACCGATAATACCGAGTGTAATAAGCACCTCAGCTAACGTAAATCCTTGTCTATGAGCGTTACCCCCCCCCCCCTGTCAGAAATCCAGTGATGGCAATAGTTTTAAACATGTTTATTAATCCTCCTTGTTTTAATCTGTCCTTTTTAATTTTAACATGTCGTGTTAGATTTTTCAAATAAATCGTCCATCATTTTTATATAATCATCTGCTAAATCCTTATAACCAGGATTTATTCCCGTTTTCTCAGTTCGTGAGAGAAAATCTTTAGGGAAAACTCTGCTCCAGAATGGCAGTAATGCTTCTGCTGTTGTTTTCATTTTGTATTTATCTTCCATTCCGTTCCAGAAACCCGGAATATTCGGTCTGAAATATAAGCCAAGTGCATCCTGTAGAGTTGTTTGAACCTGTTTTACATTTTCACGTGTGTAATGCCATTTCATCAATTCTCTCATTACTACATCTCTGTTTTTCAGTTCTTCATCTGTCAAATGAAGTTCTTCTTTGCAGAATTTTCTAAATAACATCGGAGAATTGTCACCGTTAAGATTTTTCGGTTTGTTATCCAACAAGAGGTCTACGTATTCTCTTAATGGCGGCAAGTCATGATTTCCTGTTAAAAGTGCAATATTTTTCTGGCCTGCGAGATTTTTAGGATTTGAAATATTTGTTTTATCCTGAGGTTTATTAATATTTTCCCCTATTCCCATTGCGATAGGAATTCTCTGGCTTACGAAGTCTTCTGCGAAATCTTTTTTGAATTCTTTATATGCTTCTGTTTCGGCTAGAGGGCCGAAATCTTCAAGTATATAGCAGTCAGACGGGTTGAGCCCCTGTTCTTTTGCAACGCGCTTAAATAATTCAAACATATTTTCGCCACGGGAATTTGTTTTCTTATCAATTCTTACAATCCAGTCCGGTTTGAAGAAATCTTTTCCCATTCCGCCATTTTCTTTTGGTGCAAAAATTTCGCTGTCTTTTAGTATTCGACCGTCAGGAGTTTCATATTTTGTAGGAATTTCTGCTCTATTTATGTAACCGACAAAGTGGTCAAGTCTTAAATCGCCTTCTTTCAGAAGTTTTTTCAGTGAGTTTTCCTGATAAGTCCAAAATTCTGGAGAATCGTAATTATAAAGTGCATGATTCCAAACCTGTGTATAAGGATAAGCCGCTTCCGGCGGGCAGCCGCTTACTTTTGTCGGATTATAGTTTTTATCAAGAAGGAATATATCTTTATTTGCCCACGTATCAACCCCGTTCGGATCAACTCCGATTGCTAAGTCAAGAATTAGACGTATACCTTTGCTTTTTAATTGATTATTAAATTCAGTGAATTGTTTATCATATAAAAATTGCTCAAATTTATATCGTTTAAAGTTATCAGAATCTTTACCTTTAAAATATTCTTCAAACGTTGTATCGCCGTCTTTTACTTTTTCAGGAAGCATTTGTATATCTTTAGGCCATTTTTTCCAATTGGTACCGTATTTTTCGGACAAAGCATCATAGGCGGCATATTTATTAAGCCACAGTTCATCATTTTCTTTTTCAAATTTTTTATACTCGACCTTGAGAGGATGACTTGAATCTAGTTTTTCAAACCTTGAGTATGCTTTTGCAAATCTCGGATCCTTTTGCCGCTTTAGCATATCCATTGTGAAAAGCGGAGCTGTTATATCATCAGGCAGTTCTGATTCTTTTAAGAGATTACCGTATTTGGATTTTGTAAGTTCGTTGAGGTTTATAAGATATTTGTTTTTACTAAATCTGCCGGAAGCGTTATATGGACATAAATCGTTTCCCAATGCAAAAAGCGGATTCATAATCCAGTGAGTCTGATGTGATTTTTGAAGAAATTCAATAAATTCGTCTGTCTGTTTATCTAAAAATTGACCGCAATAAGAGCGCGTTGCAGGCAGACTGGAAATATGAAACAGCATTCCGCGCTGTTTTACTCTGCCTTTACCGTCAACACCTGTAAAAGATATTGCATTATAAATATTCTGTTTTTGAAAACTATCGTTTAGGCAGTTATTTTGGATGATAGTTGTTTTCTTTCTGTTATCTGCCGGTAAGACATAGTTTAGACCATTTATTGCATGAATTCTCATTTTTATACCCCTCAAAACTTTATTTTATATTAAAACTTTAAAAAAATTTTTTTGCATATATTAAAAAATTGTTACATTTACTTACGGCGTTATAATCCTTAATGCTAAAGTTGACATTATATTTTGCTGATAATATTATTAAAATGTTATGCCTAAGGTATCAATTATTGTTCCTGTTTATAATGTTGAGAAGTATTTGCCAAAATGTCTTGAAAGTATTATTAATCAAACTTTCAAGGATATTGAAGTAATATGTGTGAATGACGGTTCAACAGATAGTTCTCCTGAAATTTTAGATTCCTACGCTAAAAAAGACAGTCGTATAAAAGTTTTTAATAAAAAGAACGGAGGATTGTTTTCAGCACGTCATGAGGGTATGAAGTACATTACAGGTAAGTTCACAATTTTTGTTGATTCTGATGATTGGATTAGTGAGACTCTTGTAGAAAAATGTCTTTCCTCTGTAGAAAATGATGAGGTTGATGTTGTTGTTTTTGGCGCATTTTCTGTTCGCGAAAAAAAAGGAAAAATATCCTGTACGCGCGGAGGGTATGACTTTGCTAAAATTCCTGATATTTTTAATCGTAAAAATATATTTAAATACCCGCCGACAGCCTGGAGCAAAATGTACCGTACTGATTTTATAAAAGAAAATGATATCCGTTTTCAAGAAATTAAGAATGGTGAAGACCAGTTATTCTTTATTCATTCCATGCTTTGCGCAAAAAGAATTAAAGTTGTACGTGCAAACCTTTACTATTATATAAAAAGCCGTGCCGGAGCGATTACTGCTGTTAATAAAAAAAAGAGTCTTTCTCCGATATATAATGTCTATGCGATTGAGAAGCTTTTAGATGATTTGAATATTGAAGAAGAATACAAAATCTTTATTATTAGCAAATATTTTAAAAAAGCACTTTCCTGGTATACAAAATCGGACGAAAATATTTCTACCGCTTTTTATAATGCTGTTCAGGAATTGCAAAAATATTTATCAAAGAATTACCCGAATAGTTGGTGGACAAAGTTTTCATTACCGGAGGGTATTTCATATTGGAATTTAAAATGGAATATTATGAAAGCAGAAATGTTTGGAGTTAAAAAATGAACGATATAAAAATTTCAGTTGTTGTTCCTGTATATAATGTTGAAAAATATATTGGCCAGTGTCTTGATTCTCTGATAACCCAAACATTAAAAGAAATAGAAATTATATGTATTAATGACGGCTCCAAAGATAATTCTTTGAAAATATTAAGAGAATATGAAGCCAAAGATTCACGCATTCGTGTTATTGATAAACAAAATGAAGGGATTTCTGCTGCAAGAAATCAGGGTATAAGCCTAGCTAACGGAGAATATATAAGCTTTATTGACTCTGATGACTGGGTTGATAAAAATTATCTTGCTGAACTTTATTCGGCAGCAAAGAAATATAACAGTGATATCGCTTGCAGCAGTATAATAAGAGTTACCGGCAACAGAAAGCGTAATAAATTAATTTATACTAAAGAAGAATTTTCTAGAGATTCAGATAAAAAGAATGAATTAACCAATGCTCCAATATATAGCTACGTTTGGAATAAGATTTATAAACGTGATAAACTTGTTGCAAGTGATGTAAAATTTCCTGTGGGCAGAGTTTATGAAGATGTGATATGGTGTATAAAAGCTATCTATTATTTGGATGGTGTAGTAACAGTTCCGGGTTCGTTTTATTATTACAGAAAAAATCCTACATCAATCATGTCAACTAAATCAGAGCAAAACGCGAGAGATTATGCAATTTCAGAAAAAGAAATGTTAGAATTTGCTAAAGAAAAGAATTTGAAACTTTTGACCGGTTATAAATATGCAAGACGTGACAGATACAGATTCTGTGGAATCACACTGATGAAGCGGTTTTATTATTATCCGGATATAACAGAATATTGTTTGTTAGGCTTCATTCCGATTTATCGAGGAAAGTTCAAAGAAAAAAAATAAATAAATATTGCAAAAGAAAATGTTTATGCTAATATAAAAACTATGAGGAATGAATACAGATACCCCACAGAAACCAAACGTCTGGAAAATTCCTCTGGATCCAAGCCCTGGTAGCTCAGCTGGATAGAGCAACCGCCTTCTAAGCGGTAGGTCATGCGTTAGAATCGCATCCAGGGTATATTTCTTTTTATAAGATATAATTGAATTTC
>DVIU01000251.1 GCA_018711035.1 Candidatus Scatousia excrementigallinarum
ACGCAAGGGAAAAATAAAATCACCATAAAGTTAAAAAACTTGATGAATGAAAACGGTAATTTGGTTGCTTGGTCTGAAAATGAATATACCGTATTTAGTCTTTGCTGATTTATTAATTCTTTGCGCAAAAAAATTAATTTAAAAAATGGAGGGAACAAAAAAAATGAAAAAATCGATTTTCGCAGTAATCGCGGCATTTCTTATGAGTTTTACTTTATTTGCTGCGGGCTGTGACGGTGGAGTATTTGGGGACGGTGTCGGTGATGACGATTTAGTGATTTGGGCAAACAGCACTTATTGGGGCGGAGCCAACGAGTTACTGGTTCAGCAGATGATGGATAAGTATGAACAGGCAACAGGGAAAGAAGTGTATTTTGTACCCCAATCCGACTTGGATACGAAGCTGAAGTCTGTTGCTAACGGAGCGGAAAGCCCAGATGTTGTTATTTGGGATAGATGGGAAACGGTTCGTTATATTAATGAAGATCGTTTTGTGTGTATAGACGATTACATGCAAGAGAGCGGAGTAAATGCTGCGGATTATCAAAGCGAGGCAATGGAAGAAATGATGTTAGACGGTAAACATTATGGAATTCCGCTCGATATCGACGTGTGGGGGCTTTGGGTTAATGTAACTGCTCTCAACGCGGCGGGAATTGAAAAATTGCCGACGACATGGGATGAATTGCGTACAGCAGCCAATGCCTTGACGGTTTATTCAAATCCCGCAAATAAGACCGGTATGACTCGTGCCGGTATGAATATGAAAATGGCCGGCTCATTTTATCCGTTTTTAATGACGGCAGGGGGCCAAATTCTCAGCGAAGACGAAACAAAATTAACCGTAGACAACGATTATGGGCGTGCAGTACTAAAATATTTTTGGCAATTGAATAATGAAGATAAAGTATTTGACGAAGCGCTTGCGACAGGCGGCGGCCCCAATGATCCTTTCTTGACGCAAAAAATTGCAATTCAAGTAAATTCATTGCTGAACGGAACTAATTTTTACGATCAATATTCCGATGGAACATTCGAGTATGAATTTATACCTTTCCCGAAGGGGCCTTCGGCAGAACTTGCTCCGGAAGGAGTTACTCCAAATTCACAACTCGGCGGGTTAATGGGCGGATTTGGTTTAGCAATTCCTACCACCTCAATAAAGCAGGATGCGGCATGGGATCTTATTAATTGGTGGGTCTGCACTACAGAAAATGCGGTCGAATGGAGTAAAATATCGGGTTTAATACCGGCAAAATTAGAAATTATCAATGATGAATCGATGAAGGAAGTTCCAAATGTGCGCAATGCGATAGAAGTGTTACCTTATTTAAAAGCGCGTCCTAAAACGCTTGGCTATACGTCGATTGAAACATCTGTCATTATGTCAAAAGTCGATGGCTTACTTTTTTCTAATGCATATCGTGGTGAAACAGCAGATGACAAAATAGCGGCATGCTTGAAAGACATGGAAAAAGCAGGCAACGAAATTCTTGAATTTTATAGAGAGTAAAGCCATGGTGAATGAAACAGCGAATAAAGAATCGGTACGGCGGAAGTGGAAATTTACACAAAAAGACTATTTGGGTTATTTATTTGTAATACCCTGTACGATCATATTTATAATGTTTACGCTGGTTCCGATTGTTTTGGTATTTGTTCTAGCTCTCACTGATTTTAACGGTATCAGCTTTGAAGGAATTCAGTTTAAAGAGTTCAATAATTTTAAATATATTTTTACAACAGGCATTGAATTTTGGAACGGAATGCTCAATATCGTTATTTACACGTTTACGACAGTGCCGTATACAATTGTAATGAGTCTTGTATTGGCATTGATCGTATTTAAAAAACTTCCGTTAACAAAAGTATTTCGCGGTATTTTCTATATTCCTGGTATAACTTCTGTTATTGCGAGTGCTACCGTCTGGAGATATCTGTTAGACGGGAATGGCATAATAAATAATTTTATTGAATTCCTAAACGGCGCGTTTGGTGCGGACTTTAGTAAAATATTACTGAACAACAGTGCTACGGCTTTGTGGGGTCCTATACTGATGGCATGTTGGGGTTCGCTTGGCGGAAACATGGTATTATTTATAGCAGCCTTGGGTAACGTGCCTGAAAGCGTGCAGGAAGCGGCGAAAGTTGACGGGGCTTCTGCGTGGAGAACGTTTTTTTCCATTACCTTACCTTGTATTTGGCCCGCAATATTTTTTGCATCAACGTTAGCTTTGATCGGGGCACCGCAAATGTTTGAGCCCATTTTGGCATTGGATGCGAACACCACAACGCCGGTTTACGAAATTTATAAAACAGCTGTAAAAGGAACTTCGGTGGGATTAGGATGTGCTCAGTCTGTACTTTTATTTATCTTTATTATGATAATCACGTTTTTCTTTCAGCGGTTTAACAAAGAATCTTATTTTTAAGGCGGTGAAGGAATGGAAACGACAGAAAATTTAGAAAAAAATTTACTGCACCGAAGAAAGCTATATAAGACAATTTTGTTGGACGCAATTCTTTGGATATTAAGAATCGGGTTTGGGTTTATATTTTTGTTCCCGCTGATATGGGCGCTTTCTACTTCTTTAAAACCTCTTTCAGAGATTGTATCGGCTGAGATCAAGTTATGGATTAATAATCCAACGCTTGAACATTATAAGTATGTTTTTTCTTATCGTAATGCGTACAGAGCAAATGCTTTTATTGTAGCTGTGATAAACACGAGTTTTTTGACGGGAATAAGTATGCTGACGAACTTGGTTTTTTGTACGTTAGCGGCTTATGCCTTTGCAAAATTACGGTTTAAGGGACATAAAGCGTTATTTAAAGTATTTTTGTCTTCGATGATGATTCCGGGAATCATCACCATGGTTCCTACTTTTGTGGTAATACGGGTATTGAATTTATGGGGCAGTTATTGGGGTGTTATATTACCGGGTGCTACAGGCGTATTTAATATCTTTTTTATGCGGCAATTTTTTATCGGAATACCGGATGAACTTGGAGAAAGCGCTGCTCTTGACGGAGCAAATGAGCTGATAATTTGTTTTCGCATCTATGTACCGTTGGTAAAACCCGCGATTGCGACAATGGCTGTGCTCTGTTTTCAGGGCGGATGGAATAACTTCTTGATGCCTTATGTAGTATTACCGGACAGACAATTAGTACTCTCGACGTTTATAAGAACGTTCCCTGCGGATAACTATGCAGTGTCTATGGCAGCATCAATGGTGGCAACATTACCTGTATTGGTTTTGTTTATCTTTTTCCAAAAGTATTTTATGAACAGCATAACCTTTTCAGGTATCAAAGAATAATTTTAAAAGGAGGGAATTATGCACAAAAAAAAGTTTAAAGGGCTTATCGGCCTAGGATTAGCTTTTTTGATGTCAGTTTCGATAAGCGGTGTTATCGCTTTTGCCGATACGCAAGCTGTCGGAGTGATGGATGAGGTGCCCGCATATGCCGAGGCACATAAGGTGCACATTCAACAGGAAATGGAGAAGGCTTCTGAAGATTTGGGCAATTCCAAAGGAGCTATGTCTGTTTATGTTGAAGACGGCGACAGGGTTTTGATCGGTCAAGAATTCGATTCCGGTGCAATTTTCATGAACGAAATGAAGGGCAGGGCTTTGTCTGTAGCGGATGAAAATTTATTATCTGTTTGGAAAGGCGATGGCGAACCGAACGGCGTGATTCTTACAGATATTATAGAAAGTGGTGGCGCAAAGTATCTGATCACAGACACAGCAATATTTGAGAATAAGGAAGACACTGTCAATAACTATACATTTACAGTCGGTCAATTACCGGAAGATTATGCGGATTTGACAGTTACGGCGGAAAGATTGACAGATCGTTTTGCAGATGCTTATAAATTTGCAGTCAATTATAACGCAGATGAATATGAACTTGGTTTGCCTGTATCTGCGGTTAAGGCAAAAACTTATACGATTGCAAATCTTAAAACGAACGGTAAATATGACACTGGCACTTCAGAAAAAACCTATTATGAACAAGAGTTTGAAGGCGGCTATATTATTCAAGCGCGTTTAGATAGAAGTCCTCATTATGCTGCGGCTCCGATTTCGAAAGAAATGTATCAAAAAGTCGTAGCGGTACAGGATAATTCCGCTTTGAATGTAACGGGTGCACCTGTTACACGTCAGTTTACGGTTGAGAATACTATCTATCAAAATTTTGAATACGGCTACATAAAAGTGGTTGACGGCGGTGCCGCAGAATTCGTGGTTGATAAGGCAGTATCTCCGAAAGGAACAGAAATGTCCCGAATTATAGCGTCTTTTGAAGATAATTGGGAGACGAAGACCTACAATACTACATATTTGCATATTCAAGACGAACAAGTTCGTAAAACGGAAGAACGCCTCGCTGCAGTCGGTGAATTTATTGATGATGGCGGTATTCCTTATAATGGGTTTGGAGGTCCTATAGCTGATCAAAAAATTAATCATCCCATGCATGAATTCATGGGACGGGGTGCAATGCTGAAATTAAATTCAAGCGAGTGCGGACCGAAAGCTGGGGGCTATAACCTTTTTGTAATTGTAGGAAATTGGTATGATGATGTATATATTATCAATAATGCTGATTTTACTACTACAGCCGGTGGATATATAGGAGCCTATTTCAAAGAAGGGGAAAATAAAGTAAATGCAGATGATACATTTTCGGGAGTAGGTTTCCCTGTAAGTAAAACGACAGTTTATAAAAATGTAAAGTATCAAACATATTCAGCGGCCATAATTTACCAAGAAGATCTTGCGGATGATTATACCTGTATAAAAGGAAATGATTACATTGCATGGATGGAAGGGTATAACTCTGTAGAAGAAGCGTTGGTCGGGCATGGAATCGTAAAAGATCAGCCTGTTGATCCTGAAACGCCTATTTTAAACGGAGAAGGTACCTATAAGGCGGCGACGTATAGCGCAAAAGATGGCGTAGTCAAAGTATATTACGATGACGAAGCGGATGCATTCGAATTTAAAGATAAATTATACGAAGCATGGGTTGGAGCAAACGGAACTTTTGAGGCGGCTTGTAAAGAGAACGGCGTTCCGGTGTATGCCGAGAAAGATTATTTGATTACAACAAAGTATTATTTTGATGCGTCCGGAGAAGAAGTTGTTCGAAATAATGGCCTTGGTTCATTGGAAGAGGGCACCGAAACGGTTTTCGGCTCAACCGCTTATAGTAAGACTGTGGCGGCGCTCATAACCGACGGTTTTGCTGACGCGTATCAGATGGCGAATACACGTAACGATCATAATTTGGGCAAACCTACAAAGAATGCCGCAATAGGTTCCTTTAAGGATGAATTGGGGGACGGGTCGGACATTTATTATGTAATTCAAGAGTTCGAAAACGGTGTCATTATACAGAGTTCTTATGATAATCCTGCCGTCGCTATTTTTGGCAATGTACTCACTGCTATTGAAGATTTGGGCGGATATAAAAAGACAGGACTTCCTATTGCACGTCAATATACATATGAAAATAAAACGTATTGCAACTTTACTTTCGGATATGTAATGATCGATGAGGCTGGTGAAGCTACGATCGAATATGATAAGGCGGTCGGAAGTAAAGGAAATGAAATTGACAGAAATATTGGCCGCATGGAAAGCCGTTCGAATGTTGCAAAAGGCGGAGCTGATTTTGAACATGAGATTTTGCGAATTTATGAAAGCTATTTGGCTGAGTACGAGAGAGTAACGGATACCGGCTTTAAGCTGTATACAGGAGCGGTAGCGCAGGGGCATGAATGGAATGCAAACGGTATAACGCAAAGTTATATTGCGGGCAGTTCTACTTCTACCGCTTGGGGACAGCAAAAGTTAACCGTTATGGTAATGTCAAATCCGTTTGAAAAAGCTTACATTGTACGCAACATGATTTTGGATACGTATGCGACGAAAGGTGGAAATAACGAATCCGGCAATTTTGGTATGCCGATAAGTGACGAGTTCGAAGTTACGGTTGAGCGTGAGAAAAACGGTGAACCGGTTGAAATCGTTGTTACTTTCCAAAATTTCCAAAAAGGAACGATTTATAGCTATGTTAATACAGTAGGTGATGCCTATGTTAATGGCGTGGCAGGCGGATTTGCCGACAGTGATGGCACGATCGTAAATGGTGATGAAAGCGTTGATCTTGATATAGTTGTAGGGGAAGATCCCAAACCGGAACCCAACCCTGATGATAATGATCAAGATAAAGAGCCGGGTGACGGTGATACGGAAGAGCCTGGCGGATGCAGTTCTTTTGTGGGCGGAACGACAATGGCTTTCGCAGTTGTTGCAATTTTGGTAGTAGTGGCTGTTCTTTGCTTGCGCAAAAAAAGAAGGGAATAAAAAGTACTTGAAGTACAGATAAAGGTGAAGGGAATGAAATAAGAATATTTCATTCCCTTCAATAATTATAGGGTTATGAAAAAAATTGTAAGTATTTTATTAAGTATATTTTTATTTGGGATAGTGGGGTGTGCACCTGAAAACCCCGAACAAAAGCCGGCAGAAAAACCTTTTCCGAATCATTATGCGGAGCAATCATTTGATCAAATACAGGCAATAGAGAAAAATTGCCGAACGGATAATGAAAGCTTAACGGAAAATACCAATCGGGATAGTCGGGCAACTTTATGGACGTATGGAGCTTATTTTACAGCTGTAGCAAAGCTTGTTAAGGTCAGCCCGCGAAATGAAAATGTAAAAATGCTTGCCCGTAATGCATTGGAAGAGTTAGAGTGGTATTCTTGTAGCGGAATAAACGCCTATGCTTCTGATAACGGCAAAGAAAGCCCGATATTTTTTGATGACAACGCATGGTTAGTATTCGGGCTTTTAGAAATGTATGCTGCATTCGGCGAACAAGATTTGTTAAATAAGGCTATTGAAATTCAAGAATTTATTTATACCGGTTGGCAGGAAGATTTGGGGGGCGGATTGCTTTGGCGGCAATTCGATCCTAAAACGACAGAAGATAAAGATTACGTCCGCAATACTTGTATCAATGCGCCCAGTGCTATGAATGCCGCTTTGCTTTATAAATATACAAAAAATACGAGTCATTTGGATTGGGCGAAAAAAATTTTTGCATGGACTCGAAGTACGCTAAAAAATGAAGCGTTGGGTACATATTTTGACTGTATTGATCGTGCGGGAAATATTCAAACAGCTCAATTTACGTACAATAGCGGATGTATGCTTTCAGCGGCAGCATTGTTATATGATATAACAAAAGAGGAAGATTATCTTGCGGAAGCAATATCGATTGCTGAAGGAAGCAGGGCACTTTTCGCGCATGAACATCTTTCTTCTTCAGTCGAAGGCGAATTTTATAGCGATAATGCGTGGTTTCGCGTATATCTTTTTCAAGGATATCTTGACGCTTATCGTTATTGCGGAGAATCGTTTAAAAGTTTTATGGATGGTTGTTTGAAAGGTTACGATTATGCCGTAACCAAGAATTATTATGATCGTTTTGGTTTTATTTTTGATCGCTGGGATGGTTCAATGAAACCTGATGATGATCCGGTATACCAAACGGGATGCCGCGAAGCCTGCGGAAACGCACAAAGTATGGCGGTCTTTGCGGAATACGTTGAGGAAAGTTCCAAAAATAATCAAACTGCAGAGGAGGTATTGAATTGAAAAAAGTTTTTGCCATCTTGGTTGCAATAGTGTTGTCGCTTTCGATCGTTGCTTGCGGAGAAACGGGAAATGAAGGTGATAATGATAATAATTCAAAGATTGAAAATCCGTATTATAGTAAGAGTTTAAATCTTAGTGAAAAAATATTTGAGGATTTTTGGTTGCCTTCCAATCGGATGATGGCATATGTACCGGAATATATTTCGGGTGATATAGATTCAGATCTGAGCGGTACTGCAGCATTATGGTCATACGGAGCAGTATTGACAATGGTGGGGACAATGGCCAAGCTTGATCCGGAATATAGCTTAAACCGAGAACGTATGAGCATGATGTTAAAAGGTTTGGAGGAGTTCCGTTTACCTCGTAAAGCACGTGTCTATTCAGCCACTGTGGGATTGTCTGAACCGTATTATGATGATAATGCATGGGTTGCTTTGGGTATGTATGATTTTGTTGAAGTTGAAGGTGAAGATTCTGAGTGTCGGACTATTGCAAAGGATATTACAGATTATGTTCTCAGCGGCGAGTCGGTAAATGGGGGAATATTCTGGAAAGAATCTGTTGCAAGTCGAAATACATGCAGCAGTGGGCCTGCAATCGTTGCGGCATTAAAAGAATATAAACTTAGCGAAGATAAAAAATATCTTGAGGCGGCGAAGAGGATTTATGATTGGACGCATGATACTCTATGCGATCCGCTTGATAACGTATATTGGGATAACGCAACGTATGATGAAAATACTGGTACTGAAATAATATCGAAACCAAAGTTTACGTACAATAGCGGTACTATGATTTGGGCAGGTACTATGCTTTATGAAATTACCGGAAACGCTGAGTATTTGGAGGACGCGAAAAAAACAGCTGAAGGTTCTTTTGCCTATTTTACGATGCAAAACTCAAACGGAGTATCGTATTTTCCTGCTACGCCTTGGTTTAATCTATATTTGTTACAGGGATATCTTTCTCTGTATAACATCGATGGAAACAACGAATATGTAGAGGCATTTGCAAAAAATTTAGATATTGCTTGGGAAAACGGTCGCGATGAAAACGGATACGTTATGCCGAATTGGGGTGTTGGCGCAGTATTAGATGAATATAAATATGTTTCGCTTTTGCAAGAGGCCGCAACTGCTGAATGTTATGCTTTGATCGCGGGATATCAGATTAAGAAAGGAGAGCAACAAATTTGAAATACAAAAAAACGTACGCATGGTTAGATTTTTTTTGCGCAAAGCTGAAAAGTAAAGAACTTGCAACTCTTTTTCGAAATTGTTTTTTGAGTACCCTAACTACTACAGTACGCGAAAAGGAAGACGGAAGTACGTATGTATTTACAGGTGACATTCCGGCTATGTGGTTGCGCGATTCTTCCGCGCAAGTAAACACTTATATCGGTTTATGTGGCGTTGATGATGATATGTCGCAGATGATTCGTGGCGTAATTAAAAGGCAGTTTTTTTACATATCCATTGATCCCTACGCCAATGCTTTTAATGAAGAGAAAAACGGTCATGGCCATAAAGATCTAACCCTGAACAATGATTGGGTTTGGGAACGAAAATTTGAAATCGATAGTCTGTGTTATCCCCTTTGGCTGACGGATAAATATTTTTCGATAACAGGTGATACAACTATTTTTGATCAGGAATTTTGTAAGACGGTCGAAATAATTTTAACTGTATTCGAAACAGAACAAAAGCATTTTAAAAAGTCAAATTATACATTTATACGCGAGAATTCTGCCCGCGATTCTTTGGAAAATAACGGGCGAGGTTCCAATTGTAAAGAGAACGGCTTGGTTTGGTCTGCGTTTCGTCCGAGTGACGATAAAAACACATATGGCTATCTTATTCCATCCAATATGTTCATAGTAGTGGTAATGCGCTTTTTAATTCACGTATTTACGAAAATTATTCCAAATAACGTTATGGCTGAGCGGTGCATTCAACTCAAATCAGACATAGAGAAAGGTCTTAGCGAATGTGCTTATGTTGAAACTAATAACGGTCGCATTTTCGCTTACGAAACAGATGGCTATGGTAACCATTTTATCGCTGACGATGCAAATGTCCCTTCACTTTTATCGTTGCCGTATTTGGGCTATTGTAAGGCGGATGATCCGATATATTCTAATACGCGAAATTATTTGATTTCAAAAGCAAATCGGTATTTTTATAAAGGTTTATTTGCGGAGGGCATAGGGTCTCCGCATACGCCTGAAAATTATATTTGGCCTTTAGGGTTGATCATACAAGGTTTGACTTCTGTGAGTGAAGAAGAAAAAGTTTCTCTTTTAAGGATGCTCATTAATACGCATGCGGGAACATATCACATGCATGAAAGCTTTCATAAAGATGACCCTACTAAATTTACGAGAAGTTGGTTTGGGTGGGCTGATTCACTTTTTGCAGAATTTGTTATGAGTAATTTTGAATTGTTTAAAAATATCGAGTTTTAGGCGGTACATAAAATGTTAAAAGAATACATCATAGCCGAAAGAGATGCATTGAACGTAATGTTGGAAGAATTAGACGAAAATTATGAAGAAGTAATAACTTTACTGGAAAAATGTAAAGGTAAAATCGTATTTATGGGCATAGGGAAAAGCGGACATATTGCCAGAAAATTGTCTGCAACCTTTTCCTCTTTAGGAATTACGTCAATTTTCGTTCATTCTTCCGAAGCGATGCATGGAGATTTGGGGATGCTTGTCAAGGGAGACATAGCAATTCTTATTTCGAACAGCGGGAATACTCAAGAAGTTTGTCAAAATATAGCGCCTTTACGACACAATGGAATCATTACTGTAGCGCTAACTTCAGGTAAAGATAGCCAACTTGCAAAAGAATGTGATTATACTTTATTATATCCTCATATGCAAGAGGCAGATCACCTTAAATTAGCGCCTACAGTTTCTTCTACCTTAGCATTGGTTCTCGGTGATGCAATTGCTTGCGAAATAGCGGCACGACATAAATTTACACGAGAACAATTTTATTCGTTTCATCCAAATGGTGCGATAGGGGAGTCGTTGAAAAAAGAGTGTATGAGGAAGAACTAACCATGTCTGATATAGTAGTAATAGGTTCATTTGTTGCAGATAATGTTGTTACTGTAAAAGAATTCCCAAAAGAAGGACAAACAGTTTTAGGAGATACTTTTCATGTATATTTAGGCGGTAAAGGCATAAATCAGGCCGTCGCAGCTCGTAGAGCAGGGTGTAGCGTAGATATGTTTGGTTGTATCGGTAACGATTCGAACGGGGATGCTTTTCTGAAATTGCTTGAAGAAGAAAAAATCGGTTTAAAGGGAGTAAAAATTTGTTCGCATATTGCTACTTCTGTGGCACAGATTCAAATCAATGCCGCCGGGGAAAATAAAATAATTGTTATACCGGCAGCAAATCATGCTTACGACAAAAAAGATTTACATGACGCGGAACCGTATCTTAAAAAAGCTAAAATGGTGTTAATACAAATGGAGCTTCCGCAAAGTATAAATTTTGAAACAATTGAAATGTGTGCTGATTTAGGGATACCTGTTTTGCTGAATCCGGCTCCGGCTTGTCCGATTCCAAATTCAATTTTAAATAAAATAGATTATCTTACCCCCAATGAAAGCGAGTTGGAAATTTTAACGGGTAAAAAATCAAGTACCCTTGAAAGTGTAGAGGAAGCGTCGCAAAAGTTATTGGATTGTGGTGTAAAATCTGTTTTGGTAACACTTGGTAAGCGAGGGGTGTATTTATCAACTAACTCACAAAAAAAATTATTTAAAGGACATTCTGTTAATGCGGTAGATACTGTTGGTGCGGGCGATTGTTTTAACGGTGTATTTGCTTCGTATCTAGTACGTGGAAAAACTATAGAAGAGGCAATAATGGCAGCAAATGCAGCCGCAGCGCTATCTGTAACAAAACACGGTTCAACACCTTCTTTCCCTTACGAAGAACAAATAAACAAATACATGCAAAGTTAAGTGAAGTCGCGTTCAATATGAGTATTTAAAAGTGTTCGGTTTTAATTAGACTTTTGATAAGAACCGATTGGTTCGGATTTGCTTTTTTCTTTAGAGTTAGAA
>DVIU01000252.1 GCA_018711035.1 Candidatus Scatousia excrementigallinarum
CTACGACTTTAATTATCGTTTTGCCGTCGATTTCTTGCGGCGTGACGTCATACAAGCCGAGCGCGGAGGGCAGAATGTTGTCCCTTATCCTCTCTGCAACCTTCTTTTGGAGCAAGTCCGCATCCTCAACACCGACAACTGTACCGTCATCTGCGACACCGATATACAGAGTCCCTCCTTCGCGGTTATTCAAAAAGGCGCAGATCTCCTTTTCGAGCTTATCATTCAGTTTTTCTTTCAGCTCTATACGATTGCTTTCTTGTAACATCTTTTTATATCCTTTATTTATCAACATTATAATTTATGTTACAACATAAATCAAACTAAAATTCAGGCAAGCCTCCCAATCATTATAGCAACTCAATCTTATGTATCATTACTGTCATCCGCAGGAAACAATTCGATTTTATAAATGGAGTCAGGCAAAACATTAATAGCATATCTCATCTCTAGGGATAAAATAAAATACTGATCCTTGATAAACGTTTCCAACCATTCCCTTGCTATGAGCGCTCCTTCATAAATATACTGCCCATCAGCCCTCTTATAAGTATCAGCTTTTAGACTAACCTCTTCGGGAGTAAGCTCTCGCCATTGTACATTTACAAACTCACACTTAAATGATAATAGGTTATCGGTAAAAATGTAGTCACCTATTAGAATCTTACTCTTTACTTTTTCAACGCCATCGACGACCTCACTAAAGTTTTTCCTTATATCTCCATCCTTTATATAATACCCAACAGAAAACTGTACATTTTGCGTTGTAGCTATAATGTGCCTATTTAGTAGTGCTTTTATTTCTAAATCAAAATCTTTATTCCGCACAATAACTGTCTTAGGAATATGTTTTGCAAGTTCATAAAAAGTTGCATTTAATATACTTTTTATAACGACTTCATTGTAATTTACAGCTTCACTATATTTTTCAAGCAGCATATTCATAAATCGAGATTCACTTGCGACTTCCAATCTGGAGTCATAGCCCCATTCATTGGCAAGATTTTGATTTATTTCTTCATTATACTTTTTAACAAGTTCACCGATATCAATTTCATGTGCCTGCCTTTGCCTACTCTTCAAGTCATCAATATGCAGACCATTTATGACATCGAAAAGTTTATGCTTTTGCTCTTCACAAACGATAAAATGGTTAAACGCATCCTCTCGCAATCCATAAAATTGAGCCATATTTTTCATTTGCTCTGTTAATTGAGGTTTTTGATTGTTTTCAAATATTTTATCGCCCAGTGTTTTTACGAAATATTTTACTTCGTCATTAACTAAAATACTATTAAAATCAAAATCCCAAACAGAATAGGAATGCAATAAACAAGTCAAATACCACTGTAACACATATTCTGTTGACAGAATAACAAAGTGAGCCCCTGTATTCCTTAGCATAACATCCCAATTATGCTCACTTAGTTTGAAATAACGCAATAGTTCTTCCAGTTTAACCTTATATTCCTCAGTATGTTGCAAAAACAGCTTCTTCCAAGGAACAATCTTTGTATTGTCCTCTACTCCTTCAAAATTAATAAATTCAATTATTCTACTTTTTAATTCTTGAGAAACATCATGTGCGCCGTTACAAAGATAGTAAAAATGCAGACTCATCAATGACATTATAAGCGATAAGGAATTCTCTTCATCCAATATAATTTCATTTTCTGACAACAAGCGCCGCATTGCTTTCGCAAAGCCGAAATCTCCAGATGTAACAGATATAAGAAGCATTGGCAATACCACTGACATAATAAAGTCCTTCTTATACTGCGTATCTACGTAATCATAGTTAAGCGTTGTATTTACAAGTAATTCTCTTGTTATCTTTGAGAAATCAGAAAGCTCATCTAATCTAAACAAAACCCGCGTAATCCGATAAGAATAATTCTTTGCATTATCTCCGAAAATTACTGTCAAGTCAAAATTAAAAATCAAAATATCCCGGACATTAGAACGTAAGGCAGAGGCAATTTTACGCTGTTCTTCTTTACTTTCAATTTTTGCAAGGTCAAATGCCTGTTGCTCTTGAACTTCTAATAGGGAGAGTATCAGCTTCTTATTAAATTCATAATCATCATTTTTTAGGATTTCATATGTAGCTTTTAAAGTTTTTTCACAACATAGATATTTTAGCACCTCTTTCCCTTCAGTAGGCAATCGCTCTGTTTCATTTAACTGCCAATGAACATATCTTTTAACTGTTTTGATTAAACTTTTCTCTTGCCCCATCATCAATGGGACTTCCACAGCGGATACATATATACAGAATACTATAGATATTGCCGATACTCCCAAACAAGCAAATATTAACCCAAGAGCAAGAAAAATACCATTTAATGCCGCCAAAACAATAGAAAATACAATTATTAGAGCAACGGAATATCTGTATTTTCCCCTCAATTTACTAAAATCTTGAGAAGATATTCCATAAAGTTTCTCTTTTTGCAATGGGATTGCAATACCTATTATCGAACCGACAAAGAAAGTTGCCGATGCAATAATCTCACACAGAACATCTATTGTATTAGCTTTTCCCCAATCTATTTGCCAAACATATTTGTCAACAATCGAAAGAATAATTGTTACAACAAATATTAAGCCGAAAAGTATATTGAGCGGAATAAACAGCCTATTCTCTTGTAATTGAGCCTTGTGTTTTTTATGTGTCTTCATCTTTATACCATTTCTATTAGTTACCTAAATACTTCTTCCAATGGTTGCCAATGGTCATCAGCCATATCTTCCGAGAATACCGTATTGTTGATATACAACCGATTATCTTTATCTCTCCCAAAGCCCCAATAAAGATTATGCTTTCAGCATAACCCCTGTAAAGCATACTAAACAATCAACCTTTAATCGCCATTATCAGTCCACATTTCACACTGACTGATAACAGTTTCAATTGCGTCCTCGTATTTTTCAGGCGGATATTTGTACTTTTTAAGAAGACGCTTTACCATTTTGCGCATCCCTGCGCGCGCCGTCTCCTTCTTCTGCCAGTCGATAGTACGATTTTTACGCAACATTTCGGTAAGCTCGCGGGTCATGGCCACAAGTTCGTCATTTTCGTAAAAGTCTTTAATATGTTCCGGCTTTGTGAGCGCATCGTAAAAGGCTTTCTCTTCTTCCGTCAACCCAAGCTCTGCGCCCTCTTCCTTTAACTTACAAATCTCCTCAGCCGTCTTTAACAGTTCTTTTATAACTTCCTCGTTTGTAATGAGCCCGTTGTAGTAGCTGTTCATAAGAAGAGTAATTTTTTCGGAGAATGTAGTAGCTTGCACGACATTTGTCCGTCTATAAATTGAAATCTGCTCAGCCATCAGCTTACG
>DVIU01000253.1 GCA_018711035.1 Candidatus Scatousia excrementigallinarum
CCCTCTATCATAGATTCAAGAATAATACCTTCGGGTCCGTCTGAAATATTTTCCTTGACAGAAATAAGCCTGACCCCGTTTTTGCGAAGAGTATATCGATAGAAAGCAGAATCATAGCGGTTACGGGCAAATCTGTCCAACTTCCAGACGAGGACAACGTCGAACAGCTTTTTAGAGCTGTCGGATACCATTCGCTGAAAGTCGGGGCGGTCGTCCGTTTTTGCCGAGAAAGCGCGGTCTATGTACTCGCCGACAATATCTATTCCGTTGTATTCAGCGTAAGCCCTGCAATCTCGGATCTGGCCCTCGATGCTCTCTTCCCGCTGATTATCGCTCGAATACCGAGCGTAAATAACTGCTTTCATGGTTTTATTTAAAACACCCAGTGCTCCCTTTCACATAATTCTAAGATATTGATGCATTCCAAATTAAACTTTTGGCAAACTTGCGGTATCTTATTGGCTTTTTGCTTATTTTCTTCTGTTATAATCACTAGATTATACTTCATTGCAGTCGCTATTAAAAAGGCATCGCCAGATGAAGTCCCTGATCTTTCTGTAAAAGAAATCAATTTTGGACATTCTGTAACAATCTTTCTTACATATTTTTGTATGTCATCATCTATTTCTATAACTTTACAACTCAAAGACGTTAGTAATTTCTTTATTTCCTCATCCTTGACTTCATCATATATTTCAGAGCACATAACGATTTCATGATCTCTTATAAGCTCATCAATCTTTTCCCATTGACTTTTGTGCACAGTTCTGCGATGCAATTCATTAGGTTTTTGGGAAAGGATGGCGGAAGTATCAATAATGTATCTATATGGAGTAGGAAATATACTTAGTTGTTCCATGTTCCTGCCTCCTTTAAAAACATATCTACCTTGTCCAGCTTAATACCTAAATGATTTGCAAGTTCATATTTTGAATACATATCTGCCGCGTATCCCAAATAAAGCGCAGTACAAATAGACGTACTTGTCCTATCTACGGCTATTTGCGCCGTGTTTCTTGGAAATGAAGTAGGTAACCCTTTTTCTCGATTTATTTTATTTTGCTCGCGCTGCTTTTCAAGCTCTTCCAAAAATATTTTATTATAAGCCTCGTAAGCATTTCTATCAATCTTGCCTGTATCAAGAAGTCTGCGAATTATCACTTCTTTACTGACAGAAAATGTATCTGCCATTCGTTTAATATCTGTAAGATTATATGGGTGATTATACTCCTCATTTAACAGCAATACATTAAGAGCGGAAGAAGGCACCAATAATTCACCCGCAACGGCATTACAGAATATTTCTTCCGATAATGTTGCAAAAGAACTATAATTATCGTTGCAGAGCGATGGTTCTCTCTTAATTATGTGAACTAACTCATGTATAATGCTAAAAGATTTTGCAGGATACCTATCATCAGCGTTTAAGCCTATGATTGGTTGCTTATTGTTAAAGATAGCAAAGCCGCGTACTGTTTCTACAGGGACTCCACTAAAACAATGGACAAAAACACCTTTACTTTCTACTTTGTTCCGTAGATACAAATAAAATTTCCTAGATGATGATAGGTTAAATTGTTCGTCAATTTGTAAATTTAAATATTTTCTAATCTCATCAGCCCACACATTTGGATCATCTGAATTTATCGAGGCCGGCGCAACATATACAGGATTAGGAATGTCCAACTCTTTATTGGTTTCCATAAGGAAATCAAATGCCGTTAAAACATCAATAATCGCTATATTAATAGAACTTTCATCATTATAAGCCATATTCATTACTGTACGCATATTTTTATATGAAGGTATGGATTTCATTGGAATATCTTTTGGATCCATATATAAGCTTGCAAATGGTATATGCAAACAGTTAGCTAAAGTTTTAGCTTGAATAATAGTTGGAAATAGCTTATCGTTAATATCTAGCCATCTTTTAATTTTATCGGTAGAATATTTTGATTTCTGCGCTAGGAAATCAATGGTAATACCTTTACCGTTACATATGAAATTTAAGGTTTCCTTATTAATAAGCGCAAAATTAGTAGCCATTTTTCACCTTAAAACTTATTTTCTATTTCGTACCCATACCACAAATTCGGTGCCGTTGTGGAATTGTAAGCAGCCTCAAATATGTGGTAAAGATAGCTATAAGTCAACTTCTTCTCAATAATCGTCTTTATCTCGCTTGTCTGCAAAGGGATTATCTTCATGCCTTCAACAAAACGTGTTCCGTCGACTGAGTAATAGGGGTTAGACTTCCTCATTCTAAAATCAGATATCACATTGACATGGAGATATGTCGTTGCAAATAAGCAATACGCTTGCTCATCAGTGTGGGATAAGAGATAATCACCTAAATGTCTCGAAACAGGCTCCATCTCCATGCGGCGTTGATTTGTACTGTTTGCGAGAGTTGCTTCAAGCAATAGAGTATGCGCAGGATAATCGACCGTAGCTTCATACTTGTAAGTAATATCTTCATGACCGCCCGCCGCGTGAGTTACTGGTAGCAGGTCGGCGTCGAGAGATAAGTTCATATAGTCGAGAACTTTGCCTTTTCTTCCTGAAATTTTATACCAAGTGATGGCAAGCACATACTCAAATATGGTAGGTACATCGGCGTTGTTGGTTACCATAGCCTGAATTTCGCTATCTCGCCGCTCTTCAAATGCAGACATAAGAGCAATGATATTCTCATCGGTAAACCTACTATCAATCATTGCATTGAAGCGTTCATAGCGTTCGCTATCAACAAAGGCGCGAACATCATACAGATTGCGAACTTGTACACCATAGAGTTCTTCGACCTTTGCGAAAATTTGATTTTCGATTATCTCCTCGCCAACAATAGAGCCCAACGCGATGTTATTCGGTAAATTGCTGGCGGGCACGAAAGCAAGTTCAGAGAGTTTTTCTCCTGCAATTTTGAAGAAACAGTTTGGAATAATATCAAACGTTACCTCATCATCACGGAATAATACTGTGTCGGTTGTCTTGAAGTATCGCCTGTTGAGGTCAAAGTAGTCCGACAGCGTACTTTTTGCTTTAAACATATGCAGAAGTTTGAAAAACTGTGTTCGGAACTCTGCCTCGGTAGCACAATTAAATATCTCAGCGGCCACGTTAATTGTGGCAAAGCCTTCTTTTTCAACCTTTTTGGTGTTTGCCGTATTAAATAAATACTGTTTCCAAAGGATCGAGCTTTTGCCGCTGACAGCCTTGACCGCATTAAAAAGGTTTATTGCGTCATCATCGGAATGTGTATCAATAACCGCTTCTAACGCCTTATATAACTTGAAGTATGGCTTATCATAATTGCGGCTTTTGCGGTTCATGCCAATTTCTGTAATTAACTGCTCTGTAATGGCGTTATTGAGCAGAATATCAAGTGCCTCCTGATAATTCGGCATATCCATAAGCACTTTGATTATGGTTTCATCGATAGTGCCGTTGCCGCTTCTGATGCTTTTTATGCTTGTAAAAATTTCTTCCGTTTTGCTTTCGTTGATAGCTAATGGGAGCAGATATGTAAACTCATCATAAGACAGCTTGCCTAATCGGTTGAGCGCCATAATCAGCACTATATACGGGCGGACATATCCGTTATCTATCGGCGAATAGAGCTTTAATAACTGCTTTAAATATATAAAACTATCTGCGGGAATCTGCAACAGATTGTTTGTGTTGAAATCGGCATTTGCGGCTATTTGGAGTAAAGCGTTACCCGCTTCCGTAAGTCTGCGTTCATCATCAAGGAGTCCAAGGTCAACAAGCCCGGAGGTCTTCTCCCTTGCATCTTTTGCCTTGCGTTGAGCTTCGCCTTCAATAAAGTCGCTTTCTTTGAGAAAATTATAATACTCAATCTGCAACGGCTCGTTTTCAGACCATTGTTGATCAGCGAAATCCGGCTTTGTCCAAAACTCACGTATAAGTTCAAGTTGCTTTTCAATCTTCCTATTAAATTCCACCATACGGAAGCTTGTTGTTCCAAGCGACCAGCAATAACTTTTGTATGCAGGCATTTTCTTCTCCCTATATATTTTCTAGATAATGTCTAAAATATAGTATGCAGGGGTTACAACGGCCATTTTTCCGCCTGTAGCGTCGGACATCGTGCCATGCATTATTCCATAAATAAAAGTATTGCTTGTTTGAGTCATTAAGCCGTCTACTCTATAACCTAAATCAATTACCGGGCATCCGCTATAACCCCCACAGCCTGCATTTTCCAAAAAGAACACATCGGATACATAACCGCCATCTATGCTAACATTTTTTATAATATTGGAAGCCGCATAAGACCTAAATGTTAAAGGCTCAAATTTTAAACTAATACCTAGTCCATTAGGAAATCCTATGCTTGTCAATTCGGAATCCCTGGATAGATTCGCTATTTTTGGCTTGTCAATAATTGAGGTGGGGTAAATAACACAATCTGCGGTTAAACTATTAAATACTGCAATATTTATTTCTATAGCACTTACGTCCGCATTTTGATGGTTAATAATAGGATTATTGTGTTTAATATCCTTTAATAATTGCTTAATCGTGCCATTTTTACCTGAAAAATAAACCAAAGTAGCCTCACTGAGATTTTTTGCTACATGGCTTGCTGTTATTAGATATAGTTTTTGTGGGGTTGGCGACACGAAGAAACCTGTGCCAATGTTGTACTTTATTTCACCATCTACAATAATGGGAGTTTCAAATTTTACAACTGATTTAAATGCATCATCGCGTTTTATCATAATTTTCCCCTTTTAGTAGTTTACAATTAGAACTTCGTCTGTTTTAGAGGTTCTGTCTTTTGTGTGGTAATTGGAATTGGCATAGGTATAGTCAAGATAGATAACTCTGTACCTGCCAATATTTCGATTAACCCAATCAAGTAATAGTTTATTCTCCTTACCCTTAGATTGCAGCACGTTTGAAAGAGCAAAGCGAATTCCGCGATCATTCAGTTTGTCTAAATAATTCAAAAGCTCCTTTTCCAGTTCCTCATTCCAACCGTCTTGTTCATTGTATGTCGCGCAGGTTATCAAGTAGGGAGGATCAACGTATACAAATGTCTTATCGTTCCAATCTTCATCAGATATTTCCCTGAAATCGTTGCTTTCAAAGGTATAATCGCCGCTCTTTAATCTGTCAATGAATGCCGATAATTTTTCACGCATTTTCCTATTGAAATCACGTTTACCTGCGGGCAGATTGAATTCACCACGCCTATTAAATCTTATCTGATTATTGAAAGAATAGACTATGAGCACATAAAGAGTTATATAGTAGCCATAATCCTTATTCTGCATTTTGTTGAAGTCTTCCCTCAACCTGAGATAACCATCTGTATTATACTTTGACAATCCGTCTGCACTGTTGCAGCCGTAGTATTCATATCCGTACTTATCCGAATCAGAAAGCCCGTATTCTTTGATTATCGAATCAATCAAACGAAATGTTTCTTCCTTATCCATATTCTTAAAAGTGCCGAACATGTATCGTATAATGGAATTATTGTCGTTAAACAGCACCTTGTTGCAGGGAACGTTAATGCCTACATTTCCTCCACCGCAAAACAAGTCGACAAAATAATCTATATCCTTAGGAAAGTGCGGAAGAATCTGAGGAAGCAATTTGTATTTGCCTCCCGTATAATTGAGCGGAGACTGTATAAGCTCTTTCTGCTGATAGTCGTAACATTCACAGAGAAACAGCCTTTCTTCGTTATCTTTTATATCCGATTTCCCGGCACTGAACGCCTTATATTTCTCGGCAAAAACCTTAACTTTGCCCTTGCGGGACAAAATTCTCATTATATCATCGTCGCTTATCTTGGCATTAGAACGCCCATTGCCTTTCTCTGCCATATTGTTATACGACAACAGAATATACTTAGCTTTTATTTTTGACACGAGGTCCTCAAACGCCTTTGCTGCGCTGGATGTACAATAATCGCTCTTCAGTTTGCTTCTGTCCATCTTTAAAGCAACACCCGTTACGGCAGGCTTCTCCCACCTTGCGACATTTTCAAGTAAATGGTATGCGTCACAGTACTGACGCGAATTATAGGGGGGATCTATATAGACTAAATCGGCTTCTATCCGCTCAACAAGTTTATTCGCATCTTCATTGTAACACTGATTGTTTTGATTATTTTCGTTTGAAGCAAGGGGAAGAGTCAGCTCTAAATGTTTTTCAAAAGTTGCCCCTTTAATATAGGCATCGTAATGTCCGCAAGTATTTGCTATCTTATCCATTGCATAAAGAAGAGAAGTAATGAGAATAGCCCTTTCTCTGGCATTGATTTCCCCTGCGTTGTAGCGCTTTTCTATATCCTCACGAATAAAACCTATCTTACGACAATCCTCAGCAGAGAAAAATGTATTCGAAAAGTTTTCGGACATATAATTCTCCTCACGGGGTTGCGCAAGGTTATAATAGCATACGAGAGCTTCAATTTTGGGCTCATTATATTTTTGCGAACCGAACCAAGCAACGTGACAAATATAGTTAAAGTAAAGAATGTCGTTTGTTATGAGTTTTTTATCTGTAAAAGCGGAAGCGACAGAACCCGTTCCTGCAAAAATATCCGCAACAGTATTTATCCCTTGACATTCAGCTGCAATAGTGCTCTTGATGAAGTCAAGCAGTTTATACTTATTACCCAAATAACGCCTATTATTTATCTTAGTCGTCTTCATATTCTGCTGAACAAACTCCATGAAAGCCGATTGGTTGATATTCAGACTCTCTATTTCTTTTTTTGACAGTAACATTGTCGACATTACTTTCACCTATGCAACTAAAATTGACCTATATAGTATAAGTATATACTATTTTTCAGCTAAATTCAATAGTTTTACGCCTATTTTTTCTCTAAAATCGGATGCACTTAATAAAACGCATCTTTTATG
>DVIU01000254.1 GCA_018711035.1 Candidatus Scatousia excrementigallinarum
AATTATTCAGCCTACACAAAAACAAAAAAATATCCTTTTATAAACTATATAAAAGATAATAACAAAGAAGTTGTCAATACAATTGCTCGCAATACTAATCCGGAAGCGTTGTATGATGTTTTAAAAGCGGCAGGTGTTTCAAAGAATTCGCTGGAAGCTTCTAATGACCTGGTGACTTTATATACTATGAGTAATAAAAACAAATTTTTGGTAAAAGATATTTCTCGTGTATTTTTCCCTGATGAAATAAAAGCAATAACCGCTCTATTAAAACAGGAGCTTACCCGCAACGGTGAAAAATTGCGTAAATATTATCAATTTTCGGCATCTTCAACTACCCCTCTTGATTTAGGGCGTTCTTCAGTCATGTACTTACTTGATTTAAAAGGTAAATTAAAAATACATAAAATAAAAGCAGAAGATGTACAAGATGTGTATCCGGATAATAGATTTGGAAATATTCGCGGCCGTAAAATTGCCGGTGGAAATTACGAGCGCGGCAAGAAAAAATAAAAATCTTGATTTAGAATTTTATTTATGTTAAATTAATTCTGTCAACATGTCGTAGTGGCGGAATGGTATACGCGCACGTTTGAGGGGCGTGTGGAGAGATCCGTGCGGGTTCAAGTCCCGCCTACGACACCATAAAAAGAGAGATCAAAACCTCTCTTTTTGATTATAAATTTAAAAAGTATGCACAATCCAAAAACGGAATTAACCAATATTTGCACGATTTGCTTATGTGTTCACAAAAAGTTATAGCTGACTGTTAGAATACATCTGTCATCAATCTTTACAACTTTCTTGAATGGATTACACAGGCTTAACGATTTCTCAAAACCTCACTGCTACTTGTTTTCTGGGTATAGCTTATACGGTATAGGCTTTGTGCTACAAGACAATGAACCCACCTTAAATCGTCTGTTAGTGGGCTGAAATAATTAATATTATAGTAATTTTTGAAATATTGATTTTCCCATATAATCAGTAACAAACTTTTCTACTGGTACTATCTGAAAGTCTGCTGTTGCATTAGGATTAGCAAAAATAACATTTCCATTCTGAAAATCATATGCTGAAATGAAATGACTGTTACCTGTTCCTAATGAATAATCTCCACCCCCACCAGAAACAAGCGTACGTCCTTTACCTAATAATTTTAGTTCATTTTGGGCAGTTGTTAAAACATCTCGTGAGCGTGTTGGAGAAAATACGTTTGATAAAGCACAGTTTATTTCTAAAGGAGAGTAAGTCGGATGTTCAATAGGCAAAGCGTTTAAGGTCGCACAAAAGTTAGTATCATTTATTGATGGTGCCGCTAAACCCATTTCTCCGTTTCTATTAATTGCACCTTTGCACTCTAACATTTTTAATCCGTAGCCTGTATCAGACAGAATTCCATCATCTAAATTTCTAAGATTATTTAAGTCAAACACAGTTCGGTCAGACGGTTTTCCTATTGCACTAACTGAAACTCTGTTTCCTTGTTGTTCAAACATTTGATACATTTTAACTCTATTTGTTGGTACTTGAACAAGGTTATTAATAGTTGCAATTACCCCACAGTTTTGAGAGTTACCTTGAGCCATTGCATATCTATCTACAGGTGGAAATAACAGTTGATAAGTTTGCTTATCCATCTTTAATGGAACATATCCATTCATATCTCGAACAAACATCTTATCCCCAATAGAAAAAACATCACCTACTTTGGTTTTGGCTAGAATTTCTGTGGTATTAGCTGTTGTAAATTGTTCAAAATAGTTTCGTCCACTTAATATGGCTTCCATATCCTGTTTTACTATAGGATTAGTTTTCCCATTAGGCATAACAAATCTTGGGAAATACTTTATTTTACCTTGCTTATTTAAGTTCGCAAGTGTAAGTATTTCATTATAACGTTGAGGGTCTTTGAACCTTGCTTCTAGCATTGCTCTTGTACTATATGCCGACTTATGTCCTAACTTTTTAGTAAATCCAGTTAGTCCTTCGATATTCCTAATGGCAAATATTTCTCCGATTGCCTGTTCAATATCAGCTTGTTTTACACCAGAAAGATTTTCACTAAAGAACTTCATTTCATTTGGAGCTAATTTTACTGGAGCAATACTTGTAGCTTTAGTTACTACCGTATTTATAGAAGCTGGCTGAGTTCTCTGTGTAGTGCCTATTGGAGATGTAGTAGTTTCTTTTATGAACATATCTGTACAAGGAGAATACTCAAACTGGCTATTATACTTGGCTTTACGTTGTAATTTTCGAGCTTGTTTTGCAACATCATCACTGCTATTTACTAAGGTACTTACTACTTCTGATGCTCCCTTAGCATTATGTATGGCTCTGTAATGAGCTAATCTTTCAGCTTTAGTTAATGCAGTTAATATGATATTCCCCATGCCGAAAACCTCCTAATTTTCCCTGTATCTATTAAAAGTCATTTTCTCTTCGAAAATTGCTTAGTTTTTAAAACGATGTAACATAATCTTAACATTTTAACCCTAAAAGATTACTCATATTGTAATATTCTAGAGTTGACTGTTTCATAACTGATATTAATTCGCTATATAATGTTTTTGTACTGTAGCTAAAAGGTTCCATATTCGGGAGCTTATCGACAATTAAAAAGAGGATAACATATGTTATCCTCTTTTTAGTGTCTGAATCGCCAAAGGAATCAAGAAATTTTTTAAATTTGCTCTGAATTCTCAACCTATAAACTATTATGCCATTACATCAATAATTTCGCCTGTTTGCATAGCTTTAACTGCACATTGTGCAAATTTGTCAGAATTTACCGGAATTCTATCTGACGTAGGGCCAACTCCATAAGGGCCCTGTGCAATTGTATTATAGCCGACATAAGTTGTACCATCTGCGTTTTTCCCTATGTGAGTTATATTGTATGGGTTTATGTAGTCATTACCTACTTTGATATATCCGGTTGCTGTTTGTTGCATAACACTCCTTTCTGTACAAAACACACTATACAAATAATTTTATATACTTATAAATAAAAAAATATAAAAATTTGCTATAAATATTGAAAATTGTAAATTTATATTAATGTTTCAGTTTCTTTTCAATACCTTACAGAATGAATACCGTACCCGGTTGCTTGGTAAAATAAATTTGGATTAAAATTTACTTTATGTGCCGTTTGGACTCTGTAAGTTTATAGCTTGCCTTAATAAGATTTTTTAATAAGTCCGAAGGGCATTTATTTACCTCAACTTTTATCCAGTGCGCTTTATTCATATGCCATGCCGGCGTTATAAAATCATAATTATCTCTTAGCATAGCTCCGTCAAACGGGTTGCATTTCAGGTTCAAATATAATTCGCCGTCAAGATGAAACACCAATGCAAACCATTTATTATTACTTTTATGTCTTATTACTGCGTATTCACTGTATGTTTTATCTTTAAAAGGATATGTTTCTGCTGCATCTTTTGTTATAAGGCAGGCTTTTACTAAATCATCTTTGTTCATAATACCAAATTATAATACAAAAATTTTCTGGAATTTTAAGGTGTTGATGTTGCGAGTTTATCCAAGGAAATATCTTTTTTTAACTCTTTTATAAACTCATCGCGGTATAAAAATCCAAGATGGGCACCGTGGTCGATCAGAACTAATCTGTCTTTTGATATTTGTTTCAAATCCTTTAACTGGCTGTGATTTACCAGATAATCGTCAAGAGTATGGTAGATTTTGTAATTGTCATTATTTTTCAAATAATCAGATATTGAATACAGGCTTGTATCGAAATCCATGTCCTCAAAACTTATGTAGATATCGTTAGTAAGATATTTTTTTGCGTAATCTTCATAAGTGATGTTGTTTAATTTGTCATAAATACCTGTCTTTTTACATTTTGAAGTGTTTTCTATTGTGAATATTAAATCAGAAAGTTTTTGGTGCATTATAAAGCCTGTAATTAATTTGCCTTCTTCCTCTGTAAAAGGCAGGGAATCAATATCATCTTCACCGAAGTCTTTTGTTTGTGAAATTTGGAGTATTTTTGCAGCAGTAACAGCAACTCTATGCTTTAAATCTCCGGGATTTTTGTTCCATTCTGCGGTATTTTTATCAATTTGCTTCATGGCGTACAGAAGTTCTACCGGTGGGTTAATAGAGATAAATTTAGTAATATTCAGCGTGTTATTTTTATATTCTTTGTCTGCAAGAAAAAGAGTTGCAATTGCTCCGAAGGATGTGCCGATAACAATTTTGTTTCCGAACTGGCAGTCATATTTATCCTGAAGTTTTGAAATGATTTTTCCTGTGACGGTTTTTAAATAGTCAGCATCATTGGCAGGGAGTCCTGGCCTATACCCTTCAGGCATGCTTTTTACAAATTCCCATTGGAAATTGCTGCCCTGAATTACAACAGAATATCCTTCATCATAGAATAATTTAGCAAGAACAACCGAATGGTGAGAGGTTATCCCTTCCCCGATTGAAGGATAAATGATTGCAAGCGGAGAATTTTTATCCTTTTGAAGAATATAACGAAATTTGTAATCATCCCGTTCAGGTGTAATATTAACTTGCGATGTTTTAATCCTTTTGCTGAAACATCTGTTCCATACGGAAAGTTCGTTCCAGATGGAGTCGTTTATTCCCGGTAAGTCAAAGAGGGCTGTTCTCATTGAATCTACAACAGGACATTGGGGTTTATAATCGAAAAGAACCATATCAGCCATAAGTTTTGAATTTTTGTTGTTGTAAGTTTTCAGAATTATGTTGTCAATATTTGTTCCGCCCTGTACAATTTCACTAATGCTAAGTTCTTCTGAGTTACTCTCATTTTCGGAAGGTTGATTCGCAGCAGAAACTTCTGCGTCAGCAAGTTCAAGTTCGTCAAGTACCAGTTCGTCTTCTTCTAATATTTTTCCGGAAGCTTCCAGTACATCTTTTCTGTCGAGGTTTTCACACTGGATATAGTTTTGTATTCCATAGAGTTTTCGTGTTATGTCATAAGGGTCGGCGTAGTTTGACTCAACCATTTTAAATAAAGGCTGCATATACGAAGTTTTATTTACCAGAAGTCCTGCTTTTACGGCGGCAAGAACAGGTGTTGCTATGTATGATGAAGGATTAAGTGCAGTATCAAGCCCCCGTCCTATAAGTCCTCGGGGCGTTGTGCCGGAAAGTACCGGTACAACAAGATAAGGGCCTGATTTAATTTTGCATTTTGATAGTGCCTGATCCATGTTTTCATCAGCCGCCGGTATTTTAAAAAGACTGGTTGCAGGATCATATAACCCGCCGATACCTATTGTTGTGTTTGCAAGAAATCTCAGGGTTTCAGTTCCGGAGGCTTTGAAGTCCCTTTGTATAAGTGTACTCATTAACCTTATTGGGTATTCTATGTTCTTTGTGGCAGATTTAATCCTGTCCATTCCGTATTGCGGCATTATAGAAGCCCAAAGAATATGTACAGGGCGAATAGCATATTTATTTAACTTCTGATTAAAGGCGAACATTTTTCTATTAAACCCTTCAAACTTATCCTGCCCCAGATATTCAAGAGCAAAATCAGGATATTTTGATGTTTGAAGTGTATTTTCTGCTGCAAATGCAAATATGTTAAATTCTAAACACAGCAAAATTGCAAAGATTATAAAAGCTTTGTTTTTAAAAGACATGTTCCCCTAACCTTCTAATAATGAAATATTTTCTGTTTGATGTCTTATTCTATTTTCATAGAATACAAATTTCATTACCCGGTAAGGGTCTATGTTATACTATGTAAAATTATCTTCCTATTTCAACGGCCTTCAGAGCCATAGATTTTGTAATACTTACAAGTGCAAGGTTTGCCTCATATGCTCTTTGCGCAAGTATTGCATCCGCCATTTCAACCATAGGGTTAACGTTGGAAGCTCTTATATAGCCGTTTTCATCTGCGTCCGGATGTCCCGGTTTATATATTTTTTCCCCCAAAGTCGGGTCTTCGACACAACCGTTAAATACTACTCCGCCCTGAAGAAACGGTAATGTACCAACCCCGAAAACATCTTCTTTCATTTCATTCATTAATCCGTGGAATGAAATATCTTCTGTTGCATTCAAAACAGGAATACGTCTTACATAGTTAGGCGTATCAACGTTTGCAATATTTTTCGAATGAACATCAAGACGCAATCCGTGAGTTCTAAGGGCGCGTCCGCCGATATTCATTGATTCCAGTATACCCATAATTATTGCTCCTGTTAATTTACTTATTTACCTACATTTATTACGGTTTTCATTTCCGTAATGATGTTTGACATTCTTCTTGTTGCCATTGTATAAAGAATTGCGTTGTTTTGGAGTTCAAGTAATTCTTTATCAGGTCGTATTTCTTCACCATATCGTTTGGATATTATAGCTGACGGGCCGAGACGCTGTGAGAGTTTTGTTTCCAGCGGACTGTCCATTGAACCGAGATATTCCTGAAAGTCTATATCCCGTCTTACATAGCCCGGAGTATCCATATTTGCAAGATTTGACCCCAGAGCTACCTGTCTTTGGGATATCAAATCCATCATTAATTCAACTTTTCCGACACCTGATGTTGGTGAAAACATTTTTATTTCCTTTCGTTATTATTCTCTGATATTGATGGCTTTGTTGTACATATCGTCAACAACTTTCATCATTCTGGTACTTGCAAGCATTGAGGCGTTTAAACGTAACATATCACTTACAGCACCGTAAATATTTATATTAGAGTTTTCCAGATTATTCTGTGCAAAGCATTCGTGGTCTTTTACAAGGATAGCTTCACCTGATTCTTCCGTTGGTCTCATTTTATTCATATCACCCTGTTCAAGCCCTTCAGGATTATCAAATCTTACAAGCGGAATCTTACCTATATTTTTACCGACAGCATCAACTTTGTCATACGCGATAACATTGCCGTCAGGTTTTATTTCAAACTTGTAGCAATTTGACGGAATTTTAATTCCGTTGCCGACAATCCAGTCATCGTTAGTCATAAGATAGCCGCCTTTGCCTTGCTTAAAGGAACCGTCGCGGGTGTAGGCAACTTCGCCGTGCGGTGAAAATACCGGAATAAAACCTGCACCTATTACGGCAACGTCAAACGGATTGCTTGTAATTTGAACTGAACCCTGTTTATAATCTGTTCTTATTGCTCCCGTAAGATATCCGTCTTCTTTTAGCATTTGTTCAAATCTTACAGACTTATAACCGCGCGTATTATAGTTTGCGAGGTCATTTGCCACATAACCCAGTTTTTCCCACTGGTTTGTTACATTGTTAACGCTTTTTCTGATAATTCCCTGTAAGTTGTTCATAATTCTAATCCTTTATCTATGATGCTGAACCAAGCTGGTTGATTACTTTTTGGAGATTCTGGTTTTGAATCATAAAGACCTGTCTGTTTGCTTCAAAATTTCTTATTATAGGCATCATTCCTATAAATTCGTTTTGCAGCGAAACGTTCGAAAACTCGTTGTAGCCCTGCTTAACTTTAGGTTCCATAACAACCAGACCGTTAGCATCTACAACGCCTATTGTTGCAACACCTTCCATCTTTCTGGTTTTTTCATTGTAAACGCTTATGAAACCGCTGTCGTCAATTTTTATTTTCTTTAAATCATCAGGTACAATGTGTAACTGTATAGGAACACCTGCATTTGATAAAACCTGGTGGTCTTCAAGAGTTAAAAGATTTCCTTCTTTATCAATTTTAAATCTACCGTCGCGGGTTAATTTAACCCCTTCGTCACTTCTTGTCTGGAAGTAACCTTTAGTAGCTATTGCTAAATCGAGCGGGTTATCTGACATTGATATACGGCCGATTTTGTCGTCAGTCGTTTGCGAAAGGCCGTTTACGCCAAGGAATTCCGTAAAAGATGATACAACGGATTCTTTACGCTGATATCCGACTTTATCAAAACCGTTTACGTTTTCGTTAGACATCGCCAGCAGTTCACTCTGAACCTGCATAGCTCTTATTGATGTTTTAATACCTTTTTCCAGGTAAGAAATTCCACCGTTGATTATCATTTTTACTACCTCTGGTTAACCTTATTCATATATAACAGACGGCTGCATTATCATGATGGCGTAATTTTTTT
>DVIU01000255.1 GCA_018711035.1 Candidatus Scatousia excrementigallinarum
GGGATCGAAATCAACGATTTCGCTGTAACGGTTGCCAAAACCGCTTTATGGATCGCTGAAAGCCAAATGATGAAGGAAACGGAAGAGGTCGTCAAGATGAGTCTCGACTTTCTCCCGCTCAAATCTTATGCCAACATTGTAGAAAGCAACGCGCTTCGTATTGACTGGGAGAGTGTTGTCCCCAAGGATAAGCTGAACTATATAATGGGCAACCCTCCGTTTGTGGGGGCAAGATGGATGAGTAAATCTCAAAAAGCGGAACTCTTATCTGTTTTTGGTGATAATTGGAAAAATGCAGGCAATCTTGATTATGTTGCTTGTTGGTATAAAAAGTGTTCTGACCTTATAAAGGGAACTGCCGCAAGAGCGGCTCTTGTTTCCACAAACTCAATTTCTCAAGGTGAAAGCGTAACAAATTTATGGCGTCCATTATTTGCTGAAGGGGTACATATCGACTTTGCTCACCGCACATTTCGATGGGATAGCGAAGCAAGCATTAAAGCGCACGTGCATTGTGTGATTATAGGCTTTTCAACTGCGCCGAATACTAAGCAAAAAATAATTTATTCCTCAGATCGACCTCAAATTGCGCGTAATATAAATGGCTATTTAATAGATGCTGACAATATTTTTATAGATAAACGGTCAAAGCCAATATCAAATGTACCACAAATTTTCTTGGGCGCTCAACCGATTGACGACGGGAATTTTACTTTAACGACAGAAGAGAAGGATATTTTGTTGAAAGAAGAACCACAGGCCAGAGAATTTGTCCGTCCATATATGATGGGAAAAGATTTTATCGAGAGAAAACCTCGCTTTTGCATTTGGCTTGTTAATGCAAACCCTTCCGTTTTAAAGAAATGCCCTCAAATATTAGAACGAGTTAAAAAAGTGCGAGATTTTCGTCTTTCAAGCTCAAGAGGAAACACATTGAAAGCCGCAGAGACTCCGACCTTATTTGGCGCAGTATTTGAATGTATGAGTGACTACATAGCGATACCTAAAGTATCTTCGGAAAATCGGCGATACATTCCCATCGACTTCTTATCTAAAGAAATTATACCAGGCGACAAACTCTTTACAATGCAAAATGCGTCAATGTATGATTTTGGTATACTAACATCTAATGTTCATATGGCATGGATGCGAGCGGTCTGTGGAAGATTGAAAAGTGATTACAGCTATTCAAATACAATAGTTTACAACAACTTTCCTTGGCCGAAGCCTACGGAAGAACAGAAGGCAAAAATTGAACAGGCGGGACAGGCAATTTTGGACGCTCGCGCTCTCTATCCTGATAGCTCTCTCGCTGATTTATATGACGAGCTGACTATGCCCGTGGAGCTTCGCCGCGCCCACCAGCAGAATGACAAGGCAGTTATGCAGGCATACGGCTTCGATTACAGAACCATGACGGAAAGCGAGTGCGTCGCCGAGCTTATGAAAATGTATCAGGAGCTATCTAAGCAAAAAATTTAAAAAAGGGATCACATACAAATGAATATTACATATTTGATAGGGAATGGTTTTGATTTAAATTTAGGACTTAAAACGAGATATATGGACTTTTATAAATATTATCTTGAACAAGACAGCAAAAATGATATTATTAGAAAGTTCAAACATGATTTAAGCAGTTCACTTGAGAATTGGTCTGATTTAGAATTTGAATTGGGTAAATACACAACAACATTTCAAGATAGCAAGGAACAAGAATTTATTGAGTTGTTGGATGATATACAAGATAATTTAGCCGATTATTTAGCTACCCAAAAGATAGCTTTTGAGTTAGCGGACAATATGCGGACTAAAATAATTAAAGATATTTTTGCCCCATCTCAATATTTAAATGCAAGAGAACGGCAAAGCTATGACAATTTTATGAAAGGTTTTTTAGCACAGAGCTATGCAGCCAGTCTTATTACATTTAATTATACCCAATCAATAGAGAACATTCTCGATTACCAAGAAGGTCATCCTATCTCATCTTCACGTGAGTATAATAGCAGTAAATATTCCCTCATAATCAAAAAAATACGTCATATTCACGGTACTATTGACAACAATATGATTCTAGGTGTCAATGATATTTCTCAAATAGATAATCAGAATTTTAGAAAAACAGGTGAACTATTAAATCATTTTGTTAAACCCCAAATGAATATTGATGCCGGGACTTTAAGAGATGAACGGTCAAAAACAGAAATAAGTTCAGCTGATTTAATATGTATATACGGTATGTCTTTAGGGGAAACAGATAAAGTTTGGTGGCAGTTAATCAATAAACGTCTCGTAAATTCTGGTGCAGTTTTAATAATATTCGCTGTAAAAGAAAAGATACCTTTGCGCCGCGATTACATTGCACGAACATATAAAGATAAAATTATAGAAAAATTACTATCATATTCCTCTTTAACAAATGAAGTCAAAGAAAAAGTAAAAGAAAGAATTTTTGTTAGTATAAATTCAGAAATGTTTAATATAAAACAATTTATTGGAGCAAAAAAGAGCGCATAATATGAAAGCAGTTATATACGCAAGGTTTTCATCTGAAAAACAGAATGAGGCGAGTATTGAAGGGCAGCTCCGCGAGTGTATGGACTACGCCAACTTCAACAATATAGAAGTTATCGGTAACTACATAGACAAGGCGCAGTCTGCCAAGACGGACAACCGTCCAAACTTCCAGAAGATGATTAAAGATAGCTACAAGCGTATGTTCGACTGCATCATTG
>DVIU01000256.1 GCA_018711035.1 Candidatus Scatousia excrementigallinarum
AATCTTTAATATCAACCCAACTCATATAATAACAACGAATTATGATACGTTACTTGAATCATCTACAAGTGAATTGCGAGAACAGTATCAAGTCATTGTTAGAGATAAAGATTTGCTAGACTCAACAAAAACCAAATATATCATTAAGATGCATGGCAATCTACATGATAAATCTACTATTGTGCTGAAAGAACAGGATTATCTTAATTACTCACAAAATCGAGTTTTAATTGAACTCTTTATAAAATCACTCTTAACAGACCATACAGTTTTATTTTTGGGATACTCTTTAAATGACTATAATATCAAGCAAATTATCAGCTGGTTGAATTTTATGCGTAGCCAAAATAAAGCACTGGAAGGAGTGAAAGTTGGTTATATAGTTTTTGATAAGGAGAGTATAGATGAAAGGCAGCAGGCTTATTTTGAAAATAATTCAATAGGGATTATCAATATACACAATATCCCTCAAGTCGAAAGTATTCCCGATAGTTTAAAAATAGAAGAAGGGAAGCGATTATATAGTTTCTTACGAGTCGTTGAAAATCCGTCATTGGAAAGTAATTTTGAGCCTCAAGTATTCATTAAACATTTCCTTGAGTTTGCAAAGCAATATTCTTTTATCGATTACAAGAATTTGTTAAATCTATTATATATTAAAAGATATAAAAAAACGGCAGGTGAACTTTCTCTATTTGATCAAAAGGATTACGACAAATTAAAATCATATCTCGATTCTTCTACTCCTGAAGCAATCGGGTTAAGACAACGATTTATAGATGCTGGAATAGGAACAATCAGCTATGGGAATCCGACTAAATCACCTTTGATATACGAATTCCATGAAGAAATGCAATCTACATTGTCTCGAGAAATGACTTTTGAACTCTATTTAACTAATGATTACAAGGCATTAGAGAATTTAATTTCCAAGGATGCATGTAACTCTATCTGCGCGTGTTTCTATCATAGCTTGTCCAGCTTATACGATGATGCGATTTATACTGCGTATGAGAGAATCGATTTCAGTTCACTTACTCTCTCTCAGAAAACGACATTTTTGTTAAATAGAGCATATTTGAATTTTTTCAAAACATTTACGGCTGATTATCATAAAGTAAAAGCGTTTATTAGCAATATTTCAAGTGAATCGGAAAGGAAATGTCTATCATTCTTTTCAGAGATGTTTGATGGATATAGTAGCAAAAAAAACTATATAGAAAAACAGCTCGCTGACTTAAAAAAAATTTACCAAGGGAACACTGTTTCTTTAGGTGGAGGAACATTAGGACATCTTTATCGGATAAAAAATATCGCAATAGAGTTATATGGTTTTATCTTTTACAATAATATTTTTATTGAGGGCGCCGGCGCGGAAATTAAAGAGATTTTTTCATTATACATAGAGTCAATTGTTTGCGCTAATGGAGAATACTCTCCCTCAGAAAGTCAATGGTTTGGGATAAAATTAAGCAAAGAAAAGTATCAAATTACGGTCATTGATGTGGATATAATGACCAAATTTATTTCTATAAAAGATTTGCAAAATTTAATATTGCATTATAAAGTAAAGAAAATATCACTAAACTTTGAAAAGAAGTATTTGATAGAATTATTTACTAATTTAGTGAATTCTGTAGATAGCGTACTCGCAACGGCTCACTTGTCTTTTTGGAAAGCATTATCTAACTATTTTTTGTTGTTTAATTTAGTGGATTTTTCCGATGACGAGCTTGCGCAAATTGAAGAATTAGTTTGTACTCTCTTATCAAACAAAAAGTTTAGAAGTTTCTTCTTTACTGTTAATTACCCAGATTTTAGAATTTGCTTGCAGCCTTTGGTTTCTTTATGTAAAAAAGTTATAAAGCATAATCAAATTGAAGTTGTCAAAGGTATAATTGCGTTAAGCACATTTTATGATTATTTTATTAATTCAAGCCGTGCTGAAGTAAAAAAATTATTTGATACACTCATGATAGGAAATGAAGGTGAGGAGGTACAAGCAGATTTAATTGACATCATTAATAAAGAGACAAATGTAATAAACAAAAATAGACTAATTTGGTTGTTATGTAACTCTATCACTAATAAAGAGTTTGTTAAAAAATTACGTTGTATTATTAACTCAAATTGGCAAAAGTTAAGTTCTAATATGTTTTTAGACTTTGTTTTTGCTGATTGGATAGAGTTGGATAAGGAAAAGGTGGAAGCAATAATACATGAAGTTGTAGAATTGGATAATAAGAAAAGCAGCACAGGTGCTTATTGTATGCCAGATCCTTTAGAGGAAAAGATACAGGAGCTTTGCATCTTGATTATAACTGATAAAATTGATAATTTGGATTGCCTATTACCAATAAAGAATAAAACGCCCCAGCTTGAATTTTTATTAGCACCAGATGATTTTGATTATGATAGGGTAGACGTGTCGGATTATATGTGGGGTAATATAATGCGAAGTAGAAAATATTTACCGTATTTTATAAAAGCAAAAGAAAAAATTGTGCCAAAGATTCAAAGGCGGATAACGATTGGCTCTGCGAGTGAATTTGAAAGAAAAATGCTCTATGGAGTTTTACTGGATAAAGAAGAGCTTTTATAATATTTTTAGCGATATTTTAAATGTTTGATTTAGTTTGTGCTTCATATATAATACAATCATAAGGTGTTTATTATGTTACAAGAAAGCAATCGTGTAGAGCTAAAAGAAAAACTGAATGATAAGCTCGAAAAGGAGATTTGTGCCTTTTTGAATAACCGCGAAGGTGGGACTCTGTATATAGGTGTCGCAGAAGACGGAACAGTTGTCGGCGTTGAGGACGCGGACTTGCTCCAAAAGAAGGTTGCAGAGAGGATAAGGGACAATATTCTGCCATCCGCGCTCGGTCTGTATGACGTCACGTTGCAAGAAATTGATGGCAAAACGATAATAAAAGCCGTAGTTTCCAGCGGTGTGGAAAAGCCATATTATATAAAAGATAAAGGTATGTCATCGGCTGGTTGTTTCATCCGCGTGGGCACAACTGTCCAACCTATGAGTACGGCAATGATAGACGAACTCTATTCAAAGCGCCTGCGCAATCAGACACTTCGGAATATTACATCACCAAGACAAGACCTCACCTTTTCACAGCTCAAAATATATTATGAGGAGCGCGGGCTTGCGCTTAACGATAAATTTGCCAGCACGCTGGAATTGCTTACGCCCGAGGGTAAGTATAATTATGTCGGCTACCTGCTTGCCGATGAAAACGGCGTGTCTATAAAGGTTGCGAAGTATGCGGGCAATGATAAGGTTGACCTCATTGAAAATGAAGAGTA
>DVIU01000257.1 GCA_018711035.1 Candidatus Scatousia excrementigallinarum
AAAAATGAAGGTGTACCTTCATTTTTTGCAGATTGTTTGATTACAGGCAAAACTCAAATGTGTAAAATCTTGCAGGAAAATTTTGATATAAACCCTGAAACTCAAGTTGATATTTTAAGATGCAAAAATCATATGCTCGAAAAGCTATCATCTTCTTTTGGTGTAACAAATAAAGTTGAAGACCCTCATTATGTACGCGAAACCGGTTTTGATATAAATACTAAGAATTTGTTGGTTGTGTATCCTTACAAATTTAAAGAAATGAGAGAACCATCCTGGGCAAAAAAGTATACAGAAGATAAAATTTCTCTGTATGATATTGCGGCTTTGTGTTCGCATGAAAATTCGCAAAAATTCTTTGATATACCGTCTTATCTAAGCGAATATTTAGCCGGTAAGTTTCGTTATAACCATCATTTAAATCTTGATTTGATTAAAGAGTTTTTCAATAGAAATGTCACTAAACACCCTGAACTATATAGTTTTGAGTTTTTTGAAAAGTTTGCAACTCGTTTGAAAGCAACAAAATCTCTGGACTTTCAATCATATTTTGATTCAATTCCAAAATATTGTTTTAACAAAATTGATGTTTCAGATGCAAAGAAACTCATAGAACAATTAAAGGCAGATGGCTCTAAAGAATCTCTTAAAAGATTAGAAACCGTATCTGAAGTTTATAATTATATTTTTGGATAAAGATTTTAATTCTTCTTGTTCATAATTATTAATGTTACAAATAGTCATCTAGTGTGTTACTTTACAGAGAACTCAAATTGAGTTCGAGCGCGAAGCGGCAGAGGGCGGAGGTTTGACGCCCGAATGACAAAATCATACAGGCGGCAACCGAAGACCCGTTTAACGCCGCTGAGCAAGACAATCTCTCCCTTGCTATTTTTATTAAAATAAGAAAAAGCCCTGCTTTTGGCAGAGCTTTTTGATTTGAGATTGTTTTGTTTATTGTATATGCATTGTGTTTATTACCGGTTTCATATTTGCTTCAGCGTAGTTTACGGTTTCATCAAGCATCAGGTTCAAATATAAAAGTTTGTTTGCGGTAGCCTGATCAAGGTCGATGAATTCACCTCCGGCTTTTACATCAGATGCTGATACTATTTTTACATTTGCATTGATTTCTAAATCACCGTATTTAACTTTTACAGGGATTATATCACCAACTTTTAACTTTTTATTATGTGAAAGTTGTACACCGCCTCTTGAGATGTTTAGAATTGCATCTGCACCTGAGTCTGACTCAAATTCAACCATATCAGCTTCTGAATTAAGATCAAATCTCATATACTGACGTTTATCAATTACAGGAACACCGTCTGAGATATCTTTACGTTGAACCCAGGTTAGTTTACCTACATCATCATTGTCAATTGATGGTTGAGTTTCTTTAGTTGGTTCCGTAGGAGTTGTATCCTTTGTTGGCTCGGTTGGAGTCGTATCTTTTGTCGGTTCCGTAGGAGTTGTGTCCTTTGTTGGCTCGGTTGGGGTCGTATCTTTTGTCGGCTCCGTAGGAGTTGTGTCCTCTGTTGGCTCGGTCGGAGTCGTGTCTTTTGTCGGCTCTGTAGGAGTTGTATCCTCCGTTGGTTCTGTTGGAGTCGTGTCTTTTGTCGGTTCTGTTGGTTCCGTATCCTTAGTAGGTTCGGTCGGAACTGTAGGCTCAGTTGGTTCAGTTGGTTCTGTAGGAACTACAAGGTTGTCGTCATCTTTATCAGTACCTTTGTCATCATCATGAACTTTGCTTCCGTCTTTATCATAATCCGGATCATTTCCTTGTTCACTGCCGCCATAATAGTAGTTACGGCCATTACCACCCGCTTGTGTTTGATTTTCAGGGTCACCGCCTACAGCCTTAACATCTTCAGGTCTTACAGCTTTACCTCTTATAGAAATATTTTCGCCATCAGAATTTTTGATAGGATTTGTGAAGTCATCAGCCGTAACTTTTGATTTACCGTCTTCGCCTCTGTGCTTACCCATATTGAAGTAATAACCACCTGCGTAAGCATTATCTGCTGTGATAGTCAAATCCTGAGTATTTGGTCTGCCTTCTGTTGTACCGTTAATTTTACCATTTTTAATTACAACAGTAGAGTCAGCTGCATGTTCGTATTCGGGAGCTTCATTTTCATCCCAGTAGCTGCCGAGGTCTAATGCTTTAATTGTTACTTTTTCAGGAACAACATCTTTATTTTGTCCATAGTAATCCTGGGCATAAGTAGGAACGAGTCCTAAATTTTCTATATAGAGGTTTTTACCGCGTGTAACGAGGTCAATATTTTTATCCGCAGTAATTTCTCTTATATAAGTATTACCTGAAAATTCTGCATCAATACTTCCTGTTCTTGCAATCATTGCACAAACATTGGTATCAAGTTTTGAACCATCATCAGCGTCCATACCTTTTACGTTAATGTCGCGGATTGCAAGCATGTCAACACCTTGAGAATTTTTTGATGCATAGTCCGGGACGTGTGGTTTGGTTGCATCATCACCGTCAAAAATATCTTTAACACCATTTTGTCTGAAAGTAACTTTCTTTCCTTTTTCACCGATATCTTTACCGGCAATAACGGAAATTCCTGTACCTTCAATATTAATTGTATCAGGCTCTTTAGCACGATTTAAAATACTGTAGGTAGGTTTGGTATCAGTTGCCTTATTATTAATATCATCCGCAAGAAGAATTACTCTTCCGTCAGACTTAACATAATTAAGGTTCATATCTTTACCTGCACTGGCAAGGTTAATAAGAGCGTTATTACCTTTGCTTTCAGCAGTAATTACACCGTCAACATTTACGTTAACTGACTTTGTCCAATCTCTTGCCTGAGTCCCTATACCTGTGCATGAATCGCCGTCACAAGGGCCTACTTCTTTACCGATGGCACCGTTTGTAACTTTCATTGTTAAATTAGCACCGTCAGTTGTCTGGATTAATGTTTTTGCAACACCATAATTATACAGGTTACCGTTATCTACAGTAAAAGTGGTTTCGCCGTCAGATGTTACATAGAAATCATTATCAGTATTATCGCCGATTACGATGTTAGAATTTGTACCTTTGAAATCAAGAGTACCTTTATTATTTTGATCAACGTGACCCATAATGTGCATACCGTTTGCACCGGAGTTTTCCATTAATAATGATTTACCATTTGAAACGACATTTGCTTTTGATTCAACGTTTAATCTGTTTACCTTGTTGGTAATAGTAGCTGCACCTTCGTTATTAGTTACGTTACCGCGTATAATCAGGCCGTCTGCGCCAGTTTCGTTTGTAATTTTCATTGTGCCGGTATTTGTAACTTCACCATCGAGATCAATACCTGTACCATTTTCATGGTTAAGGATTGTCATATTACCTTTATTTTTAATAACAGCAGTATCGGCAGATGCAATTTTTCCGGCAGCATTTGTAATAGTAAGATTACCGTTTGAGTTAGCAACTTCACCGTTGATAATCACACCATCAAGACCTGTGTTATCAATTAAAATATCACCTGCACTGTATGTTCTTAACATACCGCCTGCATCAACCTGTGTACCTACATTGGATTTAATAACAATATTACCGTGCGAAGTTGAAAATTCGTTTCCGGTATCCATGTTATCAGTTTTAACCAATGCATTAAAAAGTGCATCTGCTTTACTTTGAACAGCAGCACTATCAATACTTCCAGGTTTATTCATTAAAGTATCGGTATTCTTACCGATACCTGCAAGAATAGCACCGGTAGGGCCTATGGCAATTTTACCGCCGTTTAATTCAACATCGCCTCTTGCAATAATTCTGCCGTCTACGGAAATAGGGCCATTACCTATAGCAATAGAATTAGGATCCCAGTTTTTATCAATTAGTTGAGCATTATTTACTGTTCCCGAGGTGCTGTATTGAATGTCAGTGGGCATACCTTCTTTTAATTTTTGATAAGCACTATCGGTAGGTGTTAACACAGATAATGAACCTACGTTCAAAACACCGCTTGAACCGACTACCAGACCGCCCGGAGCAACAAAGATAAGCTGACCGTCAGTTTTCAGAGTTCCATTTAATGCATTAAGAGCATTTACAATACCGTTAATATTAGCCTGGCCGTCAATAAATGTAACGAATTTGCTAATATCACCGGATTCTAACTTAATATCAGGATTTGAGCCATATTGTTTGTTATACCATTCAAAAATAAAGTTTGCGACATCGCCCTTTCCAAGAACAAATTCCTGAAAATGTTTAAAACCAATATCATCTTTAAACGCATCGGGCCTGAATTCAAAATTACCTGTCTGGTCATTTGGTTTTAAAATATTACCGCCTGCGTCAATAATACTGCTGGCTCCGAAAGAAGGTGTAATAACTGCTTGTTGCAACGCTAAAAGTGAACTTACAGCTAAAATTAACGCCTTTCTGTTTCCTTTGTTATATTTCATGTTAAACCTCAAATCCTTTGCACTTAACACAATACATTTTCTTTTATACATATATAAACGGATTAACATACAAAATTATTGACATTTTTTAGACAAAACTTTACAAAATTTCATAATTTGACTTTTTATATGTGGCATGTAATATATATGTTTTTATTATTTAATGTATATATACACATGTTAACAAATATTAAGTTAAATTTTCTACTGTAAATCCTTGCTATCACTGAATTTCCAAAAATTAACGAAAAGATGATTAAAGTTTTCTGCAATTTTGCCGTATGAAAATTGTTTATAAGTACATAGAGAAGTATAAAATAAACTTTGCATTTTTTCCACCATGAAAAAATGCAGAAAGGATGTATTATGTGTGCAACAAAAATTGACTTTAAGCAGTTCGGTTTCACTGAGCAGCAGTGGAATTCGTTAAGTGCAAAGAAAAAAGAACAGTTTCAGGCTCAATGGAATGCCTGGGATGAGGCTACAAAAGACAAATTTAGACAAGTAATGGCTGAAAAAAACAATGCTTCAGAAGCACTATCAGGTGAAGCTATTAAAAACGATAATAAAGACAAAGGTCTTGTTGTCGAAAGTTCTTCTGAATTA
>DVIU01000258.1 GCA_018711035.1 Candidatus Scatousia excrementigallinarum
ATGGGACAGTCAAAGGCGATTATTAATACTTCTTTCTGGACGGATTCTAAAGTGGATAGATTTTTCTCAGCCGAAGACAAGTATTTCGCAATGTATTTGTTGAGCAACTCATACATAAATCGACTCGGAATTTTTGAATTACCTATAAAGCAGGCGGCCGCTCAGCTTGGATGGTCAGAAGATCAGGTATTAATTCTGATTGAGCGATTTGAAACAAAATATGAATTCCTCAAATATTCAAAAGAAACCGGGGAAATTGCGATAAAGAACCGACTGAAATATCTTGATCGAGGTGGAAAACCAATACTCGATGAACTGAATCGAGACAAGAGCAAGGTGAAAGATGTTTCTCTACTGAAATACATAGAAGAAAATTTGCGCCTTAACTACAAAGAACTGAACAAGACAGTTGTGGAGTTCCTAAAAGAGTTGTCAAAGGTTTCAGAAATTCCAACGCTGGACGAAGTTCGGGCGTATTGTGAAGAGAAAGGTTATGGGTTTAATCCCGATGAATTTTTCGCTTATTATGATGCAAGACATTGGATGATCCATGGCGGATTCAATGTAGCGAAAGGGTGGAGATCAAAAGCAGCGGAATGGGAAAACCGAAGAAAGGTTCATGGAAGATATAAACCGAATAAATTCAATAATTTCCACCAGAGGAACTACAACTACGAAGAATTAGAACGAGATTTACTGACGACAGGAGGCGAAACCATTGATTGAAATTATCGGAGAACCAAGAAAGGCAACAAAAGAGGAAATCGAAAAATTTGAGAAAGAGAATACGAAAGAGAAAAGGAATTGGAGAGTGGAAATGCTTAGAAAATTTTTGAAGAATCATTAAAACGAAAGGAGGGAGTCGGAGCCGCTGGCCAGCAATAGGGATATCCCGGCTCCTTCTGAACAAAATGCAGGATAGCGAATTATTGAAATATGCTCTTGAACATGGTATGATAAATATGTCATATGTTCAGGAACAAATTGAAATGAACAAAAGAAAAGAGATGCTGGAAAAGCACCCATATGCTATATGGAAAGGAAAGGATGGTAAGTGGAGGACGTATTTCCCGCCAGGTCCATATTCTAAAACCGCGAAAAACCCAGTAAAATCAAGGGATTCGCGGTTTTTTGATAATCAAATACTTTGATTACCTTGATTACTTTTTAATTAAATACGGATAGGAGGAAATCCTGGACATATGACATCGCAAAGATATTTTGCGGTGATTTTTGCGTTTATGGGAGGATTTTCTATGAGATATACACGATATTCTACAGCAAATGATGTGATGAAAGAGTTTCTGATCTATGGCGCAGAGCTGACGGATATGGGATTTCCAATACTTCCGGCAGTACGGGCGACGCCGGAGGACACAATAGATTTCCGTGCAGGACTCAACAGATCATTCAAAGGACACCATGGGATGAACTGCAATTTTTATGTTGATGATGAAAAATTTAATTCTCTCTGGGTAAGCCCGGACAAATATCTGGACTATCTGAAGCTCTATCAATCTGTATGCGGTCTGGATTTTTCAATAGACACACAAATGCCGCTAGTTATGCAATACTGGAATAAGTACCGGAGCATGGCTCTAGACTGGTATCTGACACTGAACGGAATAACAGTGATACCAAACGTGAATATTATCCCGTATGAGGGGCGAGAATGGCTCTTAGACGGACTTCCGAAGCGCAGCACGGTATGTTGCAGCACAAATGGCAGAGTGCGGTCTAAAGGGGCAAGAGAAGAGTTCTGCGAGGGATTCTATGAGATGTGTGAGAGGTTGGAACCAACAAGAGTAGTGGTAGTGGGGATATTGCCAGATGAAATGGATAGTCCGGTGGAGATTATTAATTTTGAGAACAGAGCGCAGAAAATGAGAGATAGACTTTTGGGAGGCGAATATGGTAAAAAATAATGTGCAGGCATATATAGCAGTTGTATCATTTCCGACAAGTATCGAGGAATTGAGAGACTTGACAGATAATAATTATTATATGGACATGGAGTTGATTATGCTGGGAAAAGATGTTAGCTATACTGCTCCTAAATGGGCAGCAAATGGAGATATCATTTTCTTTTATCATGCAAAATCAGCGATTGTAAAGATAAGGAGTCTGAAAAAGAAAGCACTCGGGCAGAAAGATGAAGATAAACTGATGGAATATCTTGATTTAGCAGAAGAAATATACAAAGCGTGCGGTGGAAGCATCTTTTGTATTGCAAGAGTCGGAGATAATCCAGAGACTATCAAAGATGATCGAGAAAATTTACATTGGCGCAGTGACGTATATGCAAAAGTCGCAGATTACGCACTTTTAAAAAATCCGATTAGCAAGGATAGGTTTGAGAAATATATCAAACTAGCTCAACAGAGAACCATTACTCCTGTACTTGGGGAAGATTTTGAAAATCTCAAAAATCTTGTTCTTTTGGATAATGATGTGCCATATCTTAAAAATACGCACGCTGTTCCGATACCACTAAAGGATATTTCGCCAAAGAACTGGTTATCTGTATCGTATGATTACAGAAGACGTTTTTATTTGGAAATGCAATTCAGAAAATTTTATACAGATTATTTCCTAAAAACATTAGGGGATAAAAGAAGCATATTTTCTGAATGTATTTGCTATAAAAATGGAAAACAATCTGGATATGCTGATAACTGTATTTTTATTAGCGGCAAGTATATCCCGGTAGAAATTAAGCTAAACATAAATACGGAAAAAAACTTGATCTTACAGTTAGAAAAATATTGCCATGTAGAAAGAATTAAACTGGACAAAGAAAAAGAAATAGATACAGATTCATCATATCAGGATAATGTTCTGGTTATTGATGTAAATGGAATATACATATACGACCATAAATCAAAAAATATAAGAATTATAGAAAATCTTGATAATATCAAATGTGAATATGATATACGAAAATTAAGAGAGGCTGTTAAATCAATTTTGGAGGTATGATATGGGCTGGAGTACAGAAAGGTATCCGCGGAAAAAAACTCCGAGGAAAAAGAGCCAGGAGCGTAGAGAAGAAAATACGAAAGAAAAATTAGAGGAGTTGATTCGAAGAAAAAATTGGAAAAGATAAAAAATTTTGTAAATTTTGCACTACGCTAGAATTTATGCTGACATATTTTAATATACATAATAGACAAAAAATTAAATCCGCAAGGTACTTTTTCCCTGCGGATTTTTCTTCTCATTTTTGGCGCTGTTTTGGCAATTCGTATCTGTTATATATCAACTATAACAGAACGTGAACACGGCTAAACCAGATCACCGACCATAGTGTCGCGATGATACAATATGACTGCGGCCGTCCAAAATGCCCGTAAATCCATTTTTACGGCTTGCGGTATAGTCTTATATGCCTGCACCTTTAAAATGCATTTTACGGCTTGTAATTGCCTAAAGCATAGCACCGATATATATAATTGTCAATGTGCAATGATTTTTTGTGCCGCTTGCGCTTGTGTTTTGCCCCTGTATGGCGTTTTTACGGCTTGCGCCGTACTCCTGACCGTTTGACGGTCTGAACATCTTAAAACGCAATATAAACGTTTGCGGAACCAGGCACAAAGCACCAGCGCACGGGAAAAAGGCAGGGGCAAGCCTGCCTAAAGTTTGAAGTTTTCGATTGCGTCGTTAAAAATCAGGGCGTAAACGTCCGATTTTTTCCAGCGTTCCGCATCGCCGTTCCGCACGTCATCCCGGCTGTTCAAATGATCCCGGATCCGCTCCAGCTTCTCCAGATTTTCCCCGGTCACATAGATTTTCAAATTTAGCGTTTTTCCGGCCATGTTTCCGCCTCCTCTCATTGCAAACAATCCCGGCACAATGCCGGGGAAGTCGGTTTATTATGAAATTTTTAAATATTTTTTAGATATGGCTATAACATCATCCGTACAGCCACAATCTAATATTTTCCGTGCAAGCGTATTTATTGGGAGGAAAACGACATGATGAAATATTATAAATTATTTATTATGCTTGATAAAAAAGGAATGAAGCGCACTGATTTATTGAAAGTTGTTTCTTCCGTGACACTTGCAAAATTAGGGAAGGGGGAGAGTGTTACAACTGATATATTATGTAAAATATGCGCTTTTCTCGATTGTCAACCGGGCGATATAATGGAATATATACCAGAAGAAAAGCCGGAATAAATCCGGCTTTTTATTATTGACGAAATCGAATCCGGCGCAATGGCTCCAGCGTGCTTAAAAAATCAGTTTTCTTTTAACGTGCGTAAATTGTAATTCAAGCAAAAGCTCTTATATTCTTCTTCTGTTATTTTCCCATTAATGTAATCATACTTGACTTTCATGGCTTCTAAAGTCTCCGCACTTAATGAATAACCGTTAATTTTTCTGGTAAATTTTCTTGTTGCTGCCACAAAATCCCTATATGACATTTCCTTGATGATTTTATTGATTGCGTTTAGATTTTTCCCTTCAAACATTTTTCCAGGCGTATGTAAAATGATTGTATTGATTTCTTCTGTTGTAATAATTTTACTATACATATAATTAACCTCCATTCCCTAAAATATCCGGCTTTTGCCGGGAATTCCTGCGGGCCACTGGACGCCCCGCGGCTTGACCGTCACAGGATAATATTTTTTTCTTTCATCGGCTCAAAAATTCCGAACTGAATATATTTTCTCCAGTTCTCAGAAAAACAGATAACGCTATTTTGCACCCAAAACGGCACGCCTAGCCGGTCGAGTTCATCAAAAAGCCCGGAAATAGTCTTTTCATTCTGTTTTAATTCTGGTTCATCGTTCCCGAACCGTTCCCGCATGTATGCGGTATCTGCGATTCTGTAGGCCAAACCCTCAAGGGCTGATCTCTGATCCCGGTTACATTCAAAAAACAATTTTTTCATTTGTTCTTTCCTCCTCTGTTTTTTTGGAAAAGACAGCCGGAAGGCTTGCACTTCCGGAGCCGCTGGACTGCCTAACTATTTATAATTTTCTGGTTTAGTAACCGGATCATAGCCTATATAAAATTCTGCGTTGCTTGCGCCGTTGTTCCTCTGCCTTGCTTTTTCCGTGATTTCGCAATATCCGATAACTTTATGATTGCGCCAGATTGCAAACTTTTTCACCGGCTCCCGGTCATTAATGATTATAAAATGCTTATTTTCAAAAAATAGTGTTGTTCCATATCCCGGAAGAAATGCGGCTTTTATACGCTTGTCATAACTTGCCGTTGTTTTGTAGTCGCTCCCGATTCTGTCCCACTCGGATTTTTTTAAAATGTGTAGTTCCTTAAAAATTTCGTCATTTAATTTAATTGTCATCATGATTTTATCCTCCTTCTTTGGCTTGCCATCATCAGCGGAAAAGTTGCCATCTTTCCCGGACGCCCTCGCGGGCGTTTCGGCTATTTATGAAATTTTTCTGAAAATGTCTATTGTCATTTCTGCCGCTTTTCGTTTTCTGTCTGACCAATAGCCCCGGCGCTTGCTTTTTAATGCTTTTTCGGCAGCCTTCAAATTATTTACGCCGATGCCTGCGGCTTTCCGTAATATCTGGACTTCTTCCGGATTCAGGCGGATCGCCTTAAGTGTTTCCGGGTTGATTTCAAAATTTTCTTTGTCTCCCGGCTTTAAATCCTGCGCCAGCGGTATCCATTCATCAGACCCCATGTTTTCGCCGATATTCCAGATATAAAAGTTTCCCGGGATTTTATCGACGATCTCGAAAGCGTCTTGACGTTCGCACAAATTAGATTTTGTAAAAATTTTGTTCCCTTTGATTTCAAAAGTAGTTTTCATTTTGTTTTACCTTTGCTATAATATATAGCATCCTTTCTGTTTTTTAGTTGGGTGCCGCTGGTTCAGTTTCTCAGGCTTGCCAGCGGCTTTTTTGCTGTCCTCTGCATCTCTCCGGGCTTGGAACCGCTCTATTTTAGGTTCTTTTGTTTTTGTTTTGTACTGACATTGTAACCCATCTGCAATTTGACGGTTCATAATTACCGTTGACATCAATTCGATCAATAGTTAGATCGTCGTCATATCCATTATTTATTGACCATTCCCTAAATGACATAAAATCATGTTGCCATTCTTTGCAAATTTCAATTCCGCGTCCGCCGTAGTCTTTGTAAAATTTATGATTTTTGTTGTAACATCGAGTTTTCATAGCTTGCCAGATGTTATATAATCTCGTCCTTGAAAATCCGTGTTCTGAGCAAATGGTTTGTAAATATTCACCCGTATCATAATTTTTAATATTTCTTATTTGGTTATCATTTGTTCTTTTTCTGCCTTTTATTTTCCTTTCTTTCCGCAAACATCCGCAAGATCTTTTTTCGCCACTTCTAAGAGCGCTTGTGCTCGCTTCTGTGATGTTTCCGCAGTCGCATTGACATCTCCAAATCATTATAGTCTTTCCGCAAGGCTTTTTTCTTGTTCCGATTTTCTCTGTCACTGTAAGCCTTCCGAATTTTTGACCTTTTAAATTGATTTTATATTCTCTTTCCATTTCTGCCTCCTGTTCTTTTGGTGATATTATAGTATCACATTTAAATGAGATAGTCAAGAACTAAATGGAATTATTTTTTAAAATTTTCACATTGATTTTTTACGATCTGTATAATATAATGTAATAAAAATATTAGGAGGAAAAACGGCAATGTATAAATATAAAATAGATGTAGTTAAAGCGTTAAATGATAGAGGATATAATAGTTATAGGTTAAAGCAAAACGGGGCATTATCGCAAGGGACTATAACAAAACTAAAAAACGAAGGCAATGTTACACTTGAAACACTTAATGCCGTTTGTGTTATGCTCCGTTGTCAATTATCAGATATTATAGAAATAGAAGCAACGAACGAAGAAAAAATAAAATTTTTTTAAAAAGCTATTGACTATCTCACTATAATGTGATATATTATAATCACCGAAAGGGAAATAACCCGAAAGGAAAAACAAAAGAAATTCAATTCCGGCAGGAGTCGGGGAAAGGTGGCAGTTATGACAGCGGAAGAAATCAGGAGTATTTGCAATAAAAGCGAGTGTGAAAGCTTTGGCTTTCGCATGGATTTCAAAAAATATCAGGTCGGCGAAGAGTGCGAAGCTTCCCACCAGCTTTTCCAAGATCCCTGGTTTGACGATGACGGGGAACTGCTTTATGAGCAAGACACAGACCCGGAATCACCGTATTACGGTTTTTACGATGCCGGAGAACTGGATGGAACTTGTTCTATAGGATTCGATCCAGACGATCCTGAAAGCATTCGGAAAGCCCTGGAAATGATCGATATTTACCCGGGTGAATATTTTACAGTCATCGGAGGTACTTGGAGCACAGGAGGAAACGATGACGGGGAAGATATTATAAGTGATGCGGTAGTATTGCATCAGGAGAAAAGGAGGGAATAAGATGAGAAAAGCTTATTTTTATTGGGGATTACAAGAACTTCCAGAAGTTGAAACTCTGGAAGAAATCGAAGAAGATGGATTGTATGCTGTCGCAGGGTGGAAAACACCAGTAAGTGTACAAACAGCAACCGATTTCGGAGAGGAGCAAATCTCAGCGCAGTATCCGAAAACTAGATTCTTTTACGGTGCCGATGGCGTACGAAGATGCGCTATGGGGACTGGAAGTTTTGAAAAATTTACTGTTTCGTGAAAGGAGATCAAATTATCAAACGATAAAATAAAACCGTCAGAAAAGGCAAATAACGTTGTCTGCATGGATTTTAAATGGGCTTGTTATCCAGAATGGGCGCAAGCTCCATTTTTATGCCAACAAATAATTGTATAGACAATTTAATGATTGCCGGATTTACCAAAAGTTATTTATTTAACAAATATTGATAGTTAGAATTGGCTAATAACGAATCGTGCACGAATCGTAAAAACCCAGTAAAATCAAGGGTTTCGAGCGTGAGCCGACGAATCGTGGCAAAGAGAAAGAAAGAAGCAAAGAAAGAGAAAATATATATATTTATTATTATTAATTATATTATTAATCAATATGGTAAATATTATAATATATATTATATATTTATATATAAAGTATATAGGATGAAATAGATTGAAATATCTGAAAATATGGTGCAATTTGATATATGATTTTTAATATTGACATTTGGCGAAATATGAGGTATTATTGTTACAGTTACATATTGCTTGGCGCATTTGATGCGGTTTTCTACGATCAGAGTACAGATTTAGAAGACCGCTTTTTTGTTGCCTGGATGCAAGGCGAGGATAGATAGTTTTATAAATTAACGCGGCAAAGTGGGTGGGATTATGGCGAATACAGTTAGAGCGGAAAACGGGGCAGAAGTATATAAAAATAAAATATATCAATTAGCTGACGAATATATACAGACAGAGTTACTCATAAACCCGGATGAAATCAAAATACCAGAGAATAAAAAGATTATAGCTGATAACTTCGATGATATGATTTATTATATCTCAGATAATATTATCAAACCAAGCAATGATGATATTGAATTATTAGATAATATATTTGATATATATAAAAGGTTATGCGTTAAATATGGGACGCTTCCAACGCTTGATACGTTCTCTGATCTGGTCGGAATAAACAGGGCAACTTTTACGGACTGGATGAACGGAGAGTATAGGGCAAGTTCCGCGCATGGCAAAACGGTAAAAAAATGGAAAGATATCTGTGGAGGAAAACTCATGAACTGGTTGCATCAGCACCCGGGCAGCGATGGCAACAAGATTTTTACAGCCAAGGCAGCATACGGATACAACGAGGGCGTGCAGCAGATTGAGATAAAAGGGGACAGCGCCCCGGCATTATCACAGGACGAGATCCACCAGATTGCAGAACAAGCGACAAAAACCAGCGCTTCAGAGCTGATCCAGGCGCTGCCAGACGATTAAATAGACAGATAATTATAATGAATTGTGTTTCATTTGCATGTTTATAGACGCAAATAGCAATTTGCATAAATGATAAAGCTGTATATTGTGCGTTTTTGTGCATTATTAGGCTCTAACTATTCCGAAAACATAGGTTTTCCGAATAGTTTAAGATCGGAGAGTAGCACACGTCACTTTCCTTGTTCGCCCGCTCATAGGGGCCGCTGTGAAGCCCGGGCGGGGTCTGATGACGCAAAGGCAAGGCGACCTAATGACTTCTCAAGCCATAGTTAAAAGCTATTTTGTCCTACATAAAGGAGATTAAAAATCATGAAGGGAAGACCAACTACAGACCCTAAAGTAAATACACTTAGAATACGGCTGAATGACGATATGAACCAATGGTTATTCAGAACATCGGAGAATAGAGGTATTACGGTATCACAGTTAATGCGAGAAATTGTTGAACAGGCTATGAAGCCTAATTCAAATTCCTCTCAAAAATAAAAAAGACAGTTCAGAGAATGGAAAGGAGCAAGACACATGAACGAATTAAGAATTTTCAACAACCCGGAATTTGGATCGGTGAGAACAGTAACTATCAGTGATGAACCGTGGTTTATCGGGAATGATGTAGCCAAGGCTCTGGGATACCAAAATGGTAGCAGAGATATTGGCAGGCACGTTGATGAAGAAGACCGTATGGAATACCCATTTTATGATGGAGTTCAGACGAGGAAAGTAATAATCATAAATGAGTCTGGCATATACTCGATGGTGTTCGGAAGTAAACTCCCAAAGGCAAAAGAATTTAAGCATTGGGTAACGGCAGAAATACTTCCGTCCATAAGAAAAAATGGCGGATACATTCAAAACCAAGAAAACATGACTCCAGAACAGATCGTAGCAAATGCGCTGATTGTTGCTCAAAAGATTATCGATGACAAGGATAAGCAGATTGCTGAAATGAAACCTAAATCTGATTATTTTGATTCTCTTGTAGACAGCAAATTACTAACGACATTTAGAGATACGGCGAAAGAATTACATATTCCTCCTAAACAATTCACCCAATGGCTCGTAGACAGGGGATACATCTATAGAGACCGACACAATATTATAAAACCGTATGAACAGTACAGGAAGCAGGGATTGTTCAAGATGAAAGATTTCCTTACTCCTGCCGGATACTCAAATGTTCAAACTTATGTGACAGTAAAAGGGAAAGAAACATTCAGGTTATTGCTTTCTATGGAAAACAGCTAAAAATCCACCAAAATTTTCGCCTGCGGCGAATTGAAAGGAGACAAACATATGTGCGAACACTGTGAAAACGAATTCGATTTCAACCCAGAAGAAGATGTGATCGTAGATATCGGCGGTGCAGTCCGGTCAGTCCTGATGGACGTAGGAGACGTTCTGATGGATATGTGCAAAGGTTTTGATATCGGCGAAATAAAAATCAACGTCACGCAGAACTACGAAACCGGCGAACTGAAATTCAAAGCGAAAGTAGACGGAGGGAAAGTCCTTGAAATCACCGCAAATGATTTTGTTCCGTACATTTAATTCAACACACCTCAGATAACACTTCATACACTAAAGATAAAGCCCATTCGGGCAGACAAATTCCACAGAAGATAAAACGGGTAATCCGAAAAAATAAAATCGAAACTTGTTATAAATTTTTCTCCAAAAAGAAAAAAAGAGGTATTTTATGGACGAAAGAAACGTGCAAGGGCTTTCGTATGAACGGTTATATGCAGTATATAACGGAATGATTTCCCGATGCCACAATAAAAACAATCCACATTACAATTTGTGGGGCGGGCGAGGTATAAAGGTTTGTGACCAATGGAGATATGATTATCAGGCATTTAGAAAATGGGCATTGTATGCAGGATATGACGAAACAAAAGAAAGAAAATATCAGACGCTCGAAAGAATTGATAATGACGGAGATTATTGCCCTGAAAATTGTAGGTGGGCTAGTTATCAAGAGCAGGCATTAAATAAAAGACCTCGAAAAACCGGTGCATATAAATATAATTGGACATTTGAGGGAATTACAAAGTCTGCGATAGAGTGGTGTGAAATTTTCGGAGTTAGCGTTCCTATGGTGATGTATCGAGTTAAAACAAAAGGTATGAAACCATTTGAAGCATTAGTTACTCCGGTTAATAGAGCAGATAATTTAGACGAAATTACAGAAGAGAAGGTTCGTAGCATGAGGGATTCTGGAATGAAAATTAAAGAAATCGCAGATTTTTTTGGATGTTCAAAGAATACCATAGAAAGAAGATTGCGGAAACGAAAGTAAAATATTTTTGAACAGCGACCGCTATCAGGCGATACAGATTTGAGGTAGATAGATGTTTGATTTTCTAAAAAAATCAAATTTGAATATGACGCGTAAACCGATACCACCATATTCACAAAAATACTATGAGGAATACGAAAAAGCGAGAATTACAGCTATGAGACTTGAAAAACAAGGATATAAAGTGTCATTTGGGAAGTGTGCGAACAATGGAAAACCTTGTATTCAAGTTATTGGGAGGATGTAGGACTAATGTCAGCATTAGACGGGAAAATCGAAATCGGGATTGAATATCGATCGTGCATGGTGCGTATTCGGGCGAAAACGGAGACTAAGAGAAATAATGAGGGCGGAAAATCAATCAAAATTATTGAGGAAGAACGAGAAATAAAGGCATTATTTCACTGTTGGGGTCACAGGTCAGAAGTTGTCGGAGAATCACCTTTGCGTGGCGGTCATCCCGGCGGACAAGTATCTGCAACATTCGGTATTGTAGAATATGAGGACGGCACAATCCACGAGGTAGAGCCAACACAGATACGGTTTGTGGACAATGCGATGAACGAATATACGTTCCCGGGAATGGAGGAAATGTAATGTGTGATTTTTGCAAAGAAATTAGAAAAGTAGATAAAGACAGAATATATGAAGACAATCCATTTGAATCAGAGGAAGATGAAGCAGGAAAACTTATACTTTGCGAAGTAGAAGAAAAGGTTAAGTTTTATGGGTTCAATAAGTATAGTTACGACATTGACACAATTTACAAAAATGTTGACAATGTAAATTTCTGCCCTGTGTGCGGTAGAAAGCTATGAGCCTCAATAAATCCATCCAACACGGCAAATCCCACCGCAAGCCGTACCGTGGCGAAAAAGCCATAGATAGCATATGCCGTAATCATGGAAGCTGTGGTTGGTGCCATGGGAACCGGACACATAAGAACGATAAACGGGAACTGGCGGCAGAACAGGAGTTGAGAGAGTATGACGATTGAGCAGTTAGAAAAGGCGAATGAAATTTATAAAGAATTAAATGTTTTACAGGATTTTATGGATGAACAAAACAAACATTGTTTATCAGAATGGCGTATTAATTTTGGCGATATTGAATTCGACCTAAAACATTTGACAGGGATAAAGGCTATGATTCGTGATTTTACATCTGATAAAATCACAGAACTGGAAAAGCAGTTGGAGGAAATCTGATGACAAAACGAGAAGCCGTAGTAATCGAGACATATACAGGCATTGTCATGCTGACCGGAGACGATAGAAAATACGCTTACGAATATGCAGAGAAACTTCTCGGATTTCCGATTATGACGCATGAGTTTCTGGTATACGCGGACAAGCTAAAGGAACTCAGTAAACCGGATTTCATTGAGATTTGCAAGAATTTGGAGGAATAAATGCTTATTGATAGCTCGAAAATGTCTGTAATGGATATATCAAGATTTGTAAATGAATCCCACACGTTCAGAGAATACAAAGACTTTAGAATTGAAACAGATTCATATGTTTTAATGACAAAGCCAATGTTTGATCGGCTCATAGAAATTGCAGACAAACATGGAGAATGCATTTACCCAACGAAAAGATACAGAAAACATGGGAGGTATGTATATAAAAATGCTTAACTACAACATAGATTCCGTAAAATCCGCAGAAAAACTCATTCGTCTTTGCGAAAAATATCATGATGATATGGATATTGATATCATGCACGGAAGAACTGTGGTTGATGGGTGCAGCCTGCTCGGAGTCACATCTTTGATTGGTCGATTTGTGACAGTGGTTCCAAATACTACAGACAAAGAAATGCTTCAAAGGTTTGCAGAGGAATTGGAGATGTTAAAGTAATGGAAAGTCTTGATATGTCAAAGGAGTATAGCGAAGAATTTGACAAGCTGAGAAAAAACCGCGTAGAAATGAGTTTTTACAAATACGGGCCAGCAAGAAAGAACTTTGCTACTGGAAATGTTCAGGCAAT
>DVIU01000019.1 GCA_018711035.1 Candidatus Scatousia excrementigallinarum
AACTACAATGTATTATAACGGACTCAGTTTTAATAAACCTAAAGATATAAAGAAATGTGATTTTGGCGGTTTTAAACCAATCAGCAGAACTGAAAAACAAAAAAAAGATAAATTGATAGATAATTTATTTAAAAACAAACTGACATTTTCAATGTTATCATGATAAAATTTGTATGTTGCCGTATATAAAAAGGAGAGAGAAAAATGGCTTTGACAATGAGTAAAAAACTTAATAACGGTGTAGAAATTCCTGTTCTGGGCCTCGGTGTTTACGAGTCTGCCGGTGCAACACGCGAAGCCGTCCGTGACGCCATAGAAATCGGATACAGGCATATAGATACCGCTAAATTTTACGGCAACGAAAGCGATGTTTATAAAGGGATACTGGACAGCGGAATCGACCGCAGCGAAGTTTTTGTTACGACAAAAATCTGGAATGATGATATGCGCGCTCATAATCAAAGAGAAGTTATTGAGCAGAGCATGAAAAATCTTGGCGGAATTGATATGCTTCTGATTCACTGGCCTGTTAAAGATGAGTTTGTTGAAACTTGGAAAATTATGGAAGAATATTATAAAAGAGGTGATATCCGTGTTATAGGTGTAAGCAATTTCCATAAAACCCACATGGAAGAACTTTTAAAGTCGGCGGAAATTACACCTGCATGCAATCAGATTGAACTTCATCCTTACCTTTCTCAGGTTGAACTTGTTGATTACAATAACAGTTTGGATATAGCAACCGAGTGCTGGGGGCCTCTTGCAAGAGGTAAAATTTTTGAGGATGAAACATTAAAAGATATTGCAAAAAAATATGACAAATCAATATCACAGCTTGTTGTAAGATGGGAAATTCAGCGGGGCCTCATAACAATTCCGAAATCCGTGAAGCGTACAAGAATTGCGGAAAACGCTGACGTTTTCGATTTTGAAATTTCAACAGAAGACATGAAGCTGATAGACGGGTTAAATGAAAACAAACGCATGATAGAAAGTGCAGACCCTGATAATTTTAATTTTTAAAACTCAGATTTGGTTTGCATAATAAAAAGGAGTTGTATTTATGGCTGGAATTTTGAATATTCAATTCCCCCCGAAGGCGGGTGATAAGGAAGCTAATTTAAATAAAGTAAAAGAGTTTGTAAGCGGTTATTGTGATAAACCGCTTGACTTAATAGTTATACCGGAGTTTTTTTCAACAGCAATTGATGACAAATCAATGATTAACGAACCTGAAGACGAAAACGGCGGTATTGTTACGGAGTTTTTGAAAGATTTAGCCGTAAGATATAATACTAATATTATCTGCGGTTCTGTAATGGAAAAATCGGGAGATAAACTATTTAACACCTGTTTTGTATTAGACAGGCATGGGGAAATTGCAGGCAAATACAGAAAAATTCATTTGTTTAACTACTTTGGAGGAAATGAAGGAACTTACACAACCGCGGGTGATAAACCGCTTGTTGCGGCTCTGGATTTTGCAAGAGTGGGAGTTAGTCTGTGTTTTGATATCAAATTTCCTATGCTGTACAGAGAACTCATTAAACGCGGTGCTGAGATTATAGTATCACCGTCTGCATGGAGTATTCCGAAATCGGCACCGGACAAAGAAAAAGAAATTTTTACAAACACATGGAAAGCTATGAATATATGCCGTGCAACAGAAAGTCTGGTTTATTTTGTCACATCAAATCTTACAGGCAGAACAAATCCTTTTCTTGAAAGCGTTGGAAATTCAATGATTACGGGCCCTATGGGCGAAGTAATTTCCAATCCCGGCACTGAGGAAACGGCAGAGTATGCGGAGTTAGATTTAAGCGTTATTTACGATTTAAAACACAAAGTTCCCGTTGCTATGATGGAATAATTACGTGCCTGCGGCCGTAAAACGGCAACGATAAAAACAAACTCGCATGCAGTCAAACCTCAGCAGCAAGCATGCTTTAGAATAGCTATTTTTTATCCTTGTCGGAGCGTTCTCGTACAAAAATTCTGATAGGTGTTCCGAAAAATCCGAATGCTTCTCTGAGTTTATTTTCAATATAACGTTTGTAATGGTCTTTGAGCAAATCAGCGTTGTTTGCAAAAAGAACAAATGTAGGCGGCTGAACATCGGATTGAGTAGTGTAGAGAATTTTTAAACGTTTTCCTTTAACCGACGTCGGCGGATTCAATGCGTAGAGTTCTTTTATAACCTTGTTCAACAATCCTGTAGAAACGCGTTTTGTAGATTGTTCGTAAACCTCTGCTGCTTTATCAAAAATCTGGTTAAGTCTTTGTTTTGTTTTTGCACTGATATAAATTTTCGGTGCAAATTCCAAAAACGGAATATCATTAGAAAGTTTTTTGTCAAACTGATTAATGGTATTGGCTTTTTTATCTTCAATCAAATCCCATTTGTTAATAGCAATAATTAAACCTTTGCCGGCTTCTGTAATGATTGAAGAAATTTTCTTATCTTGATCAGAAACGCCTTCTGTTGCGTCGAGAACGAGAAGTGCTACATCGCAGTCCCGAATGGAACGGATTGCCCTATCAACCGCAAACTTTTCGACGCCGTAATCTACCTTTGCTTTTTTTCTGATTCCGGCAGTATCAACAATGATAAATTCTCTGTCTTTATACGTTATATAACTGTCAATACTGTCGCGTGTTGTGCCAGAAACATCCGAAACAATGACGCGTTCTTCGTTCAGCAGAGCATTTACGATTGAAGATTTGCCTGCATTCGGGCGGCCGACAATTGCAATTTTAATTTTCTTTTCTTCTTGCGGAAGTTCATCTGTTGCCGTAAAGTCTTCGGTTATAATTTCCAGTAAATCACCGACTCCGCCGCTTCCGTGAAGTGCCGAAATTCCTATAGGCTCACCCAGAGCAAGTGAATAAAAATCATTTACCATCATATAAGATTCGGGATTATCAAGCTTATTTACAGCAAGAAAAACAGGTTTTCCCGACTGTCTTAAAATATTTGCAATATCAAAATCAACAGGGTTTACGCCGTCCTTCCCGTCAACAAGAAAAACAATTTTATCGGCTTCTTCGCAGGCGATTCGTGCCTGATCAAAAATAGAAACCATAATTTCATCCTCATCGCCCGGAACAATACCGCCGGTATCGATTACGGTAAAAACTTTGTTCTGCCATTCAACGTCAAAATATATCCTGTCACGTGTAACTCCCGGCAAATCGTCCACAATAGAGTTTCTAGAACCCACAAGACGATTAACTAATGTTGATTTTCCTACATTAGGTCTTCCGACTATTGCAACTATAGGTTTTCTTTCCATACGAAAAGTATAGCATGAATATTTTTTATTGTATCCATTCTTCGTGAGTTAATTCTCTGTGTAAATAATCCATGTTTCCTGTTTTGATTAACCATGTTGCGCAGCTTCCACCGCTGTGCCAGGCTTGTCGTTTTGTGCGCGAGCAGGATTCTTCTGTCAGCCACCATAAATTATAGCCCGTAATGACGGGGTAATTATTTTTGGTGTTAAATAACATAATAAAAAAATCTTTTCCAAATTGATTTGGGCCTTTTCCGCCGTTAATATCAAGATAAAATACGCCTTTCTTTTCTGAATTATTATTACTATCACGCCCTTCGATAATACCTTGCAAGCCGACAGTGGCCCCGTTTGCAAGAGCAAAAATATACTCTACCTCTCTCCATCCGTTCCAGTTTACTGATTGTCTTCCATCAAGCTCAAGATATGTGTTTGGTAAACCGTGGCTGCTGTTCTTGTCATTCTGGCCAAAATCTTTTGATAATTTTAAGTAAGGTAAAAGTTTTTCTGCAATTGTCATTGAACTGCTTTTCTTATCTTCTGTAGAGAGATTCCACTCATTAATTAAACCGTGTTCCTGATAAGCTCTTACATATGCTTGAGATAAGACTGAATATGAACTTTTGAACTGATTAATCCATATTTTTTCCTGTTGTTTTTGAATAAGAGTAGGCAGTGTTAATGAGGCAACAACCCCTATAATGCCAAGTGTAATTAAAACTTCCGCTAAAGTGAAAGCAAATTTTTTCATAATTCCTCCGTTTAATAAACCATTATACCAAAATAAAGACAAAAAATCACCGTGACAATAGTCACAGTGCGGTTTTAACAGTCTATTAAACGTCTGAAATCCTTTTCTATAAAGACGAAAGCCCCCCCCCCCGTCTGTGTTTTAAAGCTATAACTGGTTTTTTCATACATCCTCCTTTTTGTTAAATATTTTTATTCTTCATCAAGGCTCAAAACCGCCATGAATGCTTCCTGCGGAACTTCTACACGTCCAACGGATTTCATTCGTTTTTTACCTTTTTTCTGTTTCTCAAGAAGTTTTCGTTTTCGTGAAATATCTCCGCCGTAGCATTTGTCAAGAACGTTTTTGCGCATTGCTTTAATATTTGTTCTTGCAATAACCCTTCCGCCTATTGCTGCCTGAATAGGTACTTCAAAGAGCTGTTTCGGGATAATTTCTTTTAACTTCGCAGTAAGTTTTTGACCTATATAAAAAGCACTGTCCTCGTGGCAGATTACTGAGAGTGCGTCCACTATTTCTCCTGCAAGCATAATATCAAGTTTAACCAGTTTTGAGCGTTTATATTCACTAAATTCATAATCCATGCTCGCATAACCCTTTGAACGGGACTTTAACTGGTCATAAAAATCAGTAATAACTTCGCTCAGCGGGATTTCGTATTCAAGACTTGCACGGATTTTATCAAGATAGGTCATATTTTTGAAGATTCCGCGTTTCGTCTGTGCCAGATCCATGAGTGTGCCTACGTAATCATTCGGAGCAATAATCTGAACTTTCACATAAGGTTCTTCGATATAATCTCTGTATTGTGCGGCAGGGAGATTGGCAGGGTTATCTATTTCAACCATTTCTCCGTTTGTCTTGTAGACTTTATATACAACAGAAGGTGCAGTTGTTACAAGAGCAAGATTATATTCACGCTCAAGTCTTTCCTGTGCTATTTCCATATGAAGCATTCCCAGAAAACCGCAGCGGAAACCAAAACCCAGCGCGCTGGATGTTTCAGGTTCAAAGGTAATGCTGCTGTCATTGAGTTTTAATTTTTCGAGTGCTTCTTTTAAATCATGGTAATCGTCGTTATCTACAGGGTACATACCCGAAAAAACCATAGGCAGAGCCTCTTTATAACCAGGGAGGGGTTCTTTTGCCGGATTTTCTACAGTTGTAACCGTATCCCCGACAAAACGGGTTAATTCTTTAATTGAGCCTGCAAAATAGCCTACGTCGCCGCATACGAGTTCTTTAACCGGAACGCGCATAGGGGTTTGGTAGCCAAGCTCCACGACTTCGTACTCTTTACCCGAAGCCATGAATTTAACCTTGTCTCCAAGCTTCATTTTTCCGTCGATAATTCTAAAGAAACATAAGGTTCCTAAATACTGGTCGTATGCACTATCGAAAACCAATGCGCGAAGGGGCTTGTCAGTGGTATCTTCCGGAGGAGGAATCAAATCCACAACAGCTTCCAGAACTTCCTCAATTCCTATTCCGGCCTTTGCACTGACAGGAATTGCAAGGGACGCATCAATTCCAAGGACTTCTTCTATTTCAGCTTTGACTCTTTCGACATCAGCCGAAGGCAGGTCAATTTTATTTATTACAGGTATAATTTCTAGATTTTGTTCAGCCGCAAGATAGACATTTGCAAGAGTCTGCGCCTCAACGCCCTGTGTGGCGTCTACAATCAAAAGTGCACCTTCGCAGGCTGCAAGCGAACGTGAAACCTCATAAGAAAAGTCAACGTGTCCGGGTGTATCAATAAGGTTTAGAATATAATCTTTGCCGTTTTTAGCTTTATAATTCATTCTTGCGGCGTTAAGCTTAATCGTAATACCGCGCTCGCGTTCGATATCCATAGAATCCATTATCTGATTCTGCATATCACGCTGGGCAACGGTTCCTGTGAATTCCAGCAATCTGTCTGCCAGTGTTGATTTTCCATGGTCAATATGTGCTATTATACAAAAATTTCTTACATTATCTTTATATTTCATAGTTTTTATTATAAGCAGAAAAACTCCGAACATCAAGGGGTACGATAAAATGAGCTTACAATCTCAAGTAATATTTATTAATAATACTTCCGTTTTTTATGTTTTCGTGTATAATAATTTATGTTGGATTTAAGCATGGAAAAAGAAATGGATATAGAAAAAACTAATTTTATGATGAAATTTTTTGTACTTCAGAATCTTTATTTTGAAGAACAAAATTATCTAGAAATTTTAAAAGGCTATTGTGAAAACAGCCTTGAAAATTCAGATGAACTGAATAAGATTTATCCGATATTAAATATTATTTACGAGCTCCATTTAAAAGTTGTAAAGGAAGCTGAAAAGTTAATTTCTGATTTTTAGTTTCCCGTAAATAACCCTGTCTATTCCGGCAAGGTCTTTGAGAATTTGGACTTCTGTAAAATCTTTGCACATGAGATTTTTTACGGCTTGAGCCTGTCCTATTCCCAATTCAAAAATAAGGAAGCCGTTTTTATTTAGAATGGAAGGAGATTCTTTGATTATTTTTTCATAAAAGTCCAATCCTTCGGGGTCTTTTGTAAACAGTGCAATGTCAGGGTCAAAAGAAACTTCTTTTTGAAGATTTGCTTTTTCGCGCGGAGGGATGTATGGCGGGTTTGAGATAATAATATCAAAACTTTCGCCGGGTTTTACGTTTGAAAAAATATCTGACTTTCTGAAAATAGCTTTATTAAACAAATTTAGCCGGGAAGCGTTGTCGAGTGCGGTATTCAATGCATCAGTCGAAATATCAAGACCTATAATCTGACAGCCGCTATGTTTTGCGACCATACAGGCTATACAGCCGCTTCCTGTTCCGACATCAAGAGCCATTTTGAAATTATTTTCCTTAATTATTTCCACAGCTTTTCTCACAAGGATTTCGGTTTCATCACGCGGAATAAGCACGGAGGAGTTTACGATAAACTTTTCGCCCATAAAATCTGCAAAACCAGTAATATGTTGAATAGGCTGTCTTGTTTTTGCTCTGAGTTCGGCTTTTTCTTTTACGAGTGCAAGTTTTTTTTCATCAAGTTTTTTCCCCATAATGATATCTTTTACGCCGTAGCCTGCAAAATGTTCTATCAGCATTTTTACTTCAACGTTAGCTTCATTAGGTTCTATACCGCTGTCTGTGAGAATTTTTACTATGTCTTGAATTGTCATTTTTATAATCCTGTTTTTTCTAATAATTTTAAGTGGTCAATCATTTCAAATATAGAGATAATTTCTTTCAAAAATTGCATATACGGAGCAGTATCGGTTACCGGTGTATTAAGTCTTCCCAACTGGAATAAGTCTTTATGAGTTGTTAATGCAATTAAAATTTTGCCGTTTTTAAATGAACACTCCGCGCAGGCTCCGAAAGCTGTCGAAATATTTTTAAATCTTTCCATAAATGCCGTTGTCAGAAGATATCTGGCTTCTATCTGGTCGTCAGAGTCGACAAAGTATTTTTTGCTAAATTCAGGGTCTTCCAGTTTGACTTCATCATAAATTCTATTATTGAACAAAAATTCACGCAAACGCACAATTGTATGACCCGTAAAATTTTTGCCGACACCTATGGAAATTAAAACACCTTTAAATACATCACGCCTTTGTCTTCCGTTTCTTGTGCTTACATAATAATATAATTCGGTTTCAGAAATCTCAATCGGCATACCTCTGTAAATTCCCGTGAAGTTATCGTCGACATCTCTGTTTGAAAAGCGTTCAAATATCGCGCTGTCTTTTATCTCAAAAGTAGGTATAACTTCATTCGTCGACCATTTGAAGTTTCCGAAAGCCTGCATAAATAAAGGCATAAGTTGGGTTTTTAGTTTATTTTCAAAGTTTTTTTGCATGATGCTGTAGATAATAAATGCCAGAACACACACGCCAACACCAATCCAGATGGCAAGCTCTGTTTGAAGAAAAAATCCCGTAACGGCAGCAACAGCTCCTGTAGAAAACGAAATGGTTGAATATAATTTTGCCTTTTTCTGAATAACAATACGTTCATTGTCAATATATTTTAATTGCGGTGCAACTTTTTCGTGATAGATTTTTGCAAAATTATCTTTGAAATCCTTAATGCTTTTAAACTCCATTATTCCTCCTCTAAAATTGAGATAGACGGCTGTGAATATTCTGTTAGAATTTTATCAATCTCGTTGCGCGCTTCAAGTTTTGATGAAAGTTCTTTTTTTTCGATATTATATTTTTTACAAAGTTTTTCATAATAATATAATTGTTTTTTTGTGGGCGGTTCTTTGCCCATTTTTACTTCCTGAAGAAATTTTCGTTTCTTTTTTTCAAACTCTTTATTTGCTTGAATAATCGGCTCCTGCTTTTTTTTGTAATCGTAATATTTTCTGCATTCGATAAGGAATAATTTTGTGTCTTTTATAAACTGTTCATCATCAAGAATATCTTTTAAGAATTCAAATCTTGAGGCATTAATTTCCAGATAGTATCTTTCATCATCAAGGAAATTTTCAAGGATTTCGTCAACAGTTTGTTCGGGCGTTTTTTTTACAAGTGCCCTCAAAAAACTGCACAAAGCAGCTTTCTGGTTTTTTGTAAAGTCAAGATAAATCTGTTTTTTCACCTCATACATAATGTTTATATTTTAGCATATTTTTCTTATGTGTAAATCATTCATATTTATGTTACGATTTATATGTTTAGTTTAATTTATAATTTTTTTGGAGAGAAAAATGGAAAACTTTATTTCTACTCACGGAATGGTGATTTCAGGAGCAATCCTTTTGATTGCATATATTTTCATCGCCAGTGAGAAAATTCAAAAGTCAGTTGTTGCGCTTGTTGGTGCTTCACTGACAATGCTTTTGGGCCTTCTTCCTTTCAAAGGATATTATGATGCCCAGGCGCATACTTATGTTCGCTCTGTTTTTGATTACATCGCGTTCGAGGTAATCTTTTTGCTTATCGGTATGATGATTATTGTTCATATTGCAAGCAAGAGCGGTGTTTTTAAATGGATGGCTATTGAACTTTTAAAACTTACCAAAGGGCATCCGAAATTAGTTTTATTTACACTTGCAGCATTTACGGCTGTTGCGTCTGCATTTTTGGATAACGTAACGACGGTTGTTCTTATGATGCCTGTAACTTTTGTTATTGCTAAAGAATTTGACACAGACCCTGTTCCGTTTTTGATTACAGAGGTTCTTGCGTCAAACATCGGCGGTACTGCTACTTTAATCGGCGACCCGCCTAACATTATTATTGGTGCAAAAGCCGGTTTAAGCTTTATGGACTTTGTTAACGAATTGACTGCGATTGTGTTTATAATTTTTATGGTTGTTGTTGCAGTATTAATTTGTTTATTTAGAAAAGGCCTGAAAGCTACTCCTGAAAAAATGGCTCATGTTGCGAATCTTGATAATTCAAAAACAATTACTGACAAAAAGTTAATGATTCGTTCTATGATTACATTGGCGCTTGTAATTCTCGGCTTTGTAACCCATGATAAAACTCACATTGACGCATATGTATTTGCTGTTGCCGGTGCCAGCTTTTTGCTGTTGTTTGAAAAGCCGAAATATATTTACAGAGATGTTGAATGGCTTACGATATTCTTCTTTGTAGGTTTATTCATAATTATCGGCGGATTTGAAGCAAACGGCGGTATTGCATTTCTGGCCGACGGGCTTATCAAGCTCACACACGGAAGCCTTAATGCCGCAACAATGTTAATTCTCTGGGGCTCGGGTTTGCTGTCAGGTGTAATTGATAATATTCCATACACCGCAACTATGGCTCCGTTGATTTCACAGGTTCAGCATACAATTCCATATGCAGGGGAAGGTCATCATCCTCTGTGGTGGGCACTTGCATTAGGTGCCTGCCTTGGCGGTAACTTAACCATTATCGGTGCTGCTGCAAACGTTCTTGTATCAGAAACCGCTGCAACAAAAGGTTATCCTATTACGTTTATGAGATTCCTGAAATACGGTGCTCTGACCACGTTTATTTCCTTAACGTTGAGTTCAATTTATCTGTATTTCAGATATTTACATTAAATGGTTAGCTTCGCAAAGCATGCGAAATGATACGGATTAAAAAACGGGTCTTATGACCCGTTTTTTTTGTTTGTCTAAAACCATTCTATAAGCGGCCGTATTTCGCCGCATTCCAGTTCATATTTTTCTGCCTGATTACTTCTTAGAATTTTGTCTATGGTTAATTCTTTTTTTACAGGATTTTCTAAAAATATTTCACCTGTTTCCTTGTTATACTGTTGTGCATAATTTAACCCCAAATTAGTACAATTAGGAAGCTGTATAGTGTTATCTTCCCGTAAATATGCCAGTCCGAAGGTTCTGCAAACTATTCCGCGGCGTTCGTAAAGCGCGCAGGCGTAGTTTACAAGAAAGGGGCATTTATACAAAAATCTTTCTCCGTTGAAATTTTTTTCTGCAATTTTAAGTTCTCTGATGTTTTCTCGTATTTCGGACTTAATTTCTTCTGGCAGTTTTACAAATCCATACATCAAATATTCTGCCTCAAGACGCGAAAACGGATATTCCCCTTTTTCGCAGCAATCCGTACATCCTTTTTTACATTTCAAATATTCTTTATGTTCTGAAAAATATCCCCGAAGCTCATTGTCGAATGCTTCGAGGAATTTTTCGTATTTTTTAAGCATTATTTTCCTCTTATGAGTATATATTTTCTTCCTTCAAGGACGGTTTTGTATTTTAGTCCATTGCCGTATTTTGCAAGATTTTTCTTTTTAACTGAAATCAAAGCATCATTTTTTTCAAGTTCTTCTTCCAGATTATCCTGTGTCAATTCCTCAATATATTTTATATGTGCTCCGTAATAGTATAACAGAGAATATCTCCGTGTATCCCCGAAAGAAATTAACTGGTCTTTTGTATCATGGGCGTATTTTGCAAATTCCATCAAATCGTTCTGACCGAATTTATAATCAATTAAAAAGAATTGTTTTGTACAAAATGCCGACACAAGCATAGTAAAAATGACATAAGTAAAGAAAACTCCCCACGGTTTATGTTTAATTGCGCATAAAATGCTTGAGATTCCGCAGAATGCTACAAATCCGATACACAGCCACTTTGCCTGGTAAATATCATTGTAAAGCCATTCAGGCAGGAATAACGGTGTAAATAATGCCGCAACAGCTAGAAAAATACAAAACCCTCCCCAGATATATACGGATATATTAATTGCTTTTTTATATTTGCCGCTTTCAATATAACCCAGCCATGCAAACCCGAGTATGCAAGCTAAATGAACATAAACAGGAAGTATATATGTAATAAGTTTTGTGCTGGATGATGAGAAGAAAAGCAAAATAAATATTGCAGCCAGCCAGTTTAATATTAAATATTTTTTAGCATCATCAAGTTCATTGAAATTAAACTTAAAGTTTTTGAATATTTCCAAACGGAAATTTTTACATTTAACAGCAACAATAGCCAGTGCAGAGAATATCCACGGCACCATACCCCATATAAGGTTTACGAAATAAAACCATACAGGTTCCGAACGGTCAATGTCATTGGATGTGAAAAACCGTGCCAGATGATGTTTTATAATATATTCTTCATAAAAAACAGGATTATGGATTTTAAGCATTAATAAATGCCACGGTAAAACTATTAATAAAAAGAAAGTAAGCCCGACCAAAAGGTATTTTGGTTTAAGAGCACTTTTTACCTTGTCGGCCAGAAGCAGCGCAAAGAACATTACACCAAAAGGCAGTACAAATCCCGGAATCCCCTTTGCCATTACAGCAAGACCCGAGAATATGTAAAATAACCATATACAGAATTTTTTGTTTTCTTCTTTACAAAAGAAAGTTAAAAATCCAAGCATTATTGAAAATGCAACGCAGGTCGAAACAACAATATCAAGTATTGCAAATTTTGCCAGAATTACAAATTCAAAACAGGTTGCTAGGATTAAAGACGAAACAACTCCGTAATTTCTAGAAACTATTTTTCTTCCCATAAAGTAAGTAAGAAAACAGGTCAAAGTTCCGTACAGAGCAACCGGAAATCTTGCGGTAAATTCATTGATTTTTCCGAAAACAGCAAAGGATATGCATTCTCCCCAGAAAAATAACGGCGGTTTCTCAAAGAAATAATCGTCATCTAAAATAAGCGTCATAAAATCTTTTGTATGGAACATATCGCGTGCCATTGAAACATAACGTGTTTCATCAACATCCATAAGCGGATAATTTCCTATATTGTGGAAAAAAATAAAATAAAATAATATACACAATCCCAGAACAGTAAACCATTCAGGATGTTTTTTTACGAAATCCAAAGTGCGTGTAATCGCATTCATCTTTTTTACTCTCCCTAATCTACATTCACGGGAAAGTATATCACAAAAATATAAACCGGCCAAACGCTTTAGAAATTACCAATCACACAAGGTTGCCTGTAATGAGTCTGGCCAAAGTATTGCAGTGGCTCAGCCACCTCAGCCGCTAAAATGCATCTGTTTTTATAGGGTTTTTGAATTTTGTAATATTGCCCTGGAATAGAAGTTTTACTGTAGCAAGTCCGCCGTTTCTGTGTTTAGCGATAATAATTTCGGATTCACCTTTTGAAGCGGCTTTTATAGCTTCTTCTTCCTCACCGTCTTCTGCTTTTCTGTAATACTCGTCACGGTAAATAAACATTACGATATCAGCATCTTGTTCGATAGACCCTGATTCACGAAGGTCTGAAAGCATAGGGCGCTTATCTGTTCTGCTTTCTACCGCACGGGACAACTGCGACAGTGCGATTACCGGAACATCGAGTTCTTTTGCAAGGATTTTCAAACCTCTGGAAATCGCAGAAATTTGCTGCATACGGTCTTCTCTGCCGCTTCCTTCCATTAATTGGAGGTAGTCAATCAGGATAAGACCGAGATTTTTCTCTTCCATTTTCAAACGACGGCATTTTGCGCGAATATCCGTAATCGTACATCCGCTTGTATCATCAATATATACAGGTGCCTGTGCAAACGAGTTCATAGCGTCAGCAAGTTTTTCCCAGTCTTTGCTCTGCATATTACCGGTTTTCATTCTCTGGGAGTCAATTTCAGCTTCTGAACAGAGCATACGTTGTACAAGCTGGTCTTTTGACATTTCAAGAGAGAATATTGCAACCGGAACTTTCGCCTTGATTGCCACATTCTGGGCAATGTTTAAGGCAAACGCTGTTTTTCCCATTGCTGGACGTGCTGCAAGGATTATCAGGTCAGATTTTTGTAAACCGTTCAACACAACATCCAAATCAAAAAATCCGGTCGGTACTCCCAAAAGTTCGTCTTTGTGGTTATAACGGTATTCAATTTTTTCATACGTATTCAAAACCAAATCTTTCACGTGAACAAGGTCGCTTGTTGATTTTCTTGAGGCGATGTCAAAAATTAATTTTTCTGCATTATCAAGAGATTCGTCGATGGGGTTCATATCGTAGCCGAAGGTTACGATTTCGGAGCCTGCATTAATAAGGGCTCTTTTAATTGCTTTTTCCTGAATGATTTTTGCATAATATTCAACGTTGGAAGTTGTGATTGCATTGAAGCTTAAATCGTTAATGAAAGAACGTCCGCCAACCGCGTCAAGTTTTGAATTGTAGCTTAAAACATCTGAAACGGAAATAATATCAATTTTTTCATTCTGGTTGAAAAGTTCAAGCATTGCCTCATAAATATATCTATGAGCAGGTTTGTAAAAACTTTCCGGTTTTAAAGATTCGACCACTTTTGTTATAACGCGCGGATTTACAAGTATTGCGCCAAGGACAGCTTCTTCAGCTTCTATATTCTGGGGTAATAAATTCAAATCCTGATTCTTCTTTTTTTCTTTTACGGGTGGCATGACTAACTCCTTAACTTTTGATTACCATGATATAACATCAATGCTTAAATAATCCATGCCGCTTTATATATTTTTACATGTTCATTATTAGAAATTTAATTCTGCGCCGGGATTAAATGTCGTAATTTGTCCAAGATAATCCATCAATTCAATACCTACAAGCCTTGTACATTTTTTATCATTTCCGGCACAATTTCCTGTTTTTGTCATTAATTCTATTAGTTTGTAATAACTTGCAGGGTAGTCTTTTTTTAACCTTATAAAAGCATTTTTTAAAAGTTCGTCACTGTTATTTCTTGCATATAAATAATTAAGCGCGAACAGGCTCGCCTCAATATCCTGATTGCAACTTAGAGACAAATTATACCACCGTACGGCGTCGTTTAAATATTCCTCTGTATTTGTTTTGTCATAAGCCATTAAAGCGAGATAGCCCAGCAGGGAATAGCTTTCCTCCGGAAAATCTCCTCTTACTGTTAACTGTTTTAAATATTTATAAAGCATTACAAAATCTTTTTTATTAAAAGCATAATTTGTATAAATTTTGAATTGTTCTTTATCTGCATTGTCTATAATAAATTTTGTCCAGTTAAGGTTTTTGTAATTAGCAATGACATTATTATTAATTTTTGATAAAAAGTATTTATTTGGCAGGGCAAAATTTATATTTTGGTAAACAGAAGGATTCATCTGTGAGGTTATAATTCCCAGAAGATATCCTTGATTGTCGAGTAATGCACCTCCGCTTGAGCCTGACGAAATCGGTGCGGAGAATTGTATATAATCCTTGTTATACTGGTTAATCATGCCGTCTGAAAATACAAATTGTAAACCTTTGGGATTGGAAATAGAATATACTTTTTCTCCTACTCTTAAATTATTATATAAATTATACTGCACAGGCTTAAATTTATTTTCAGAGTTTATTTTTAAAACCGCAATATCAGTCAGAGGGTTTATATATCGGAATCCGTTTACATAGTATTTTGAACCGTTTTTTGTTGTTACTTTTATATAGTCTGCATCTGATATCACATGGAAACAGGTTACGAATGTTCCGTCATCTTTTAATATTACTCCGCTGCCCGAATTGTTCTGAGTTTCAACCAGCAGTATGGAATCCACATTTGAGTAGTATAAACTGCTGCTGTTATTTTCGGCACGGCATATGTTTACACTAAAACCAATGAGTATTGATACAAAAACATAAATAATTCGTTTTATCATACGTCATGACCTTTATTTCTTTTTTACTGATTTATAAGTCAGTATAGTTGAATTATAAATCATTAGAATATTTTGTCAAGCGGGCTAAAATATTTATTATGGACAGGAATGAGATAATAAAGATTTTTGCTGAAAATGTACGGGCAGAAAGGGCAAGAAAAAGACTTTCTCAGGAAACGCTTGCGGAAAAAGCTGATATAACGCCTGAATATCTTGCAAGAATCGAAAAAGAAAAATACAGTCCATCGCTCGTCGTTATTGTAAAACTTGCTGCTGCTCTGGGTGTCGGGGTTGATAAGCTTATCCCTACAGAAAAAATACTTTTATAGGTAACTATAAAATTAACTGGGTTGCAAAAATTATTCTATGGCTGTCGGGAGTCGCATCATTCTGGCAGTAAACATAATTCATTATTAATCTTACAGCCTGACCTTTTATAAAATAATTTATACCCGCGCTGTACTCTTTACGGTTGTTGTCTGCAATATCCCTGTTAGGGTCAAAGAAATCATAGCGTGCAATTAATTGAAGTTGTGGAACTATTTTATAGCCTATAGTGTAATTAAACCCCTGCGCCTTGTCTGTACTGACATGGAAACCGTTATATCCGTCAGCAATAGCATATTCAAAATTCGTCCAGAGTTTTTTATATTTATAACCGACATAAAAACTTCCCACGGTATAATCCGTATGGTTATGTCCTGCATTTAAGCCGCCTCCGACAAGAAGCCTGCCATATCTGCCGTCAGTTTTACCAAAAGGTTTTAAGTCAACCCATCCGGTGAATTCCGCACCCGGAAACCAGTCTCTGAAATATCTGTCGGAGCTGTTTAATGCAAGGTTATAATCAATAAGCGGGTAGTTTCCTATCAAACGAACCCCTAGAGCGCGCGTATTGCCGAATGTTCTTGCAATCTGCGAGCGGGCTACAAAAGGCAGGATATATGAACTTGAACCGCCTTCTTTTCCTACCTGATTTCTTGAGTAACCGACTACTACCTTATGGTTTGGAATGCTGCTGTTAATTATATACGCGTCTGCCACGAAATTTTGCATATAATTTAATCCGTCACGCGGGCGGGGATTTAAAAGAATTTTAAAATCATTTTTTGAATGGCGGAATTTTCCCAGAGCCCCTATTTGGCCAAAACCGAAATCATAACCGAAGTCATAGTCAGCCCCCTGCCATCCGGACGCCAGACTGCCCTGGTATGCACCGTAAAACTGAACTTTGCTTACAGGCCCTTTTTCAGGTCTGAAAGTTAATTCTTCTCGCAACAGATATGTCGGCACATCTGTTCGGGTAATCTTTCTGTGATAAAGCCGCCCCAATAAAGTATCTTCATCAATGACATTATCACGATTTTTATCAAATACATCATCAATATTAAAGTTATCAAATAATGAAAATTCTGCCTCAATATTGTTGTCAACTTCTGTAGGAAGACCATATGGCGTTTTTTTTACGGGCTTATAAATTTCGGCATTGTTTTCCGGAAGCTCGTCTTCCACTTCCTCCAAATCAATATCCTCATCTGTTTCGTTATGTTGTACAGGATTTTTAAGTGCGCCGGCTTCAAGTTCAAGATGTATGATGTCCTCTTTAGCCTTTGCCTGCTCCGCAGATTTATTTGCGGCAGCAAACGCACTTTGCGCCGTAAATATCAGGATTAATATTGTTGCTATTCTAAAAAGGCAGTTCACAAATATTAATTATATCACAAAAAGCTTGCAAATCATGATTTTTTTATAGTATATTTTTATTATGACAAATGTAACAAGAAACGCTAAGTCGACAAAAGTACAAGCCCCTATTGTAGAAGCTCTTAAAAAGGCATATGAAAACCCCACTTACCAGTTTCATATCCCCGGCCATACAAAAGGAAACGGCTCTCTGCCCGAGTTTCGTAAACTCGTTGGCAGAAAAGCTCTGTGCGTGGATACAACAGATGAATTTGATAATCTCGGAACGCTTCACCCTGCCACCGGCCCTATAAAAGAAGCTCAGGAACTTGCAGCAAAAGCATTCGGAGCTAAAAAAACTTTCTTTTTGCTTAACGGCTCTACTGCCGGCAACCTTGCTCTTGCCATGGGTTTAACCAAAAAAGGACAAAAAATTATAACTAACAGAAACTGCCATCGCTCTGTCTTAACCGGCATGATTATTTCAGGTGCAGAACCGCTCTGGCTTATACCTAACCGTTTTGAGGAATGGGGAATCTGGGGAAATGTAAGCCCTGAAAGCGTTGAAGAAATGCTTAAATCCCACGACGATGCCGCTATGGTTTGGATTACAAATCCTACTTACGAAGGCGTTGTTTCTGATATTAAATCTATTTCAGCAGTATGCAGACGTTATGGCGTACCTCTTATTGTTGACGAGGCGCATGCATGTTTGTGGAATTTCAGCAAACATCTTCCTACTCCGGCTTTACAGTTAGGTGCGGACGCTGTTGTTCATTCACTTCATAAAACAGGCGGAAGTATGAGTCAGAGTTCTATGCTTCATATTGCTGAAAATTCTATGATTGATGTTGATGCCGTAGAAAAAGCTCTTAAACTTTTGCATACAACAAGCCCTTCTTTAATGCTTCTTGCAAGCCTTGATGCCGCCCGTGCAAATCTTGACAGTGTACGCGGCAGAAAGCAGCTTGAGCGTGCAATTTCAAATGCAAAATATCTCCGCCGCGAAATTGAACAGATGGAGCATATTCACGACCTGAAACCGGACTTTGGCTATCTTACGGATGTTACTAAAGTCTTTATCAGAGCGGACGGGCTTTCCGGCAAACGTCTTGAATCCATTCTTGAAATAGACTTCAATATTGAAGTTGAAAGTGCCTCAGATGCAGGACTTTTGTTGCTTTCCAATATCGGTAACACTAAGGCTGATATGGAATATCTGGTTAAATGCCTCAAACAGATTGATAAAACACAGTATTCTGACATTTGTTATCTTGAAAAGAAAAAACATATGCCTATGCTTACACCTGTTATCAAAAAAAGTTTGCGTGAGGCTTATTATTCACCTAAAGAAACAATTCCTAAAGACCTTGCAGTCGGAAGGATTTCAGCAGAAGTCATTGCTGAATGCCCTCCTGGAATAGCAATTCTTTTACCGGGTGAATTGATTACAGAAGCTCATTTACCGTATCTGACGGATTATGATTTCATTGAAGTTCTGAAGTAATCTTTACCTCTTATATTCAACATCCGATAAGGAAATAAGGGTATTCCTTACCTTTAAAGTATTTTAGCAAGCGTGGTTTTGTCTATGTACGGATAGCATATCAGAGTATAAAGAATAATATACTATTCCAATGTAATCCGGGTTTTTACTTCCTGATTAAAATAGTTTTCTGCCAGTGAATTGAAAATTTTTGCTGTGATTTCAAGCTGAAATGTCAGACTGTTGACAAAACGTACTGATTTTTCCATAGGTAACCTCATTTCTCGTGTTTATAGTGTGTATAATTTTCTACCTATTGAATTTAATACTATTTTTTCAAAAGTCAACAAAAATTTAAAAATTTATTTCGCTATTTTCTAAAATTTTATTTTTAAGTTTGTCTAAAAGATACAGAAAATTCTCAATCTCATCATCTGAAAACTCCGTAAGAACTTTACTTCCGAGTTGGCGAAAAGCTTCATTTGTCTCCTCATAAACTCTTTTGCCTTCTTCTGTTAATGCGGTACGTTTTACCATCATGTTATTGTGAGTGCTCAACACTCTTGTTATAAAGCCTTTTTGCTCCATTTCATTTAAAATTTTGCCAACATGAGCTTTTCCTTTATAAACAAGTTTGGACAGGTCGCTTTGTGACAAATCAGGATTGGATAATATATGACTTAAAATCCGGAATTCATCTAAATCAAGAATACTTTTTACATAGTTCTTGTAATAATTTCTTGCCATTAATTCAGAAATACGGGCAGTTTCTGCCAGCTTATAAGGCAGTCCTTCAATAAAAGGGACATCCTTAGTCCTGTCTTTACTCATATTATCATCACCTTTCAAACTTAATAATAACACTGGCGCGAGTTTTTGACAATAACGGTAGAAATTTCTACATGTAAAATTTTCTTCAATTATTGTAATAACTAAAGTTTTTATAAAAAAATTCACGGGTAAGTATATATTCTTACTTCACTACATCGATTAAATTCGCAGCACTTTTGGAAAATTTTTTCGGGAGTGTTTTTTTTTAAATTTTAGCGGTATAATAAAAATATACAAAGCGGTATCGTCTAGTGGTTAGGACGGGAGATTCTCATTCTCCAAACAGGGGTTCAATTCCCCTTACCGCCGAAAATATGAACTGTCATGCCGATATAGCTCAGCTGGTAGAGCAACTCATTCGTAATGAGTAGGTCAAGGGTTCGAATCCCTTTAT
>DVIU01000259.1 GCA_018711035.1 Candidatus Scatousia excrementigallinarum
CAAGAGCGGAAAAACGACGATGTATCCGCTGACTGATTTTTCTCCGCGCAAAAACGAAAATATAGAAAAAGCATATATTCTCGGTCGCTTTGGCGCCATTCCTTTTATTAAGGAGAACTGAGAGTGGCCAAAAAGCAATTTTACAAAAGACAACGGAATCCGATCATTTTGCTTGTCTGCGAAGGGAAAAATAAGACGGAACGCAAATATTTTTCTCATTATCAGGTCAGAGAATCGCATTATCGTTTGGCGATAAAAGATTCCGAAGCTACCGATGTCATGGGCATGGCAAGGCATGCAGCAAACCTTTATAAAGAGTATCAAATGGATCCCGCGATTGGCGATTTGGCTTTTTGCCTTATTGACCTCGATTTGCGTCGTGATAAGTATGATGCATATCTAAAGGCAAAGCAAAAGTATCCGCAAGTTAGGTTTATTGTTTCCAACCCCTGTTTTGAAATCTGGCTGTTATATTATTTTACCGAGAATCCCAAAGCAGAATCTTCTTCGCAAGCGGTCAAGGAGCAGATGAAAAAATATGTTCCGGGCTATAATGAGGCTATGGATGTCTATGATCAATGCGATTTGGCGGACAAGTACGCAGTTGCCATAAACCGTTCCGAAAAGAAAAATAAATTATATAGTGAAGAATCAGCTCTTGTTAAAAGAAATCCTTATACAAATGTACAGGATTTAGTTATGCTTTTACTTGATGTATAGTCTATGATGATATATTTTTACAGTATATAGTTACTAACACTTTATTGTTTATGTACAATATGTCGTATTTTCCTTAAATGTAAATCTATATATTGTGTTTATTTGTGCAATTTGGTGGTTATATGTTAAGTATACGATATGATAAGGAGATATTATGGATAAGAATCTTAAGAAAAGTTTAATAGTAGCCCTTGCCAGAGAACTGGATATAACTCCGCAAATGTATCAAAGGGCAATTAAAGTTGTTAATGGCCTTAGTAACTACATACAAAATTCGCAAAAAGAGTCCAAAATATATAAACAGGGGTCTTTTCGATTAGGGACAACCATTAAACCTTGCAAGAAAGATAAATTTGGGGATTATGACATTGATTTGGTTGTGCAATATGATATTGGTAAAGGTCGAGTTTTGCCGGAAGATATAAAGAAGCGGCTTGGGGATTTATTGAAAGAAAGCAATTATAAGAATTCCTTAGATGGGGAAGGAAAAAAGTGTTGGACATTAAATTATTCATATAAGGATGAAACAACTACAGATTTCCATATTGATTTACTCCCTTGTGTGCCGGAATCAGAAAAAGAGAAGTTGAATATCTCTCCTGAAACATATAGGAGTAGTGCTATTGCGATAACAAAGATCAAAGATAAAAACGCAAAACCCTATGAGTATTCATGGGATTGCAGTAATCCTGCTGGCTATGCAATGTGGTTCGATGCTGTAAACAATAGTCGTTATGCTGAGTTGAAAAACAATGATAAGAAGAGAATATATTCTGCTAACAGCAACCTCTTTGAATCTGTTGATAAGATTGATGATGCTTATACTCGCTCTCCTTTGCAAATGGTAATACAGATATTAAAACGTCACCGCGATGTTATGTATCTGCATAGTGAGATGGCAGATTATAAGCCTATTTCTATTATAATAACGACATTGGTTGGAAAAATTGTTGAAGAAAATGAAGTTGTTCAAAATAATACATATGACTTGCTTGAAACAGTTTTGAAAGGGTTGATTTTTTATTCAAGTCTTACCGGATTGGGTAAAACAAGTGATTTTGGCGAGGACTTTAAAACAAAAAAACTAATTACAAAACATATTGTCGACGGTAAGGTGTATTGGTGTATAAAAAATCCTGCTAACTCAAAAGAAAATTTGGCCAATAAATGGAATGAGTCTTATCAATATGCCACCGAATTTTTTAGATGGGTTAAAAAGGCGACCAACGATTTAATAGATATTCTCGATAGACCAATTGATGAGATAAAAGAAAAATTCAAGCAGTGTTTAGGTGAGGATATAATGGAGATATTCGAAAAAAATAATTTTGGTGATTTACCTAAACCAAAGCCTTTAGTAGTAGAAAAAGCTCCACAACCTTATAATCGCAATGGATTTTAATAAATTTATCGAGCAAGCGAAGCCATTATTTCAATGGTATAGGATTCTATCGAGTAAAGAGATTACCGTTGTGGATAATAATCGTTGCGAATATGTTGCAATTGCTGGCGAGTATTTATTAAATAGGTCCTACAACAATGAAATTTATAACAGGATATATTATCTTGTTATAATTCTAGATAAAACGGGTAGATTTTCGGTTCCTATCGTTTGGTTGCCTCATGAAGAAAGACCGCAATCATTTATGCACATGTATAGTGATAAGACATGCTGTCTTGGATTAAATCATGAAGTATTATCGATTTGGGGACAGGATCAAAGTGCTGAAGCTTTTTTTGATAAGATACTAGATCCGTATTTAATGAATCTGTTATCTTATTCTAGAACTGGGAAATGTGTTACCCCTGAAAGACCGCATTCTGTCCTCGGTGTAGTTGATTATTATAAAAAAATATTTGACTGTGATGAGGAGCATGTAATACCATTTTTGCGATACTTAAGTAAAAAAGTTTATAGAAATGAATTACCTAAAGGGCATATTATGTGCCCTTGTGGTAGTGGTATGAATTTGCGCAAATGTCATGGAAGGTTAATACAAATCTTTATTTCTCAATTATATGGTTTTGCTAGTTTAAAAAGCGCATTTTTAGAGGATGTACGCAGTGTAGGTATCTCATATGAAAAAGGAAACCAAAGATACAAAAAAGGCTAGAAGATATAACAATAAGGATATAACTAAACTTTTAGTTGCCTGTGGGGGTAGATGCACGCTTTGTAATAAAGACGTTATGTCTGATTTTATGACTTTTACTCAAATGGATTTATTTGAGAAAGCTCATATTGTAGCATTTAGTGATTTCGGCCCCAGGGCTAATCCTTCTTTATCAATTGCTGAACGCAACGATATAGATAATTTAATGATTCTTTGTCCAATATGTCACGATACTATTGATAAAGAAATTGTAGAAGGTAGCTATACTGTAGAATGGTTGAAGAAAACCAAAAAAGCTAAAGAAGATTTGGTGAACCGAGCATTAAATAGTTTAAATTTGCAGCCCAGCGTCATTGTTAAATACTTTAGTGTAATAGGGACGGCTGGAGCAACGATAGATGATAACAGTGCTTATAAATTAGCTTTTGAGAATGGATTATGTAGCACCGAACATCTTATAAATTTAAGTGAAGATGCTGATAGTGAAGATATTAAACTTTCTCGTCAACTACTTGATAGAAAATTTGAGGCAAGAATAAAGAGGCAAATAGATAATTTAGAGGAAAAGAGGATAGTTCTTTTTGCTAGAGCGCCTCAGCCTTTGCTGATATACTTGGGAACGCTTTTTAACGATAAGCATCAGGTAGAGATATTTACCTCTTTAAGGAATAATAGATGGGTTTACGATGAAAAAGTTGACAATCAAAATACTTTTAATATTGTAGAACCTAAGAAAATAATTCAAGATAATAATATTGCATTAAAAGTTAGTTCAACAGCGGAAGTTGCTGATGAAAGAGTTTATAACGTGCTTGGCGATAATACTGATATTTGGGAGATAAAAGCTAATAATATCGGAGTAGATAATATTAGTAGTCAGGCTGAGTTGCTAGACTTCTATAAACAATGTGTAACAATATTAGATAGAATCGGCGTTGTTTATGGGAAAGAAAAACATATCAATCTTTTTTGTGCAATGTGTAATTCATTAGCAATAACATTTGGTCGCGCAATATTTCAAAAAGCTCATAATAAAATTAATATTTATGATAGTATACGCGACGGCGAAAAAATTCAAGATGTGTTGAGATTGACAATATAAATAGGTGAGGAAAAGCCTCCTCTATTTATTTTTACAAAAGCTTAAAATTTATTTAACAGTTAAATATTTCAATTGGTTAATTATGTTGCTATATCTTCGATATAATACTTTTTCTGATCAGAGGAATTATGTATGTTAAAATATAAGTCGTTACAGTTTTTTTCCACCCCAGCTACATACTCGTCGTAATTTATTTTAGTTACTTTGAGTATAGCGTCTTTTTGATGATGGTTCACCCTTGGGGCAAACCGGATTATTCTTGCGGCCTCTTTGGCAGTTACTGTTCGGAGAATAGACGATGCGCAATTTTGATTATGTCGGGCTGAAAAATCAAAAGTGGGACTCTGAGACTGTTGCCTATATTGCCTCAATCCATGAGGCGAAAGGCAGGCAGGAGCTCTATCTTAAGCAAAAGCCGCAGAAACTTAATAAACTTGTGGAGATCGACAGGATTCAAAGCACCGAAACCTCTAACGAGATTGAGGATATCCGCACGACGAATACAAGGCTTAAACAGCTTTTATGCGACAAGACCACTCCGCGTACACGCGACGAGGAAGAAATTGCCGGTTATCGCGATGCCCTCAATGTTATTCGCGAGAACTACGAATATATCCCCGTTACGGCAAATTATATCTTACAATTACACAAAATTTTGTACAGCCATTCCGGAAAAAGTATCGGCGGCAAATTAAAAACGTGCAGAACTATATCTATGCGGTAGATGCCGATGGAAAAGAATGCACGATGATCTTTACGCCGCTTTCTCCCCTACGAAACACCTATGGCCGTTGATGCCATATGCGAGCAGTTTAACCGTGCGATTGCGGCGAGAGAGGTTGATCCGCTCATACTCATCCCCCTATTTACTCACGATTTTCTGTGTATTCACCCCTTCTCAGACGACAACGATGCCCAAAAAACTGCCCGCGCTCGAAATGGTGCGCAAAGCCGTCCTCAGTCAGATAGGTAAAATCACTCGGTGGAGGTAGCGCTAAAAAAGCTCGTCAAAAGCGGTGAACTTAATAAGCACGGTGCCGGCAGAAGTACCTTCTATGTCAGAACTGATTGACAGCGTACTCCCGTGTCTGAAACGGGAAAAATGATTGGAGGATATGCTCGGACACTGCTTATGTATAAAAATACATATACTTGTATAATGTCCTAAAAAAGCCCCTTGGGGAGATTTGGGGAAGGGCTTTCTCATATACAATATAATGCGTTTTATAAATTATAAAAACACTATATATTGTGGTTATGGTGCCTTGCATCAGCCTTAAAATCCTTTGGATTTGCTAAAATATGCAAAACTATACAAAAAACTGAATAAATATACATAAAAATATGCCCGAGTGGCGGAATCGGCAGACGCAAGGGACTTAAAATCCCTCGGTTGAACAAACCGTATCGGTTCAAGTCCGATCTCGGGCACCAAAAAGTGAGAGCAATTAACAAATTGCTCTCACTTTTTTGTTTATAAATATCATTGGGGACAAATTGGGGACAAAAATCGGCCATTTTCGGCTGTTCTTTGCATAAACATGAATAATTGGGGACTTAAAGCCGGTCGGAGCCGTGACTTTAAAGGAAATGGTTATTAAGTGCCTTATGTCCGCACAAAAAAAGCCGCTGCCTGATTATGATATGCACCCCAAAAGTTGGACAGACTTTTGGAGGTGCATATTTTAATGTCAAGAGAAAAGAAGTTTAACACAAAGTACTCGCCAGAATTCAAGATAGCTGTTATAATGGATATGCGCGAAAACCACCT
>DVIU01000260.1 GCA_018711035.1 Candidatus Scatousia excrementigallinarum
CATTGAAACTTTTGGCTGACCGTATGAATTTGTTATGACTTCCATTATCATTTTATTGAGACGTTTGCTTTGTTTTGATGTGAAATAGTCAATACAATCTTTGGGCAAATCACTTTCTGCAATTATGCCGGCTCTTATTGAATCTTCAATATCATGATTTATATATGCAATTTTATCTGCAAGCTGAACAGTCTGCGCCTCAGGAGTTTGGGGGGTGTAGCCCCAGGTGTGAGTCAAAATTCCGTCAATCGTTTCTCTGCATAAATTGAGATGTTCAAGCTTTTCCACTACACGGACGCTCTGAATATTATGATGAAATCCGCCTTTTACAAGTTCGTTCAAAACGCCTTCGCCGCAGTGGCCGAAAGGTGTGTGACCTAAATCATGACCGAGTGATATTGCTTCTGTCAAATCTTCGTTTAAGTCCAGAGCCCGCGCAATTGTTCTTGCGATTTGCGAAACTTCAAGCGTATGTGTAAGTCGTGTTCTGAAATGATCGTCAAAAGGAGATAAAAATACCTGTGTTTTATGTTTCAGCCGGCGGAATGCTTTTGAATGTAAAATACGGTCTCTGTCTCGCTGGAAACATGTTCTGATATTACTTTCTTCTTCAGGTTCTTTCCTTCCTTTTGAAAAACGGCTCTTTGTCGCAAATTCACTTAATGTCTTTATTTCTTTTTCTTCAAGTTTATTTCTAATTGCGTTTATTTCGTCAAGTCTGGTCATAGAGAAATCCTTTCAGCCTGATTATATCAAATAAACTCAGGCTGCCTATAGTGCATTTGTATTAGATTCGGTATTTTTGGCGGTTAGTTTTTTTCGTAATTTATCTGTTTCTTCACCTATTTTATTGAGGATGTAGCCTGAAAGTAACCCGACTCCCATTGCTTTACCGCCGGAAACAAGTCTTGCCGTGCAATATAGAGATGTTGCAACAGCACCGATAACAGGAATTCCTGCTTTTAGTGTTACCGATACTCTTTCATCATTATCTTTTGCACGTGCAAGGCCTACGCCAATCATAGCCGCAGAGCCGAGAATCGAAAGTGCATCAGTTGGTGCTGAACCTATTTGCAAATCTCTTACTTTGTCAAAAAATTGCTCTGATTCTATATTTATTGATTCGTCCAGTGATTTGATAAAGTTGGCTGTATTTTTTTCTATTTTTGCGTATTCTGCCGGAGAAAGTTTTTGATATATTTCAAGCATCTCATCCAGTTTTGCAGGTTTTCTTCTTGCGGAAAGTTCACCGGCTTTGGTACTGCTGTTTGATATGAGAGCTTTTGTTCTGTCTAATAATTCGTAAACGTGTTGTTCTGCATCAATTTTTGCATCACTTTTTGTCAATGAAGTTTTTAAATCATCAATACTTTTTAGAAGTTTTTCATCAGGAACACCTGCGCGTAAGTCTGTTTTTAGCTGGCTGAATTGTTTTAACAGGTTATAGTCATTTGTCGTTGTAAAGCTTTCCGCTTTTTTAATCATATTTTTAGCCATATCAAGCTTATCGTGTTGGGTGAAGCTTATTTGCGTTCTGTATGAATTTAATTCATCAAAAAGAGCAGCCTTATCTTTTAATATTACTCTGTCTGCTGCAAATGTCTGATACAGGTTTTTGTTTTTCACATCTTTAAATATTTCTATTGTAACATCATCAAGATGCTGCGTTGCTGCTTTGATCCTCTTATAACGGGACAATGATTTAGCAGGGCTTGTAATTTCTTCTAAAATATTTTTTGTATCTTTTCTGTTGTTTTTCAGTATCTCAACCCATTCGCGGCCTTTTCGAGTAACGCCGTTTATTGTAATATCTTGAGCGCCCTTTTCTTTAAGTATTTTTTCGTCTAATTTATCCAGTTTTTCAAAGGTACTATTCATTTTATGTTTTGTATTATGCCATGAGGTAACGACTGTTTCACGGCTTGTTTTTTCAAATAGTCTTGTAATTTTGTTATACAATTTTTTTGACCAATTCCTTTTTTCCATAACCTTTTTGCACAATGCATCTTTTATTGACGTAAAATTATTAATGCTTTCACATTTTTCAATAAAAGAATTTACTTTATTTAATGAGCCAAGATAAAACTGGTTAACGGTATCGCCTGTTTTTGAGGCTTTTGTCTGTGCAATTTTCTTTTCAAGTGCATGTTTTATTTTTGTCAGGAATTTATTTGTTCCTTTTGGGCCTCTCATGAGTGCCAGAATTCCAAATCCCAGCACAAGAGCACTTGTAGCAAGTGTTATAATAAGTTTATGGCTCTTTTCTTCTTTTGCAGGCAGATATTTTTTTGTAACAAAAAAATTACTGTCTTTACGGTATTGCGTAAAGTTATTATATGGAGATTCTTTATATGAAACGCTGCCTGCCTGATTAATCATAATAAAACCTTCTATAATTATATAAACGTTAAATTTTTAGATTTTTTGCGTTTTTATTAAAGATTTGTTAACGATTTTTCCGCCTCTGACCATTATATTAGGAGCAGTTCATTTGAAATCTCTTTTGCCGCTTCTTTTGATGATACTTTATCAGATAAGAGTTCCCTTACTCCTTTTAAAGATTTAATATAGTTTTCTCTGTAAGAAGTATCGTAGAGTATTTTTTCAATATTATATGATATATTATCTGCATTTACATTCCCTTGTATAATTTCAGGGACGATTAGTTTACCGCTTATAATATTAGGCAGAGATACCATTTTTATACATCTTACTATAAGATATATAAAATAAAACAGCCACGGTCCTCTATAAGCAATAATCATCGGTGTGGCATATAATGCGGCTTCCAGTGCTACAGTACCTGAGGCCAGAATTAATGCGTCGGACACACTTAGCAATGCCTGATTTTCGCCTTTTATTACTTTAATTCCGCTGTCTTTGATATATTTATAGAAATCTTTATCCGAAAGATTAGGCGCATGAGAAATACAGAACTGTAATTCAGGATGTTTCTTCTGCAAAAGTTCTACACTTTTTATAAATACTCCCATTAACTGCTGTAATTCAAATACTCTTGAGCCCGGGAAAACAGATACGAGCTTTTTGTTCGGGTCAAAACCGTGTTTTGTAAAAAATTCCTCGCGATTAGCTTTTTCCGGCAACTGAGAAACGAGCGGATGTCCGCAGTAATGTGTTTTTATTCCGCAATCTTCATAAAGTTTTTTTTCAAAAGGAAAAATACACAGAACTTTATCAATATTTTTCTTAATTGTTTTAAGCCTCCACGGACGGCTTGCCCATACCTGCGGGGGAATGTAGTAAAAAACTTTTATTCCTGCTTTTTTTAAAAACTTTGAAATGCTCAGGTTAAAAGCCCCGTAATCTGTCAACAAGACTAAATCAGGCTTAAATTCACGTGTAAGGTAATCCACAACTCTTTTTCCGAGTGTAATGTGTTCCATAATTATTTTAGGAGAAAGCCCTACAGCCCCCATTTTTTTCTGGTCAGAAAATAATTTCACACCGGCTTTTTTGAGATTTTCGCCTCCTATTCCTTCTAATTCTATATCAGAATTAAGCTTTTTTAATTCTTCCGCAACTTTGCCAGCATGAATGTCGCCTGAATATTCGCCTGTTACTATGAATACTTTTTTCATAAACTTACTGCCATTAATACAATATGGTTATCATCTGCATATTTTATTACTTTTTCTTGATCTACAATTATTGTTTCGTTTGCTTCAACCGCAAGCAAATTGGCTTTATATCGTTTCATTGTACGGAGGGTTTTCAGACCTACTGTAGGTATATCAAACCGTTTGTCCTGTTTTGGTTTTGAAACTTTAACTACTGACGCATTTTTCTTAGCAAGTTTAGCCCCGCGTTTTATACATTTATCAGTGCCTTCAATTGCTTCAACAGCCATTATCATTTTATCTTTTATAACTACTGATTGGCCGACATCAATTTTACCCATTTCTTTAGCAAGCCAGAATCCGTAATTTACATCTTCCATCTGTTCTTTTGTAGGTTTGTGTTTGCCCAGAACTCCTGCCGGAATCATAAGGTTTTTTATAAATATTGTTTGGTCAAGTACAGTAATTCCGATTTTTTCCATTTCTTTTACGATTAAAAGCATTACTTCATCATCATTGAGGCGTTCTACGGTTTTAAGAATCTCAATGGCTCTTGAATCAAATTTATAAAGTTGAAGCAATACGCTTTTGTTTACTTTACCGAGAAATGTAAGCTGTTTTATTTGTTCATCTTTGAGAATGTTTTCAATTTTGTTTATTTCTCCCGGATGGCAGGAATATACTTTTGTACAGTATTTTTTTAACTGTGCAAGATTATCTTTAGAAAAAGATATACAAATTACTTCAAATCCGTTTTCTTTGGCATACTGAGCCATTTTTACCGGAAGCGTTCCGTCTCCTGCTATTAATCCCTGTTTGTTTTCCAACATTAATGACACTTTATATTCCTCTTTTCTATATTGTCTAGCCTTTTAGTGTAAAAATTTCTTCTATTTGCTTCTGATTAAGCATTACCGCTCCGCCGAGCAGTTTTGAGTTAAATACAACCTGAGCATAGCTTTCAGCCAGTTCAAGTTTCAAATAAGCTTCTTTTATTGTTGCTGCTCCGGTTATAAAACCGTGATTAGCCATTAATACCGAATCATATTTATCAAAATATCTTGCGGTTTTTTGAACTAAATCTTCTGATGACGGAAGTCCGTATTCTGCTAATGGTATTTGCCCAAAATAAAAAATGTTTTCAGCCATAAGCGGTTCATCCAGAGCCTTACCGCACGAGGCAAATGTACATAAATATGGTGAATGTACGTGAATTATGTAATTTATGTCTTTTCTCATTTTATAGAAAGCCACGTGTAGCATTTTCTCACTGGACGCTTTCGGATTACCGTCAACAACGCGTCCATCAAAATCAATCAATGAGAATTCATCTTCACACAGGTAACCGTTGGCAGAGCCTGAGGAGGTGATTAGGATTTTATCTCCATATCTTGCTGACAAGTTGCCTGATACACCGGGGGTAAAATTTTTTTCCCCGCATAATTTACCATATTCAATTAATTCTTTTTTTAATGTCTCTATGCCCATTATTATAATTCTTCTCTGTTAGGATCTTCTAATTCAATTACTTCTGCATAAGTTCTTTTAACTTTTTCTACAGGTTTTTGTTCTTCAAAACTGACTTCTTTAACTTCTTTTTCGTTGCTGGCAAGTCTGTCAGGGTTTTTAATTACCATTTTATCAAAGTTAACGCTGGTATTTTTTGTATCAAGTGCTATATTTACGCCGAAGTAGGTATTCTGACGTACAAAATCATAACCTAAATTAATTTTAAAGTCATCTGGGCCGAGTGCAAATATAAATGCATTTTCCTGCCATTGTTTTTTGTTAGGCGCATCATCTGAAAGGTTTATTGATGTTGCGTAGGCAATGGTTAAATATTTATTTATTCTCAAAGCTTCTCTCAAATACAGGTTAGAATGCCCGTATCTGTATGCATCAAACATTGGCATCGGCGAGTTATCCTGATAAGCTGAGGCATAGTAACCTATATCCTGCATCCAGTATTTATATTGGGTATGTATTCTTGGGCCGATTCTTCCTACAATTTGGGTATCGCCGTTTCCGTATAAAGCGGCGCTTCCCTGCATTGATAAATCTAATCTTAAAATTTTCAATTCTTCTTTATTTTCATAGGAATAGAGATTTTGGGTTAATTCACTCATATATTTAAATCTTGGAGTTGTCATTCCGGTAGAAGTCATATTTTTTGAGTCATACTGGGCGCGGTCGTTATCTTCCATAATACCAGCACTGAGCCTGTTTTTAAAAGATAAATCTCTTTTAGGGCCTAAGAAGTTTGTTACGCGTTTACCGTTATTGTAAACAAGTTCTGCTGCGTATTTTGCCATACGGTTTCCCATAAACCAATCATCCAGATATGAGTTTGAACCGTATTGCAGATATAAATTATCATCAAGTTGTTGTTTACCCCTCATTACAAACACGTCTTCAGCTGATCCGTAAAATAACTCGGTCTGGTTGGTACTGCTTTTATATTTAATTGCACCGCCCAAACCGATTTCATTTTTGTAATTTATGAACGGTATCAGTTTTACGGTTGAAGCAAACGGCGTTTTAAATACAAAACCCGGCCCTGCAAACATACCAAGGTTTGAACGGGAGCCTAATTCAGGGTAATTTGCTTCAAAGTAGTCGCTGTTTTTATCAGTAAACAGTTTCATTGACTTGAAATGCAATAAATGTCTGTCATTATAACTTAAATCAGCATCTTTAATTGTTACAACATTGTGTTCTTTATCTGCATCGATATCAATTTCCTTAGCATCCAGTGCTACTTTTGACGTACCTGTTTGGTCTAAGTAAGAGCGATCCTCATCACTTATAACCATTGTTGACAAATCGGTGCCGATAATTCTTGTTTTAAATCTGGCAACATAAGGTTTTGCCGCCCGCATATCACCTTTTTCAAGAATTATTTTATTATCAACGGATTGTGCATTTTTTGCGCGAATTCTCATCATCATTTTATCCGCTGTCATATTTTCAAGAAAAGTTGTTTCTTCATTCATATTAATTTGGATAAAATCGCCGAAGATACTATTTCCATCTTTTATTATTTCTACGTTTCCATATGCTTTAATAATATTGGATGTTGTATTATAAACTATTTTATCTGCTTTGAGAGTTATGCCTTGCGGAGGGAAGAATAAAACAGGATTACCTGTTGCTTCAACTTCATTTTTATCATCATAATACTGTACCGTATCGCAATCAAGCTGAATATCTTTAGGGGCTACCTGCTGCTGAACTCCGCCTGACAATTCAACTTTTGTATCTGATTTTTCATCAATTGTTTCAGATGTTTGTTTTTCTTTCTTTACTTCCGAATTGTTATCCTGTTTTTTATCCTTCTTAAAGAATGAAAAGAGTTTCTTTTCCTGTTTTTCCTGATTAATTTCTGAATCATCGGTTTTGTTATATATTTTTTTCAGGTTTCTGTCAGTTAATTCATCAAGAGTTAAATCCTGCCCGTTTTCAAGAGCTTCTTCTTCTGCCTGAAGTCTTTTAAGTTCTTCTGCCTCTCTTTTTTGCTGCTCCAGGTCATCTTCATGTGCTTTAATTTTATAATAGTTTTGAATTTTTATACGCATTTTTTTGAAAAGAGGCATACCGTTTTTAGTTGCGGTATATTTTTCCATACCGCGGGTATCATCAATAGTTTTGATATCGTAGTTAACTTCAGGCAGCGGAACAACAGGAGCCATAAAAAGTGCGTCCTGTAATTTTTCCATATCTGACATTATCTGCTTGTTTTCTTCTGGCGTTGCCGCTAAGGAAGGCAATCCAAGCATTAATGTTATTAACGATAAAACTACGTATTTTTTCAAAAATTTTGTCCTTATGTTAGATATAATTTAACGGATTGTTTGGTTTTCCATTAATTCTTACCTCAAAGTGGCAGTGAGGGCCGGTACTATAGCCGGTTGTTCCTTCCAGTCCTATGACCTGACCTTTTGAAACCGTTTGACCCGGGCTTACTTTTGTTACTGACATATGAGCATATAGAGTAGTTGTCGGATGTCCGTTTACTGTACCGTGGTCAATGATTACAACCTTGCCGTAACCGCCGTACCAGCCTGAGTAGATAACTTTACCGGAATTTGAAGCACGTATGCTTCCCATATTCGGCCCGCCGATATCCACTCCGGAATGGAAGGTTCTGCTTTTAAATATCGGGTGGGTTCTCCATCCAAACGGAGAGGTTATTCTTCCGGCTATAGGTTTCATAAAGCCGCTTGATGAAATTTTGACTGTGGAATGCCCGTAACTTTTGCTTATCATGCTTTGCAGATTAGCAGATTGGCGTGCAAGTTCTCTTTCTGAGCGTTCATAGGCTCGGCGGTCTGTTTTTAGTTTATTAATCATGTTTTGATTTTCCGCGATTGCCCTCTGAATGGATACCTGCTGCGAGTTTATATCTTTAATTGCTTGAGCAAGATAAGCTTTTTGAGATTCAATATCTTTTTTCATCTTAGCTATTTTAGCAGATTTTGTTTTTAATGCCATCATACGTTTGTAGTCATTTTTTATGATGATTCTTTCAAAATAAATTACATCAAGAAGACTATTTAAATCTTTTGCCGAAAGTATTAATTCAAACATGCCTCTGCGCTGTGATTTATACACCTGACGAATCCGGTTTTTCATCTGGGTGTCCACTTTATTAAATTCTGCCAGCGAATTGTTATATTCGGCTTCCATAGCTTTAAGGCGGGAGTCAATATCGGAGTACTGCCGTCTGGAAGCTTCAAGGTTAGCCTGATTTTGTTCTTTTTTTCTCTGGTTTTTTACTAATTTACTTTTTTCCTGATTTTCTTTTAATTTAAGTGTTTTGATTTTTTCCTGTGTTGTTTTCATTTTCTGGTTAATGCTTTTTAAATTTGAACAGTAAGCAGCGTTTGACAACCCTGCTGTCAAAATCAAAGCCGATAAAATATATAAAGATATTCTTTTCAGGAAATTTTTCATAAGCTATTTTATAACGAGAGGTATCATCATTAATCCTACAGTCCAGGCAATAAAAGTTACTGCAATAATACCGACGATTAATTTCTGGTGTTTTCTGAAAAATTCCATACCTTTCCCCTCAAATTTACTACTTTACATTTTACTATTAAAAAAAAGAAAGTGCAATTATTTAAAATAAAATTTGCAAAATATTGTAAAATCATATATATTAACTTTATGAGCGAAGCGTTTATTGATGGAATAGTTGATAAAAAAATTTTATTAAAAAATGAAAATAATATTATTGACCCGTTTCTTCTGGAGAATAATTTAAGCCAAATTGAAAATATCCACCTGTTTTTAACTTCACAAAAAACTATGCTTCTTGTAAACGGATTTCTCGGCACAGGCAAAACTGCGGTAGTAAATTATGCATTGTCCTTTGTATCAAGTAGTACTGCGGTATTAAATTATAATTGTTATGAGACAACAATTCTTGATGATATTTTGCTGTCATTTTTTGAAGATTTTAAGCAGCTTGCATTAAAAAATATTATTAAGCAGCCTAAGGCAAAGTTTGATAATTTTACACAAAAAATAGATGCATATTTTTCCTGTATGGTGACACCTGTTGTCATTGTCTTAAATTCCTTTGAAATGGTTTTAAAAGATAATAAACGGGAGATTCTTGACTTTTTATTTCATCTGAGCCGAAAAAATAATATTAAAATAATTATTATTTCCAGAAAATTCGACTATGATGAATTTAAATCTTCAGATTACGACAGAGTTTCAATACTGGCTCTTGATAAATCGGTCTTTGAAAAGTTACTTCGTTCTGAAGGTGTCAGGCTTATCGGGCCGGTTTCTGATGAATTATACAGATATTCCAGGGGGTATTTTTTCTATACAAAACTCTCTTTAAATGTTATTAAAGCTCATAATCTTAATCTTGTGGACTTTTTAAAAGGGTATACCAAAAGTTTTCTTTCTTATAATGATTTTATTTTGCGTGAAGCCTTGTCGTTTGTAGATCCCGTAAGCGGGCATTTGTTCCGCTTCCTGACAACTATGCGGCATCCTGTCAGTGTTAATCTTTTAAAGACATTGAACTTATATAATGAAGAAAGAATTAAATACTTCACTGACAATATGATTCTTTCTCAGGATAAGAATATGATATATTTGCAGGATTATTATAAAGAGATTTCCGCAAATTCAATACCGGAGTCTGTTTCCGTGAAACTTCACAGAGCCTGTGTTGACTTGTATAATACTCAATTGCCTTTAAAACCTTTTGAGAGAGATTTGCTTATTTCACGCCAAACTATGCGTGCAGAGATTGATTACCACAGTATGTTTATTCCGCAAAAGCCTGCGATTAATCCTGTGAATAGTGTTGCTATAAATTCTATTGAATATTCCGCAGAGGGTTTAAGTGCTGCTTCTGAAAAGAAAGAAGTGCAAAATAGCGGCGAAAAATTAAAAAATATTTCCTTTATTTTTGAAACAGAAGAAGATGAAAAAAAGATTATGTCTGAAATAGCAGACTCTATTAATAAATTTATTGATTATTCTAACAAAACTCTTAATGAATCTGAAACAAAACTTTCGCTTGCAGGACTTATTAATTCAGCAAAGAAAGAAGAAAATGAGTATAATTTTAAAAAAGCTATTGCATTTTACCAGCGGGCATTGCTCAAAAAAGATGATGATGATTTCTATACGTTTTTACCAACGGTGTATACAAGACTTGCAATGAGTTATGAAAAACTTTCTGATTGGTTTAATGCCTTACGATACTATGACCTTGCTCTTGAATTTTTTACGTCGGCAGGTGATACAGATAGATGTGTTGAAATGAAGCTTGCTGTTGCAAATATTTTTTATATAACTTTTAAACATGATAAGGCTAAAATTCTTATTGAGGATATTTTAAAAGAAAAAAATATTTCCGCAGAATTGCTGATAAAAGCTGATATGCTAGCAGCCACATTGTACAATGAGGATTTATTGAAATCCTATTCTTATTATAAAAATGCGGTTGAGTCTTCACGGTCAGTAATAGATAAAACACTTCTGGCCGAATTGTATTTTAAATATGCCTTATGCTGTGATGAACTGGATGAGACAGAAGAAGCTGTTTTGTATTACCGAAAATGTTGTGAAATCGAGAAAAATAACCCTCATCTTGCTTCAGCACTTTCTAACCTGGCACTTATTTTTGATGAGACCGGCATGAATGAACTTGCTTTTAAGTACTACGTAAAGAGTCTTGAAATCGATGAACAAAACGAAAACAACAACGGGATTTATTCATCAGCAATAAAGCTTGCAGAGATGACATCAAGGAAATATCCGGAAAAAGCTGAAGTTTATTACCAAAAAGCGGTTAAAAGCGCGAATTTATTAAATGAAAATATTTATAAACTTACAGTGTATATTGAGTACGGTGATTTCTTTATGAATCACAAGAATATTAAAATGGCACTTAATTACTATCTGTTAGCCTTAAATCTTACGGATGATAATAAAGAACTGGAACAGAAAGTCCATGTAAGACTAAATGATTTAAAAATAAGGCTTGGCAGCCGGTTTGAAGAAATAAAGCAGGATATCGAGAATGAAAAATAAAGATTTTTTTAAGGAATATATAGTAGCGTTTTTAAAACAAAATTCTATGCTTAATCTTATATCTAAAAATGATGAGAAATATTTATGGGAAAAGCATATATACGACAGTCTTGCGATTGAAAACTTCTTCAATAAATACGGTACAGGTTTTAAAACTATGCTTGATATAGGCAGTGGCGGCGGTTTCCCGGCCGTACCTGTTGCGCTGGCATATCCGGATTTGGAGGTTTGCGCTCTTGACAGCATAAGAAAAAAAATTAATGCAATTGAGAATTTGAAGTCAGAGTTGGATATAAAAAATCTTCAAACAGTCTGTGAAAGGGCGGAGAATCTTAAACAAAAATTTGACTTAATAACCTCAAGGGCCGTTGCTCCTCTAAAAGTTATTGCCGGATATGCCGCACCTTTGTTAAATGACGGCGGCTGCTTTGTAGCATATAAATCAAAACGTGCTGATGAAGAAATTTCGGAGGCCGGTGAAACTTTAAAAAAAGTAAACTTAAAAATTGTTGATATTATTGAGTATGAACTGCCTCTGGATGAAAACTACACGAGAAACCTTATAGTTTTGAAAAAATTTAGCAAAAAATAATTTGTCCGGCATTTAAAATAGTATGTTCAATATATTTACTCCCAAAACTCCTCAACTCGGTTCTACAATAAAATTCTTCAAAGGCGGAGGAAGGTCTTATATTCAACAATTGCCTGCTCTGGTAAAGGATGAAGTGGTTGTGTTGAATGCATATCCGACTGAATCTGCAAAAGCCTGCCGTACTGTTATTAAAAATTTGCAAAATAAAGAAATGGGTTACCATGATTATAATTTGCTATTGGCAGATAAAGAATTGGAAGGCGATTATCTTGAAGTAAAAGAGTTTGCCCGTAAACGCGGGTTTGGCGAATTGTTGCGTCTGGCCAGTATTATTGAAATGAAAGCAAATAACTTGAACAAAATAACTTTATCTTCACTTCCGGAAGCAGTAAAATTCCATGCTCATTACGGATTTTATCCGGATGCAAAAGCCCCGGGAACTATACGCTCTATTCTGGAGGACATTAATTTAGATGATAAGTTTGACGATTTAGCCTCTAAGGCTTCTGAGCTTCTTGAATACTTTTATTCAGGTAATGTGGATGTTACAAGACCGGATAACCTGCGTCGGGTTAATAAGTTTTTTGCAGATTTTATAGACAGATGTCCAGCCTACAGATCCCCTGGTTTTAGTAAAGGGATAAATATGATTTTGACTGAAGAAAAGTTAAAGGCTAATTCTGATTTTTACAATAATTTGTTTGAAAAACATAAGATTAATTTTGAGGTGTAGTTTTTTGATTTCTAACCTGCAAGCCTGTATATATAAAAAAAACCACTCATTGCTGAGTGGGTCGTTTTCTGCATCCTAATGGTCTCTTTTAGTGTTTATTATTTAGGAGTTTATATGTTTTTGGGGTTAATGAATCTATTTATATTTAGTGTTTCGACTACACTTAAATCTTATGTAATTATTATGCACCAAAAGAACTTAAATGTCAACATTTTGTTTTAATATTTTTTTTAAATTTCTGAAAAACCCCTATATAGTGTAGATTTTACACTTTACAAAACTTAATAATATGTTAAATTTGCTCCTGATGTGGGCAAGGGATATATATTAGGGATATATGTAAACAAATGTAAACATCTGCCCGACCCCAAAGGCAATTTTTCTAATAGTATATACTTTATATATATAAGAGTATAGAGAAAAAGGAATTACATCATGGCACCTCATGATAATATGACTATTAATAAGGTCGGAATGCCTAAGACCGATATGGCTGACGCTATTCCAAGTTATGAAGCAGCAGCGGCTGTTAGAGATTCTGCTATTCAGGGAGAGCAGGGCACCAGAGCGACCGAGATAAATACCACTACCAATGTCCGTAAAAATGATAACACCCAGAAATACCAGACAGGATATGAAGGTATTAACAGTATGGGTAAGTTTCTGGGGCTTACGATGAAAGATGTTTTTTCCGCACAATACACAGGCGAAGGGCTTGACCATTTTAACGGAACTCATCATATAGGCAAGCCGTATCAGGAAGTTGAACAGGACGGATATAAGTTTAACGTTATGATAAAACAGGGTATGAATCTTAATATTGCATGTTAAAAAGCCCCTCCTTAACACGGAGAGGCTTTTTTATATTGAAGTATAATTATGCTTTAACTGGTGATTTTGATTTTTCAATACAATCAATTAATGTATTTGCAACAGTTTCCTGTTCTTCTTTTGTTAATTCAGGGAACATTGGAAGTGAGATTACAAGTTCTGTATTTTTTTCTGAAACAGGAAGTGAACCTTTTCCAACGCCCAGATATTCATGAACTTTTTGTAAATGCAAAGGTATCGGATAATACAACATTGCACCTATTCCGCGTTCCTGAAGCATTTTATGGACTTCGTCACGGTTAGGAACTTTAACTGTATACTGGTGGTAAACACAATATGTATCAGCAAGTTCTTTTGGGGTCTGAATATCAGGACAATTTGCAAACAGTTTATTGTAATAATAAGCGTGTTCACGTCTCATTTCATTCCATTCTTTAATGTGTGGAAGTTTTACACGTAAAATAGCTGATTGAATTTCATCTAATCTGCTGTTAACTCCGATTTCATCGTGGTGGTATCGTACGGCACCGCCGTGATTTCTCAATGCAACAACTCTGTCACGAAGTTTTTCATCATTTGTCATAATCAGACCGCCGTCACCCATTCCACCTAAATTTTTTGTAGGGTAGAAGCTTAAACAGCCGAAATCACCGAATGTTCCGACCATTTTGCCTTTGTACAGTGCTCCGATTGCCTGACAACAGTCTTCAATGACGTGAAGATTGTGTTTTTTCGCAACTGTCATAATCGTATCCATATCGCAAGGCTGACCGTAAAGGTGAACAGGAATAATGGCTTTGGTTTTCGGTGTGATTGCCGCTTCAAGTTTTGAAGCATCCATATTAAATGTATCTTTATCTATATCAACGAATACAGGTTTTGCACCTACAATACCAATGGCTTCTGTTGTTGCAACAAACGTAAATGCAACTGTGATAACTTCATCACCGGCTCCGATATTTAAAGCTCGTAAAGCAAGATGAAGTGCATCTGTACCTGAATTAAGCCCTACAGTATATTTACAGCCGATAAAATCAGCCAATTCTTTTTCTAAAGCTTTTGTATTGGGTCCGAGGATGTAAGAACCCGAGCGTAAAACTTCACAAACCGCTTTTTCAACTTCTGCGCCGATTGTGGCGTACTGACGTTTTGAATCTAAAATTGGAATCATGTTTCTCTCCTTTTTACCTATAATACAAGTTTACCACACGTTAGGCATATCTTTACAACATCTTTATATTAAGCCAATAAAAAAGTCGGCGAATGCCGACGTAAAAAGGAAATAAAAAAGTAAAGGGGGAAAATTTTGAAAAGGTATTACAGATGAAAAAAGGTATCTGATTAGCCGAAAGTTTTGAAAGTGGATTCGACGTTCT
>DVIU01000261.1 GCA_018711035.1 Candidatus Scatousia excrementigallinarum
TCTGCCGAAAGTTCTATTGTTGAGCCTTCGATGAAAGTACCGCCTGCCATTATAACCTTATCTTCATACCCTGGAATATATTCTGGAATTGGGGTTACATAACCGTTTACAGGAGACAGAGACTGGATTGTACGGCAAAATTGTTCAAGCGGTTCAGGCGAGCCGAAAGTTATATTTTGAATAATATCAGTACGTTTTTCGTTATATTTTGGCGACGAATCGTAGCCGATTTCATCAAATATTTTCGCTGCAAGAACTGCGCCTTTAACGGCTTCCGATACCACTGACGGAGCCATAAATAACCCTTGAAAAATAAGTCTGTGCTGATTAAACATAGCACCGCCTTCGCTGCCTATTCCAGGGGCAGTAAGGCGATTCGCGCTTTTATCAACATATTTTGCTTTTCCTGCAATATATCCTCCTGCTTCCACAATGCCGCCTCCGGGGTTTTTTATGAGGGAACCGGCTATGATATCTGCTCCCACTTCAATAGGTTCCTTGTCTTCTACAAATTCACCGTAGCAATTATCAACAAAGCATATGCAATTCGGATTTTTTTTCTTAACGATTTTGCAAATTTTTCCTATAGTATCAATTGTAAGAGATTTTCTTGTTGAATATCCTTTTGAGCGTTGAATAAGCACCATTTTTACTGAATTGTCAACGGCTTTTTCTATTGCCTCAAGGTCAACATCATTATTTTTCAATGGAACTTCATCATATATAACTCCATGGGCAATAAGCGAATCTTCTTTTGTTTCCTCATCTCCTAATGTCCCGATAACTTCCTGCATTGTATCGTAAGGAGCACCTACAAGAGAAATTAATTTGTCATTCGGTCTGAGGTTACCAAACAGAACACACGCAAGAGTGTGGGTACCTGAGGCAAAGTGTATTCTTGCCAGTGCCTTTTCTGCTTTAAATACGTCAGCAAAAACTTTGTCTAATGTTTCGCGCCCCATATCATCATGCCCGTATCCCGAAACCGTGTAGAAATGTTCCGGTGCAACTTTATTTTCAATAAAGGCATTTAATACCTTTTCCTGATTAAAATCTCTTATTTCGTCTATTATTTCAAATTGTTCTTTTAATTCGCATTCGGCTTGTTTAATAATTTCTTTGCTATTCATTTTTATATCCCTCAGGATGATTGTAACACGAATATAATTTTGTAGTAAAATGTAGGAAAGTAAGAAAGGAGTTAATTATGTATCACGTTTACACAGAAAGAGACTATTCCGAATTTTCAAGAACATTAATTGGTGAATATACTGATTTGGATGAAGCAAAGGCTGTTGCAGAAAAAGCAATCAAAGAAGATTCTGAACTTAACTACATTATTTTGGAAACTGACGGGCACGTTAATAACTACGGTGATTTAATAACAACGGTAGTTGCACAAAGCTAAAAAAAATCCCTCTCAATTCGAGAGGGATTTTTTTATTCAATCATATCAACTCTGCGTTTGTGCCTGTTGCCTTCAAAGCCTGTTTTAAGCCAAATATCAACAATATCCAATGCTAAGTGTTCCCCAATAACACGTTCACCGAGACAAAGCACATTAGCGTTGTTGTGTGCTCTTGAAACTCTTGCAGAGTAAGTATCATTACAAAGAGCAGCTCTGACACCGCGAACTTTATTGGCGGCAATAGACATACCAATACCTGTACCGCAAACAAGAATGCCTCTGTTTGAACGGCCGCTGATTACTCTTTCACATACTGAACGTGCGATTTCCGGATAATCGCAGGATTCTTTTGTATGTGTTCCAACATCGGTATAGGGAATATTTCTGGCATTTAAGTAATCAATAATTTTTTCTTTGTATTCGTAACCCGCATGGTCGGAGCCGATTACAACTTTCAAGTCTTCCATATAAACACCTCTTTCATACACTACCCGCAACTTTGCGGACATATCTTATCTATATATTATACATTTTTTTTCAAATATTGCCAATTATGCTAAAAAATATTGTTACATTTTTGCAATAAACAACTCCCGTTAGGGAGTTGTTATTATGTTCTTGAGGTAAATTCATTGATATCAAACTTGTTCAAATCAGCTATTCTTCTGCTTTCTTCTCCGCTTTGAGTTTTTATGTGAACCTGATAACTTCCGTCTGAATTTTTACTTAGTGATACTTCTGAATTCTGGTATTTGGTAGATGATTTAATCTGATTTAGTACATTTTGTTCTGTTTTTGCTGTATTAGTTTGATTGCTTGCTGTCAGGTTTGTTACAAAGTTCGCCCAAGGGTTTGTAAATATATCTGAGGTTACAGATTCTTTGTCTGTTGATGGCACAAATGGCCCGAACGGCTTACCGGTCTGTGGATCTTTTGGATTTTCTACTTGCTCTTTTTTCTTCTCAAGTTCCTCTTTTGAATTTGCAGTTATTGTAAAAGTTCCAGGGCCTACGCTTGTATTAACGGTAATTGTCTCACTAAAAGTTTGTTCTGCACCGCCGCCATTATTTGCAACAGAACCAAATTTTAGTCCTGTGCTGTAGTTATCCTGATTTTCATACTGTACTAATTCAGGGGTGCCGTCAGCTTTTGTTTCAAGCGTATACTGGTTATCTGATGATGCAGCCTGACCATTACGTGATGTGCAGGTGTAAACCGGCTTATCACCGTCTTTTGCAGATGTCAGCTCAAATTTATAAACATTTCCTGATGATTGGTCTGTAATTGTAAATGATTTTGGCGGATTACCGTTATCGCCTAATGTAAGTTTTCCGGTAATGTCAAGAGTTTTACCACTGTTATCACGACAGGTCATGTTTTTAATATCATTCCATTTTATGCCGTTATTATCTTCTTCCGCAGGTTGTTGCTCTACTGCGCCTTTTTCTTCAGGTGTTTCTTCTGTTTTTTCAGGTTGTATATTTCTAGCAACAATGGCATCATTATTTTGTGCAGCCTCACTATTAACTGCCGGTTGTGCCGCTGGAGCCGCTGCACCGGTTTCTTTGTTGCCTCCGACTCCGAACATTTTAAGGATACCGCCGAGTAATGTGGTGCCAACACCAAGACCTAAAAGCCATTTCATGCCTTTGCTCATACCATTATCATGGTTACAATAACTTCCATAGTTACCGTAGTTTCCATAATTCATTCCTGTGCTGTATCCTGAACCAAAGAAATTGTTTTGGATATAAGTCGTATGTTTTGACGCAGCTTTATAACCCTGCCACTGCCCTGGTCTGAAAGGCTGACGGCCTAAAGGTTTATATGAAGCTCTTGGTGTGATAGTGAAACCCATATCTTTACCTCAATTTATACTCTCTTGTATATATAAAGTATATGCTCGAGAAAAAATTGCCTTTTTGATTCAATGTTGCTTAACATTTTGTTACAAAATATAAAAAGCCCGATTTTGCTTTCGGGCTTTTATTCTTCATTTTGTTGTTTGGTTATTTTAACTTCACCATTTTGCATTGCAGTTTTAATATCTTTATCAGAGAAACCTTTTGCTCTCAATTGTGCTGTAACTTCTTTGCCGCTTCCTGATATTGTTCCTATTGATTTACCGTTTATTGTTCCTGTAGCATTGTAGTTTGTGGTTGTTTTGCTCTGGAATCCTTTTCCGTCATAGTCTTTATAATTAGAATTATCAAAGTTTGTATTCGGAGTAACTTTACCATTTATATCAAGTTTGTAGTTTTTGAATTCATTTGGCAATTCGATATTTGATGGCATACCGTCAGCATCTTTACTTACGCCGCATTCTCCTTTCAATTGTGTCCATAATTCTTTTGCGTCAGCAAAACTTATCGGATTGCCGTTTTCATCTTTATATTTTGCCATTATAACATTAGCCCAGGTGTCGCCGTATTGAACAGTATAGTTTGTTGTTTCTTTGACTTCCTGTTTTTGAACTTTTAATATATCTGGATTAATATCTGACTTTTTTTCTTCTAACGTTGGTTTTGACTTATTTGAATCTACTGTTTCATCATTATTAACGTTTTCGCTGCCATCATCAACAGGTGGAGGTGTTGTATTATCGTTTGTATGTGTTGTAACCGTTTCAGCGTTGTTGTTTGAGCCGACTCCGAACATTTTAAGAATACCGCCGAGTAAGGTAGTACCTACACCAAGTCCTAACAGCCATTTTGCACCTTTACTGAGTCCGCCGTCATCATGATTACAATAATTACCATAATTGTAACCATAATTCATGCCTGAATTATAACTGTTTCCGAAAAAATTATTCTGGATATAGGTTGTGTGGCTTGACGCAGCTTTATAACCCTGCCATTGACCCGGTCTGAAAGGCTGGCGGCCTAAAGGTTTATATGAAGCTCTTGGCGTAATAGTGAAACCCATATCTATAC
>DVIU01000262.1 GCA_018711035.1 Candidatus Scatousia excrementigallinarum
AGGGCATAAAAAAGTCGCTGACACCTTTGAAGTAATCACCGACTTGTACCTTATTTAGCAACTTGTCATTGCTCTATGGTGGTCAACCATTCTGTTAAGTTGTCGTTTGGTTTTCGCCTTGCTCGCCTCAACCTAAAAAATTGTATACTGAAAAAGCCCTTAACGGCACGTCCAAAAATGCGGCTTGAAACAGCTTTGACTACAAAAAAATTGTACGCTTATAAAAGCTTTTCATCGCGCATCTTTTTCGGGCGAAGGGGCAATCTGCTCGCTTAAAAAAAACGGTAACACAAAATAACCCCATCTTCGCCCGACGAAAAACTGACCTGAAACGAGGCTTTGCTCCTAAAAAAGCGTATGCTTATAGAAGCCCCATCTTGACTCATCTTTCAGACGGCTCGGGTTGGTTCCCGCCGCGCCATCTTTTCGCGCGGCAACTTCGGAGCATACCGCTCCGCGGCGCAATCCTATTATACGCCCTCTCTCCCGCAAGGGGAGTACGCCGTATTCTAAATTCAATGTACGGCAAAAGAGTACAGGCAACTTTCACGCCTGTACTCCTGCATTATAACATATCTTTTTGCTGTTGTCAATAAAAATACAAACATTTGTTTGTAATATTTTTACCGATATATCGGTGAAAATAGTTGAAATATCGGCGTTTTTGGTATATACTATATACGTTATAAGAATTAGGATGTGTTGAATGATAAGTTATAGCAAACTTTGGAAACGTCTTATAGATTTAAAGATGAAAAAAAGCGAATTAAAGGAAATGACAGGTATGGGCTCAACTACTATGACAAAATTAAACAACGACGAGCCTGTGTCTATGGATGTTATGATAAAAATCTGCTTGGCTTTAAAATGCAATATCGGCGACGTGATGGACGTGATTTATGAATGATAAAAGATTAAAAGGTATTTCTCTATTTTCTAGCGCAGGTATTGGCGAGACCTACTTTAAAGACATGGGAATCGATATTGTTGTCGCTAACGAGCTTGTTAAGCAACGGGCAGATTTATATCAGGCGATTTATCCTGATTGTAAAATGATATGCGGAGACATAACTAATCCGTCCGTGTTTGAAGAAATAATGCAAGCGTCGCCCGAAAAGCTAGATTTTCTTCTCGCTTCTCCTCCTTGTCAAGGAATGAGCGTCGCCGGGAAAAATAGAAACCAAACGCAGTTGGAGTCCGATGGACGCAATTATCTGATAACGTACGTTATAAAAGCCATTCAAACTAAACGTCCCGATTATATCATAATTGAAAACGTTCCTACATTGCTAAAGCTTTTATTAAATTATAAAGGCTCGATGAGAACTGTTCTAGAAATTTTACAGCTTGAATTTGGCACTGATTACAATATTGAAAGTCGAGTCGTTGACTCTGCGGATTATGGCGTGCCGCAAACTCGCCTTCGCGCCATAATCAAGATGTATAAACACGGGTTAATTTGGGATTGGACTAAACCTAAAGATAAAAAGGTCACGGTCGAAGAAGCAATCGGATATTTGCCTTCGTTGGAAGCCGGAGAAAAATCAGACATAAAATGGCATTTCGCTCGCCCGCATTCAAAAGAAAATATTTTATGGATGAAACATACGCCGACGGGCAAAACCGCTTTTTGGAATGAAGTTTATTACCCTCAAAAGAAAGATGGAACAAGGATTAAAGGCTACGAATCATCATATAGGCGGATAAGATGGGACGCCCCGGCGCCAACAATAACAATACGAAACGATTGTATAGCTTCGCAGAGGAATGTGCATCCGGGCAGAAAATTGCCTGACGGTACTTATTCAGACGCGCGGGTGCTTACTCCTTTAGAATTAATGATATTGGATTCGCTTCCCACGGACTGGAATATTCCTGACGATACGCCTGAATTACTTATAAGACAATGTATAGGTGAATCGATACCGCCGCTGATGCTTAAAGAAATTGTAGGAATGATAGGTAAAAAGAATATGGAGACCTCAAATAAAATAAAAGCGATAAGTCTTTTTTCAAGCGCGGGAATAGGCGAGCTTCTTTTAAATCAGACAAATGTCGATGTAATAGCAGCAAATGAGATTTTACCTAAACGCGCCGATTGTTATAGGCATTTTTATCCTAACACAGAAATGTACTGCGGCGATATCACGTTGGATGAAACTAAGGAACATATGATTTCTATCGTGAAGAACAACGACGTTAAAATGCTTATAGCGACTCCGCCTTGCCAAGGCTTGAGTACTCTTGGTAAGAATAAAAAGCAAATTCATTACGAAAAAGATAAGCGTAATTATCTTATTCTCCACGCTCTAGATATTATCGACCGCTGTGATTTCGACTACATATTGATTGAAAACGTCCCTTCGTTTATCGAAATGTACTTTCCGTATGAAAACGAGTATCTTCTTTTACGCGAAATTTTAGAAAAAAAGTACTCCGATAAATACGAAATAGATATTAGGGTTTTAAACGCGAAAGATTACGGTATATGCCAATCGAGACCTCGCGCCATAATTAAGCTGTATAAACACGGGCTGAAATGGTCGTGGCCTGTGTCGCAACCTGAAATCCCCCTGTCGGAAGCTATTGGTTACCTCCCTTCGTTGGAAGCCGGCGAGGATTCAGGAATACCTTGGCATTACGCTAAACCTTGTAATGAAAGAGCTGTTATTGCGTTAAGACATACGCCGTCCGGAAAGAGTGCATTGACTAATGCAGTTTATTATCCTAAAAAAGAGGATGGGACTAGAATTAAGGGTTTCCATAATACGTTCAAAAGAATGGTCTGGGACGAACCTTGCCCCACAAGAACAACGTTTAGCGGCAGTATGAGTTCACATAATAACGTGCACCCGGGCAGAAAATTGCCTGATGGAACTTATTCCGACGCGAGAGTACTTACGCTTTTAGAAACCTTCATTGTATCCTCGATTCCGAAGGACATAGATTTTCCTAAGGGGTCTACGGATACGTTCATTCGTACCGTAATAGGTGAATCTATACCGCCAAAACTGATGATGGAAGTTGTAAATCTAATTGGAAGGTGAAGCAAATGGCTAAGACCGAGGGAAAAGATAAGTGGATTCTTTATAAGCATACTTGCAATTATGAAATGGTAAAAGCAGTAGCGCTTGACGTTAAAAATAGTTGTAAAACAGACATTTCGGACGAAGAGCGCCATCGTATGCAAGAGAGATTGGCGGCTCTTAATCTATACAAGACGAGGAATCCAGAAGAAAAACCTTTAGATTCGATTAATCACAGAATTAATACGCTAGAGTTTTGGATGTTTGGGTACGAGGACAAGGTTAACGGCAAAAAGAAGTTTATATTCAGCCCTCTTGGGAATCTTTTCTTAAAATACATATCCGACGAAAGTAAACTAAAAAAGATTTTTGTCGGTATGATGTTCGCAATACAATATCCACATTCGGCAAATAGCACGAGCGGCGAGTTTCAGCTATTTCCTTTCCGTTTGATATTCCAACTTTTATTGGATAGTCGCTTGGACGGCAAATTATATAACAACGAGGTTGAGTACCTCGTCGTGTTTCAGCGCTCTGTTACGCGTCAAACGTACGAGTCGTTGGTCGAGCAAATTTTAGCGCTAAGAAAATTAACACCTGAAGAAATGAAAGCGAAATTTTTAGCCGACGAATATTCGTATGTAAAAAGCGTGTATGAATGGGAGTATTACACTCAAGCGTTTTTAGGGCAAGTAGGCGTTTTAGATAGGCATGCGGGACAATTTTTGTGTAAGTTATACCATCAGCCTAAGGCAAATTCGCATAGTCCTCAAACAGGGAGAAGCGCTACGCTCGGTTATGTTACAATAAATCCTGACGTTAAAACGTTTGTTGAGAAAATGCTCGCGAAGTATTCCTGTTTTGATAAACCCGTCGACTTAAAAGATCCAGAGAGACTTTATATCGACTGCGTAAAGGAAGTTTATAGCTTTTACCCGCAGTTACTTCTCGACGAGATTGGCGAGAGCGACGATTTAGTTAAGTATCTTGAATTGCCTAAACGAATCGAAGAATATTCAAATAATCCGGAAAACGATACCGCATATCTTTTCGAAGACGTGCTTACCGAAGGCTTCAATATGTTTTACAACGTTCAGGCTAAAAAGCGCGGAGGCGCGGCGCATACGGATATAGAATGCCTATACTTAACAAAAAAGAAAAAGTTTGCCGTCGAATCAAAGTCGACCGCGCATAAGCTATTAGGGTTAAATGCGGGCAGGCTGCGCGAACATAGGGAAGAAATAGGCGGCGAATATACTATAGTCGTTACGCCAAGATATGTCCCCGCGACTAAGCGCGACATAAAAGGTACTCCCATAGTTATAATTTTAGCAAGTACTTTTGCTGAATATCTTTACAATAACATCTTCCACGATGTGAGGGAAATAGATTATGCCGATTTCGACGATATTATAGTCAAAAATTTGGGCAACGATATTAGCGAGTTAATTTCCGATATGACGCTTAATAAGTTTGCGGCGAATAGTTGATATGTCTGACGTTTTTGATAAAGCCAAACGTTCCGAAATAATGAGCGCGGTTCACTCCAAACTAAATAAATCCACGGAATTAAAGCTGATAAAAATATTTAAAGAGTACGGCATAAAAGGTTGGCGGAGGAATTACAAAGTTAAGGGGCATCCCGATTTTGTGTTCTTGGATAAGAAAATCGCAATCTTCGTAGACGGCTGCTTTTGGCACGGGCATGATTGTAGAAACACTCGTCCGGCAGACAACCAAGATTATTGGCGGAAGAAACGCGAGCGCAACATAGCGCATGATAAGGCAATCACAGCTTTATTTGAGAGTCGCGGCTGGACAGTTATTCGTATCTGGGAGTGTCAATTAACCAAAAAAAATGCCAATAAAACAGTAAATAGAATATTGAATATATTAAAAGGTGTAAGGAATGGGAACGATTAATCCAAAAATAGTTGATGAATTAAATAAGATCATTAAGATAGCAAATGATAATAATGGCGGCGAAATTAGCGAGTCGTTTATCAGAGATACTATCCATGATGTCAATACGGATCAAGACCTATTTTATAATGTTATAGATTATTTATCAACTCATGGGGTCAGCTTATAAATCACTGGCGTAGAGGAAATAAATGAATCCCCAGAGGAAAATATTAAACCATATGATCCATCTACCATTGATATAACGCCTAAAACACTATCTCTAGATCGAATTATTGATAGATTAGAAAACAACGAAATAGATTTAATGCCCGATTTTCAGCGTAAAGCAGGTTTATGGACCAATGAACAAAAAAGTCAACTGATTGAATCATTAATTTTAAGAATTCCATTACCCGCATTTTATTTTGACGGTTCTGAAAACGACAATTGGATTGTGATAGATGGATTACAGAGGTTGACCACAATAAAAGAGTTCTTTGTTGATGCAACACTAAAACTTTCAGGCTTAGAATTTTTAAAGGACTTAGATGGTTGCACTGTAACTGATATGCCTAGAGTGTATATCCGTAGGATGAAAGAAACATCAATTATAAATTATATCATTAATCCAGGGGCTCCGATAAATTTAAAATATAATATTTTTAAGAGAATTAACACCGGCGGCTTAAAACTAGAGCCTCAGGAAATAAGACATGCGTTATTCCAAGGGTTTGCAACGAAATATTTAAAAGAACTATCGGATATGCCTCTTTTCAAAAAAGCAACAGGATATTCAATACGAACGGAACGAATGTTGGATCGAGAATTCGTATTACGATTTATTGCTTTTTATGAAATGGGCGTTGAAAAATATGATGGCTCTATAGACGATTACTTGAATAAAGCAATGGAAATCTTAAATAAAAAATATCCGAAAGATGAAGGTTATGTGGAAAATATTACTAGGAAGTTTACGCTAGCATTAGATACAACATACGAAACCTTCGGGAGATTTTCTTTCCGGCGTATGCCCGATTTATACAAGAGGAGAACGATAAGTAAGGCACTTTTTGAAGCGTGGACTTCTATTTTGGCTCACCATGACGTGGATGAATTGCAAAAGTTTGTCGCTCATAAAAAGCAAATCATTCAAGAATATATGGAAATGTTCCAAGATGATGAATTTAACGGTTGTATCACTAGCGGTAAAGCATCATCAGTTAGAAAGATGTTTGATAAAATTGGTCAATTAGTGGAGAGTTATATATGATTCAAAGTATTGCAATTGAAAATTTTAAATGTTTTCATAAGCTAAAGCTGTCATTAAGTAAGTTAAATGTTTTTACTGGGATTAATGGCATGGGAAAGTCAAGTTTAATTCAAACAATTTTATTAATTAGACAAACGATTGAGCAAGGTGATTTGAGTCAGAGTATTATCTTGAATGGGAAATATATATCATTAGGAAAATGTAGAGATATATTGACAGAAAATGCCAACTCGGAAGAAATTCGTCTAGAGTTTGAGGAAGGTGGTAGAAAAATTACTGTTGTTACGGAATATGATGCGGAATCTGATTTAATGGGTGTTATGCAACTATCAGATGCAGATTTGCCGTGGCTAAAAAATGAATTTGAATATATAAGCGCTGACAGATTGAGCCCTAAAAGTGTCTATGAACAATCAAGCCTATTTGTTGATGTATACAACCAATTAGGAACTAATGGACAGTATACTGCTCATTTTTTGGCCAAGCATCAGGATGATATTTATGACCAGCAATTTGGCGATAAATCTTCCCTGCGTGATATTGTTCAATTTTGGTTAGAAGAAATTTCGCCTAACATCAAATTTAGTATACAAGATATTAAAAACACAAATTTATCGCAATTAAATTATTATTATATGGGCAAACAAAAGAGCAATGAGTATAGACCAATAAATGTTGGATTTGGAATAACATATGTTTTGCCAGTAATTACCGCTCTAGTTAAAGCGAAGCCTAACTCTATTTTAATTTTAGAAAATCCCGAAGCGCATTTGCATCCGAAGGGACAACGTAAAATGGGAGAATTGATTGCCGAAACGGCACGTAAAGGGGTTCAAATTTTTTTAGAAACGCATAGCGATCATATTATCAATGGGATTCGTTTAGCTGTAAAAAATAAAAAGCTAAATTCAAACGATGTGACTATTTGTTTTTTTACTGCGGACGAAACAGAACACACCGTTGAGACACCGCGAATTTTAGATAATGGCAAACTTGATTACTGGCCAGAAGGTTTTTTTGATGAATGGGACAATGCATTAAATGAATTGATTCAATGATTAATATACAAAAGGAGCGAAAAATTGTTTCTGATTGTTAATGATAAATCCATTAATTTTAAAGGAAATAATGAGGATAGTAGAATTATTATAGAGAGATTCATAAAAATATTTGCACATCTTACGAGTGAATATAAGGGAAAAATCAGTAGTAGCTTGATTAGCACAATAAGTCTTAACGATATAATGTTAAACGAGAATTACGGGTTTAAGGTATGGCGCAATCAACAAGTTGACAGGGATTTAAAGAGTAAATTTTTGTCGATGTGCGACAGGGAAAATATAATTTCAGTTGCTTCAAGAGATGATTTGGAAATACGCATTGACAACTATCGCGACGGCGCATTGTTAATTGCATATCAGAATGATTATGCATTGTTAAGTTTTGATTCTAGTGATACATGGAGAAAATCGTTTTTGGAAATCACGGTAGATTTTATTGACGATAGACCTTCTCAGAATGATGCGCTCAAAAATTTTTATGGCCCTTTAAAACCTGAAGATTCTGATTGGATTGACAGTTTACCTAGTGATGATTTTATAAAAAACTATCCGACCCCCGCAATTTTACTGAAAAATCTTCAATTGGCCTTCCCGAATTTATTATTCCATACTAAGGCTCAAAAGCAGCTTGCAGAAGAGGTTCAGCAGAGCTGGTATTCGGCATTATTATCAAGATTGCTACAATTAAATGAAGTATGCGAGAAAATGTCGGACGGACATTTTGACAAGTCATATTTTGCTCCACGTACGATATCTCGTGAATCTACGGAAACGCTCGATCGGTATAGAGACACACATTATTCTTTTATTTATGATGGAAAACAATATTATATTAAATACCATTTACGTTATACAGGTAATGTTCCCGGGAGGATATATTTTGTACCGACTGATGAGGCTAAATGCATAATCTATAGTCTCACTAGTAAATTGCCTACAGTAAGTGAGCCAAAATCGCTTGCTTAGCGATAAATGAGGTTTAATATGAAAGCAGTAATTTATGCTCGGTATTCGAGCGATAATCAGCGTGAGGAGAGCATCGAGGGTCAGATACGCGATTGCAAGGCTTACGCTGAATACAACGGAATAGAAATTGTCGGCGAGTACATAGACAGAGCTTTCTCCGCCAAAACAGACGACCGACCCGACTTTCAGCGTATGATTGCCGACAGCGCGAAAAAACTGTTCGACGTCGTCCTCGTCTGGAAGTTGGACAGGTTTGCCCGAAACCGTTATGATTCTGCTTTCTACCGCTACACTCTGCGCAAGAACGGCGTGCGGCTTATCTCCGTCAACGAGAATATCTCCGACGGACCTGAAGGCATAATCCTTGAATCTATGATTGAGGGCATGGCGGAATATTACTCCGCCAACCTTTCGCAGAACGTCAAGCGTGGCTTTCGTGAGAACGCATTAAAAGGCAAATGGAACGGCGGCACTATCCCTCTCGGCTATAAAGTTGTTGACCACAGGCTGACAATCGACGAGGAAACCGCGCCGATTGTTCGACTCATCTTCGATATGTGCGCGGGCGGCAAAACAGCCAAAGAAATTTACAACTATCTGAAAGAAAAGCAAATACGTCGCGCCAACGGCAAGCCGATAGGCTACACCACCGTGCTGTATATGCTCGGCAGCAGAACGTACATTGGCGAATATAATCATTCGGGCATTGTCATCGAGGACGGCGTTCCCGCCATAATTTCAAAGGAAACTTTCGACAGGGTGCAGCAGACTATCAAAAAACATTCTATCGCACCCGCCGCACATAGGGAAGAGAACGACTATCTGCTCACCACTCACCTTTATTGCGGCAAGTGCGGCGCACTGATGACTTCTTATGCCGGCACAAGCAAGAACGGCAAGGTTTATCGCTACTATATCTGCAACCGCGCCCGCAAGCACGAGTGCGACAAAAAGAAGGTCGATAAGGACAGGATAGAAGATTTTGTTGTCGCAAAAACTATGGAGTTTTTGCTAAAAGACGACATTGTTGAGCGGCTCGTGGATTTACTATATGATTTACAGTATGAGGAGAATCCCGTGCTGCCGAGGTTAGAAAGTCAGCTTACCGAACGCACCAAAGAGATATACAACATAGTGACGGCGATACAGAAGGGCGTTGCTTCCGACGCGCTCATGCAAAGGTTGAATGAGCTTGAAGAAGCCAAACGCTCTTTGGAAGCCGAGATAAAAAAAGAACAGGCGGAGCGACCGCTGTTCACCAAAGACCAGTTCAGAATGGCGCTTTATAACTTCCGTAAGATAGACACGACTACAAAAGAGGGCAAAGCCAGACTGATTGAAACGTTCATCGACAGAATTTATCTGTACGACGACCATATAAAGATAATCTATAATATAAACGGCAAGGATGAAGAAATTTC
>DVIU01000263.1 GCA_018711035.1 Candidatus Scatousia excrementigallinarum
ACCGAACATCATAAATCTTAAAACAACAATTCCGATAAATTTAAAACCGAATTTTGCTATTTCATGGATAAGGTTTTTTTGTGCACCTAACATAGGATAACATACAACTTTGTCTTCGCGTTCGTCTTCTGTCTCGTTAAGAAATTCTTTCACAAGATAGCGGCTTCTTTCTTCGATATTTTCCATATTATAGCAGTGGATTATATTCAATTCTACTGCTTCTGAAATGGATGTTGTGTAAATTAAAAATGCTGTCGGAATACTGTTTTCCAAAAGTACAATACATTTTATCAAGTCTTTTCGTACTGCATCAATAAATCCTTTGTAGTCAAGGGGTTCAAGTTCAAATTTATATTCTTCTCTGGCACGGTCTCGAAAGTCATTATAAACGCTTTCAAAACCTTTGTATTCGTCTTCAGTTATTAATTTTGCCTGAAAATTTGTACTCATTTTCTTAATTCCTTAATTTTCTGTTATTAATATTATAACATATGGTGCATTTTTTCTTTTTTAGTTTCCATGTAACGTTTATTATAACATGTAATTTCAGACTGAAGTTTTACGATATCATGGATTGTCAGCCCGTAACCTTTGAGTCCGACAATTTTCTTGGGGTTATTGGTAATGAGATTAAAGTTATTAAACCCTAAATCAAGGATAATCTGGGCACCTACGCCGTAATCTCTCAAATCAGCTTTAAATCCTAGAGAAAGGTTTGCTTCAACAGTATCCTGTCCTTTTTCCTGAAGGTGGTATGCTTTGATTTTGTTTATAATTCCGATGCCGCGGCCCTCATGACCTTTTAAATAAACAAGTGCGCCTTTGCCGTATTCTTCAATCATTCTCAATGCACCGTGAAGTTGTGAGTTGCAGTCGCATTTGAGGCTGTGGAAGATATCTCCTGTCAGGCATTCACTGTGAACGCGGATTAGAGGAATTTTGTTGCTGCCGTCATCTTTTACGAGTGCGACATGCTCCTGTCCGGTGATATTGTTTCTGTAGCCGTAAATTGTGAAGTGTCCGTATTTTGTCGGCAAATCGGCTTCGGCTTCACGGGTTACGAATTTTTCCGATTTCAGTCTGTAAGCAATAAGGTCTGATACCGAGATGAATTTAATTCCGTGTTTATCCGCAAATTTTCTAAGATTATCGCGTCTCATCATATGGCCATCTTCGTCCATGATTTCGCACATAGGCCCTGCCGGAATATGACCGCAGAGTCTGGCAAGGTCAACAACCGCTTCTGTGTGACCTGTTCTTGTTAAAACTCCGCCTTCTCTTGCCACACAAGGGAAAAGGTGTCCCGGACGGCGTAAATCTGATGGAACCGCATCAGGAGCGAGGGCGACTTCAATAGTTTTTGCACGGTCAAATGCAGAAATTCCTGTTGTTACTCCGTATTTCTCCGCGGCGTCAATGCTTACAGTAAACGCGGTTTTCATACCTTCGGTATTTTGTTCGACCATTTGCGGCAATTCAAGCTTTTCGGCCAGTTTTTTTGAAATTGCAAGGCACACAAGTCCTTTTGCTTCTTCTGCCATAAATTTTATGATTTCCGGCGTAACCATTTGGCCTGAGCATATTAAATCCCCTTCATTTTCGCGGTCTTCATCATCGGCAACGATTACAGGTTTTCCTGCTGCAAAATCTTTTAATGCTTCTTCAATTGAGTCAAATCTGAAATCTTCCATTATAAAAATCCGTTCTCCTTTAAAAAGTCTTCATTGAGTCTGTTTCCATTATTATTCACAGACAAAAATTTTTCAATGTATTTACCTAAAATATCTGTTTCAATATTTACATTGTCTCCGCTTTTTAATGTGTGGAGTGTTGTGGTTTCGTATGTGTGTGGGATGATAGCGGTTTTGAAAATATTCCCATTAATTTCTGCAACTGTTAAGCTGACTCCGTTTATTGCGATTGAACCCTTGTAAACCACATATTTGCTTTCTGCGTGCGGGATTTCGAAGGTCAGATTATAAAAATCAGATAATTTTTCAAATCTCAGAAATTTCCCTGTGCAATCAACGTGACCCTGTACGATATGCCCGCCCATTCTGCTTATTGGCGTAAGCGCACGTTCCAGATTAACAAGGTCGCCTGATTGAAAATTTCCAAGAGTAGAAATTTTCATGGTTTCGTCGCTTACGTTAGCTGTAAACGTGCAATCATCAAGTGCCACAACGGTTTGGCAGCAGCCATTGATTGAAATACTGTCACCGATGACAGTATCTTTCAGAACCTTTTGACATTTTACAACGATATCAGCCCCGTGGCTTTTTTTTGTAAATCCTCTGACTATTCCGATTTCTTCTACAATCCCTGTGAACATATTTACAGTTTATCACAAATAAACCGTAATTATTCAACATCTGTTATTTTTCCACGATTATCTACTCTAAGTTTCCAACAAGCCTGAAGGCTTTCCATAATGCCTGTTTTACCAAGCCATCTCTGAATAAATTTCTCATCAGGGCCTAATGAACCATTCATTTTTTCTAAGGAATTTATATTGTATGTTACTTCTGAAATTCCGACAATAACAGTTACATGAGGTGTTTTTTCACGAGCGACATTCATACTTAATTTCAGGTTATTATATCTTTCGGGTCTGAATTGACTTTTTTTATCGTTGCTCGCTTTCAATTCCAATATGAAAATTTTTAGTTCTTCTCCAAGTTGGTGTAATGTTTTAGACATATTTTGAACTTTTAATTATTCAGACTATGGATAGGAGCAGGAATTCTTCCGCCACGGTTTACAAAACCGGCAGAAGAAAGTGTATTTACAGGCATTATAGGTGCTTCACCGAGAAGACCGCCGTAACATACTTTGTCTCCTACTGTTTTTCCGTAAGCGGGGATTACGCGTACAGCCGTTGTCTTTTTGTTAATCATGCCTATAGCCATTTCATCTGCAATCATTCCGGCAATTGTGCTTGAAGGGGTATCTCCAGGAATAGCTATCATATCAAGTCCTACAGAGCATACGCAGGTCATGGCTTCAAGTTTATCAAAAGTCAAATAACCCTTTGTTGCGGCTTCTATCATTCCGGCATCCTCAGATACAGGTATAAACGCACCCGAGAGTCCTCCGACATGTGAACTTGCCATTATTCCGCCTTTTTTAACTGCGTCGTTAAGCATAGCCAGTGCCGCTGTTGTTCCGTGTGCGCCGGCATGTTCAAGACCCATTGCCTGAAAAATTCCCGCAACACTGTCGCCTTCAGCAGGCGTAGGCGCGAGCGACAGGTCAATTATGCCAAACGGGATGTCAAGTTTTTTTGCTAATTTACGTCCGACAAGTTCGCCTGTTGAGGTTATTTTATATGCAATTTGTTTAATCTTGTTTGCAAGTTCGGATAAATCCGCGTCTTCCGGCATTGAAGCTATTGCCGCTCTTACCACTCCGGGGCCTGAAACTCCGACATTCAACGCGCATTCAGGCTCGCCGATTCCGCAAAAAGCTCCTGCCATAAAAGGGTTGTCGCTTGCCGAATTACAGAAACATACAAGTTTGGCAGCACCTATTCCGTCGCGGTCTTTTGTGAGTTCTGCTGCTTTTTTTATTGTGTCTGCCATTTTCAAAACAGCGTCCATATTTATGCCTGCTTTTGATGAGGCAAGGTTTATTGAAGAACAAAGTCTTTCAGTCTGTGCCAGAGCTTCCGGAATACTTTCGATTAAAAGTCTGTCGCCTTTTGTACAGCCTTTTTCTACAAGTGCGGAGAAACCGCCGATAAAATTTACGCCAACTTCCTGTGCTGCTTTGTCGAGTGTTTTCGCAATTTTTACATAGTCAGGATTTTTGCACGCTTCTCCAATAAGCGAAATCGGAGTTACTGCTATTCTTTTGTTTATAATTGGTATTGAGTAATCGTTTTCCATTTCGTTTGCGTATTCAACGAGATTTTTTGCATAATGCTTAATCTTGTTGTAAATATTGTCGCAAACCACGTTTACGTCACTGTCTATACAATCTCTTAAACTCAATGCAAGCGTTACAGTCCTGATGTCAAGATTGTACAGTTTAATCATATTTATAGTTTCTAAGATGAAATTTTCGTTAATAACCGCCAAAATTTAACCCGAACATTCTTGATATGTTCTTTGCCTTTACTCTTAATTTTAGTTCTACACGACGGCTTTTTGCCAGATCTTCTTTTCCGTCAGCCGTTAAGACGGGTTCTGAAAAGCTTTTCCCTTCCACTGTCAGCATTTTTCTTAAAGTTGCATCATACTTTTTATCGTAAGCTGTTTTAAACATATATTGTTCTACAGCGTTAGCACGTAAAAGACTGAGTTCCATATTTTTAGCAAACTGGTCATTTGGAGATTTCAGTCCTTTAAACATCTGTGAATCAGTATGTCCTTGAACAACTACGTTTACAACATTTTCGTACAATGCCGGATTGGAAAAAATAGTATTAATATAGATTGGAACAAATTTATCCAGATATCTTTTCCCTTTTTCGGATAAGGTATAACTTCCGACTTCAAAAAGCTGAAGTTCAGAAATTTTTACGTTACCGGTGAGTTTGTCAACTTCGGCGTCAATATCGGCTTCTTTAAGTTTTTCGGCCATTTGTTCCGAGGCTTTTATCTGGTTTTGCTGGAGTTCGACGGTTTCCTGTGTGAAACCTGTCATGGCAAGTACGAAAAGGGTCATGAAGATGATTGCCAGACCTAACATAAGGTCGGACATCGTTGTCCAGAATACGTTATTATCGCCTTCTTCTACATGTTTACTTTTTCCTGCCGAGATTCCCAAGTTTTTCCTCCGTTAGAATAAATCATCCACAGCGTCGGATTTAGTGGCCTTAGCCATTTCCTTCATCTGTTTGTTCATAAGGTTCATACCGAAAATAAGGTTTTCGAGGTATGGAACAAGATTTCCTGCAATACCCGAATTTAACGCTACTTTAAAGTGGTTTGGAAGCTCTGTTATAAGATGTTGCAGGGCATTGTTCTGAATTTTTGTTTCTTTCAAAAGTTCAAGTAAGAATTTTTCAGAAGAAATATTATCAAAAAGCTTGCCTATAACACCAATGACTCTTGAAAACGGGCCGTGGCACAATATAGCATATGCAAATTTTTCATACACAATGAAAATCAATGATGCACACAACGCGAATACTGATACCAACGCAGCGATTTGCATGGAACTCATCAGGTTTGCAACGGATGCGATTGTTGCTTCCTGGCTTGAAAAGTCGATTTTACCGAATGCTATTGCGATGTTCAAGAATGTAAACAACGGGCCTAAACCTGTCAGGATTGTCGGCCAGGAAACCATGAGTTTGTTATTGAATTTTCCTGTGACAAGTGATTCTTCATTAAAGAAATATGCAGGGTCAACTGTTGTTTGAATATTTTGAATAGTTGAAGATACTTCTTTATAAGTTAAGCTGTTGTTTTGTCCTTTTAAAGCAACAGATTCAGAGAAGACAAGAGTATTTTTAAACTCGAGCCAGATACCGGATACGTAAGGATTTAGCGACATCCATTCATCAATTTCTTTAAAACGATAGTTTAAATCGCTTTTTTTAAAATTACTTGTAAATTGATATAGGATATTGAGGTTCTTTTTTACCTGGGTGTATTTAACCGTACAATATGTCATTGCTGATATAAACGCAAATATAACCACCAGAATCGGCGGGTCGGTAAAAATATGTGCAAAATTCATACTAATTTCTCCATTCTATAAAAAATTTTAGCATAGATTAAGTTTGTGTGCAAAAGATTTACATTAAAAAAGAAAATTCTCATACATTTGGAGGATATTTAGAACCATTTCCTAAAGAATACCTTTTTTCAGCCGTAACAAATTATATATGATACAAGAGCATTTGTTCTTGTATTACCTCCCCAAGTCTGGTAGCCGTTCTTATCTAAGACGGCTTTTTTTTTGCGAGTGAGCAGAGGCACGAGCGAAGCGAGAGTCGAACAAGCGTCTACGGAAACGTTGGGTTTTCGTTGCAAGTGTGAGCGATGCCGTTTTATGCGAACGAGGTGCCGAAGGGACAGCATTGCATTGGCCGGATGTTAGTAAAGTTAATTAACGTGATAAATTCTTTTAAACGTGTTATAATAAGCATATGAATGACAATGAAAAAAATTATGAAGATTTTATTTCAACGGTAAGTCATGAATTGCGTACGCCATTGACTTCAATAAGAGGTTTTTCTCAGACTATGCTTGCTTCCTGGGATAAACTTGATGATGAAAACAAAAAAAAATTCCTTAAAATTATAGAAGAACAATCCAACAGGTTGATTAATCTTGTTGAAAACATGCTTTCCGTTACTAAGCTTCAATCCTCGAAAGAGATGCTTATATTAAAAGAAATTGAAATTTCTCCGGTTGTGAACACAGTTGTGTCTATTGTAAAAAATCAATACAAAGACAGA
>DVIU01000264.1 GCA_018711035.1 Candidatus Scatousia excrementigallinarum
CATCCCGGTGATTACGGGTACGATAAGATGGTCGCAACCATTCGGGACGATAAGCAGCTCTATCGTTTCTCCGATTACGGCATACAGTCGAGCAAAGACGGCATCGCCTTTACGCTCAAAGCCAATATGGGAACGTACCCGAACCGCGTTCCCGTCATCAAAGACAAGTTCGGTATTCGGCGCATAACACCGATGGAGTGTTTAGCCCTGCAAGGCTTTCCGTCGAGCTTTACATTTCCTTCTACCGTTCCCCTGCGCGAGCAGTACAAGCAAGCGGGCAATACGGTGTGTATTGGAACTAAATTTGTTACAGGTGAAGCTAATCAAATAAAATAAGATCAGATTTTAATTTATCACAAATGGAATTTTAGTATTGATTATGAGTAATAGGATCAAATTTTATGGTAAAGCTGATATGGCAAATGGATATATGTTGGGAAAGGCATTACCGATATTACAGCAGTTAAAATTGTCAAAAGAATATGTAAACATTAACGATATAATAGAACTTTATAATGTACAAAAGTTCATTCACGCGCAAATTTTTCGTAAAGACTTTAAATCGGACGAAAAGGCTCTTTTTAACGAACAAAATTCAAAAATAATAAACCAAATCGTTGGACGTTTCTTTTCTAAAGTAGATGATGGTACTATAGCTAACTATTTTGGAAAAATAGAAAGAGGATATACTAAAGATGCTCTCGAACTGTTAGAAAAATATAATGTCCATAAAAGAATTTCTTGGGATTCCTTTAAGCACTTCATCGATAGCAACCATATTCCTGTTTTTTACATTGTGGAGTGTGAAAAAATAGTAAATACATTTGACAACAACATCAGAGAGTTAATTTTAAAAGATAATCAATCTATAGATTTATTAATTACCAAATACTTAAAAAGATCTCCAGTACGTCAAGTATTTTTGCCAAAGAGTCTTTCCCTTGAAGATAAAGAACAAATTGTTAAAAACTATATTGATTCAGCCATAGTTCACCCCGGAACTCTTGAGATAATAATTAATTTGCCTATAGATAGCGATTTTAAAATTTCTGATGATACACGTTTAGCAGCAAAAAACAGATATGATCAAGAAATGAATAACATTTTTGCTAAATCAGGAAATTCAGGATTTCAAACTACAATCGAATCCGAAATTAATAATAAACAAAAAGAGCCGGTAATCATTGATTATAAAGAAAATAGATTTTATATAAGTGTTAGTTCTAAATGGATAAGAGATAATCTTGATTACCCCACGTTGTTAAATAATTTTATACACATTTACAATTTTGTCGATAAAGAAAACAGAATAGAATTTATTAGCAAACCCAACCACACAAGTACACTCGAAAAAGTATTCATGAATACTGATTTAAAAAAAGTATATGTGAAAAGCAGTTTTTTTGACGTTTATAATAGTTTTGCTGTCATTGCAATGATTTCGTATTGTGAATTTTTAGAAAAGGATTGTAATATTCGGATAGAAGAAGTTTTGCAATGGTTTTTTGATGAATATTTGGTTAATGAGTTCAATATACATGACTTCATAGTTAATATGCCTTCTTCTGGAAGCACCTATCTGGAAAAATGCAGAACAATCTGTTGTGAGTTTGAAAGTGTGTTAAAACAATACGAAGTGCTTGTTAAATTTGGAACAGTTAATCATGATTTTATTGAACTATCTTCAAAACCGATGGATTACCACACAATAAACAGCCTTATACCCGATAAATACATTTATCTAAATGAAAATAATCAGGATTGTCAAAATACGCTTTATTGGCTGTTTTCTGACCAAACTATGTTAACATATCTTCCTCATCGTAAAGATGACGAAGAATACAACTGCCTGTATGAATTGCTTATGAATACAACGGTCAACATATCTGAGTACGAGGAATACCAACGTAATGGTATTAAGTGGTTAATTACTAAAGGGATTTTAAAGCAGGATAGCCAAGGTAATTTGGCATTACATGATAAGCTGGAAGCTATTATTTTATGTGATCTATATAAGAATGGATTTGTTTCTAACCAATTTTTAGAAAGATTTCAGTTAAACAAACCTTTGAAAAACTTACAACAAAAATGTTGGATATACAATGAATCAAGCCTCTTTGCTAAACAAGAGTGTGATTATTTAGATTTCTACCTCAACAAATCAAAATTTACAAATGGGCAGGATTTGCGAAACACTTACTTGCACGGCACACAGAGAAAACGTGGAGCAGATATTGATTTGCATAGGGTAAATTATTATAGACTTTTAATGTTTGTTGTTATGGCTATTATAAAAATCAATGAAGAACTATGTTATAAAGCTGAACATGCGGAGACGAAAGAAGAATGAAAGCAATCATCTACGCTCGATATTCGAGCGACAATCAAAGAGAGGAGAGCATCGAAGGTCAGATCCGCGAGTGCATGGAATTTGCCGAGCGCAACGGCATTACCGTGTTCGGTACATATATTGACCGTGCGCTCTCCGCAAAGACGGGCAACCGTCCCGAATTCCAGCGGATGATCAAAGACAGC
>DVIU01000265.1 GCA_018711035.1 Candidatus Scatousia excrementigallinarum
GCAGGCAGTCGGTTCAGTTTTACTGTCAATGGGCGTAACTTCTATGGTGAGCGGTTATGCTAATGAGCTAAGTGGTGGTGCTTTCCTTTCTGGTTGGGTCGGTGGTCAAATAAGTGGCTTGTTTGCAGCAATCCCAGGATTAGGCCCTGTGGCTTCAGCGGTTATGGGATTTACGGGCGGCTTTGTCGGAAGTGTTACAACTGGAATTATGGATAATGCTTTATATAATAGAGGATTATCTATACCAACGATTTTTATATCATCATTAGTTGTTGGATTTATAAATTCTATATTTACTGTTGCTGCTCCAAAACCAGTTTTTGGCATAAAATACGGTAATAAATCTTTCATACCGGCAATATTCGGGTATTTATATTATACAAGCTTGGTATGGGGGACAAGAGGGTTTCTGACCGGGACATTGGGCGGATTTTTTCCGGATATAGGTTAATGAGATGATAGTAGGTTGGTAAAAATGGAGAAGGGATATTTTCAAAAAAATGCTGTTTTTGCTACAACGGCTATTGGCTGCAATATTTTAATGTTTATATTTTTTTTGTTAACCATATTGTCATTTGATATATTGTACTTAAAAATAATAGGCATTATTGTATTTGCAATATATACAGTATCGGATATTTTTCTGATAGTTTATAATCTCGTTCATATGAATTGTGCAGGCTTAAGTTTTAATTCAAAATTCAGGAAGTGTGTTTTGCAATGGAGTGAGATAACAAATATAGAAATCAGAGGTAAAGGTGCCGGCCGAAATCCGGCATATAAAGTCATAATATTTTATTCAGATCAGGAGCTTAAGTTTATTACAACTTCCTGGGGTGTAGGCTTATTTATAAAATTTTGTCCGAATGATAAGTTACACTTTAGTGAGTTTATATAAAGGATAAAATAGTTTATTTTAATAATAAGCAATTAAGAGGCAAGCGAAAAATTCAGGAATATTGTCGATTACGTCCATCAGAGGAAGAAATCTCAACTTTTATTACATTTACAGATACTTTCTGGGAGGCTTTTTCTCAAAAAATAGATGAAATAAGTCAATATTTATCTATCGACATAAAAAGTAATCCAGCGGCCGATTTTAGAAATGAACAAGGAGGAAGCTTACTATTTCGTCCTGTTGGTCAAAGACCGTTTGTTCGTTGTGCGTTAGCATTGTATGACTTATCGCATGATATGAATGCTGTAATGTCTATACTTAATAAGGTTGAGTATAGAACAAATTGAATCTATGTTTGAATCTGCTCCAAAACACAAAAATTCGTCCGAAGAAGACATCCCGCAATATAAATTTGGTTTGTACGAGTACCTGAACGACGTATATGAAATATATAAGGATATCCTCTTGACAGAAGCTCGACCTGACTATTTTGATTACCTTTACGATTTTACCGACAGGCGCAAACTCATTAGAAATGATGTGCTCACGGCAAAATTTGTTGCCGCTATAAAATTAAGAAAACTACGCCAAGGTAGGCGCATAAGCGTCTGAAAATTGTTGAAAATTAACACAACAAAAATCATTAAAAACGGGCGGTTTTGAGCCAAAACCTGCTCAAAACCGCCCGAAATTACAACTTTTCAGTCTGCGCCGACTCTGTTTAAAATCAACATCTTCCTTCAACTTCCCAAATGTTAACAAATCAACAAGGTTGTCCCCTGAAAATCCCCGGCGGACGGGTTTTGATTGCACTTGATTTTAGTCCAATTGTAGTTTATAATTGAATACGAGGAGACAGTTATGGAAAAACAACTTGAAGACCTTTTAAACAAATACATTGCCGACTTCAAATCAAAGCAATGCGATGCCGTAGTTCCGCAATCAATCCCAATCGTCTGGTTCGGGGACATAGAGGCATACTTCAAATCGCAGGTAAAAATAGTAACCGTTGGACTTAATCCGTCATATAATGAATTCCCCGAAGTTTATAGTTCCCAAGCGTCGCCTCGTTTTAAGGATAAAACCCTAAAAGCTGATAATCTATACACAACATTAAACGAATATTTTTGTTTCAATCCATACAAATCTTGGTTTGCTCATTTTGAGGGCTGCCTCAACCGACTCGGAGCAAGCTTTGGCGGACAGATGAATAAAGGCATCGATTACAAGAATACTGCAATATCCCTTGATTACTTTTCTTCTATTGCCACCAACCCGACATTCAGTAAGCTATATGAACATAGAGAAGAATGGAAAATCGACCAAAGAGGTTTGTTTACAAGACTGCTGGAATACCTCTCCCCTGACATTGTCATTATGTCGACAGCTAAGAAATATTTCAATGCCGTCTTTGATACTACAAATAAAATATACGAGTCAGAGGGCAAATTTGAAGTATATCGCCTGTCAGATAAAGTGGCAATTTGGGGGCGACCTATGCGCGGAACACCATGCGTATTTGATAAAAATATTTTGACGGATTGGCTCAATTCAACTGAGTGCACGCCAAAAGAGGGCGTATTTTGGGTAATGAGCTTAGATAAAGACAAGATAGAGAACGGCAAATTCCATTTACTTTACGATTTTTCTGGACAGGAAAGCCATATCACAGTATGGGAAAGGTTACAAAACACGCACCCCGAATTGCTGGGGTTTGATTATGAGTTCTTTCCGCGCGGTAGAATATGGAAAAATAAAGAGGGCAGCGAAAAGGCATACACCATATTTATTCCGTCAATTCTGAACTGCAAATCAGTTGTCGATAAAGTCAATGAAACTTACTGCCTTAATAGCGATTATATTATAGAAACAGATAATTGACAGCAGAACAACGGCTGGGTGCAATATGTTGCACCCAGCCGCTGTTTAATTTACTTATTATTTAGTACCTCTTTAATATTAGTAATAATCTTCCTGCACTTCTCAATATCCAAAGCTGTCTGGCGGGCAACTTCCAGCAAATCTTTTTCCGCGGGATTGCCGCTACCTGCCGCCGTCATTTCGTGCTCGGCCTTATCGGGCGTGCGCGTTATATCATAGAATGGAGATAACCTGTACCCGTCCAATTTCTCGTCGAAAAGGAAGGCAAAATTCTTGCCGTGGTCGTCCTTGTTGCCGTAAAAAACATTGAAGCACATTCTGCCGAAAGCCTCGTAAACGTCACGTTCATCGGCACATATTCGCTGGGTAACCTTGATTAAATGGATATAATCAAGGTTGGGAATTCTGTGCGAAGTCTCCAGAAGCGAGGATAGCGAAATCATGTGCACGCGCCCATCAAGCGTTCTGTCGAACCTCTTCGCACCGAAATATCCCGAACAATTTTCCGACGGAAACAGTCGGCACTCATTTACGTTCAGCCCGCACCTTCCGGCGGCAAGATTGGCGCTATACTCCTCCTCGCCAATATCGGGAGGATCGAGGCGGCAGGGGAATTTTACTATCCATTCCTCGCTGTCAATTTTAATATGTGCCTTGGGGCGGGCACCGCCGCTCGAACCGCCGAGGCTGTAAATTTCGTCGAGTGTTGCGTTGTCGGCGTCGTCATTTAAAATATCGTTTACTTCCCTGCATATCCGGTCGAGTTCGACTGTCTGCGCATAGTCCAGCTCACTTTGGTTGGGTTCAAAAGTAAGCCCACCCAGCCCCTGACCGCTTATCTGCGTGAGCTTTGTGAGCGGAGACAGACGGCTGTAATTTATGCCGCGCTTTGCAAGCATTCTGACGACGAGAAGTTCGCCCCAACCGTCGGGCAGACAGTCGGCAAAGACACCGTACAGACCCCCGAATATATCCTTTCTATTGATAAAAACCCTGTCTTCAAGCGGCAGCGAAAATGGGGATATGTTGAAGCCGTTTTTAAGCCACTTTTCGTCATACTGAAAGGCGATGCCCTCGTCGAGCTGAGCAAGATAGCCTACGATTTTGTCGTTGTATTTTACGGTGAGCTTTTTAATGTCGGTAATCATAATTTCAAGTCCCTAATGTTGGTGACGGGCGACTTTTTGAAGAGTTCGTTGAAATCTTCAAGGCAATCGAGCGCATTTGCTATTTTTACAAGCGAAAGGAGAGATATTTCGCCCGTCTGCTCAAACCTGCGTATCGAGCCGTAGCTCACGCCCGTGCGCTCGGCAAGCTGCTTTTGAGTGAGTTTTTTAGCCTTCCTTGCCGTCTTTTCACGCCTGACAAGTTCATATACCGTGCCCGTAAGCGACTGCGCCGGCACAAAATCGGATATGTCAAAAGTGTTCTTAATCATAGTACCAATATTTTAGCAATATTTCTTCATCTTGTCAATATATTGCCAAAATTTTAGTAGTCTTAAACTCGCATTTTTGCAAAAAACCGCGGCGCCGAGACAAAACCGGCGCCGTGAAAGCTATTTAATATTTTAAGCTTTATTAAATTTTATTCACAAAGTTTATCGTATGCTTTCTTAACTACCTGAGCCATCAAAAATCGTCTCTTTTCAAGAAATTCCGTATATGGCATATTCTCAAAATTTTCAGGCAAAGCATGTTCTGCACATGCCTTTGCATAGCCATCCTCACCTAATTTTAATCTATACTCATATACATACTTTTGTGGCTCTTTATCAGATATATCTATGTTTGTAGAATAGTCTAAATATGTAAAATTTGCAAGCTGATTTCGGTCTCTGTCATTAGTTATACCTATGCGCGCCAAATAATTCTTAGGAAAAATATGATGCTTATCAATAGCATTTTTTGTCCCGCTTGCACCAAGCAAAAAATACTTGGATACTGGAGTATTACTGAATAGCATCGGTGTATTTAACACTATCTGTGAAGCAATATAACCATTCCATGAAGGTGAAATAGCTGCGGATGTATTAAGCTCGCTTGGCAATGTATAGTTAAAGTAATCTGACGTAAAATGTGTTGCAATTGTTTTATCCAAATAAGCAATAAACTCGTCTGCCGTATGCACATCCCTTAAATCGGCAAATTGTTTTTCGACATCACTTTCTGTTGAGCCGCTATAAAAATAAGTTATTGCACTCATGAAGAACCATTTGCTTATGCTTTTCTTTAATTGCAGCGGAGATAGACCGTAATCATATTTGCCTATTAAGTATAGAATATAGTTGAAAACCACTGCGTTGGACGAAGCAATCAAATTATGACTTATATATCCCGCTTCACCGACAATATTGAGAAACGCATGCCAGTTGTTGAGATTCATCACTTTATCGAGAGCGTCCTTAAACCTTTGCAAATTCAGAGTTCTTTCATCCTCTGAAAACTTGCCAGTTTCAAGGTTCTTGCCTCGCAAAAGCATATACGCGTACCTGAGTCTTGCACGCCTAAAACCAACGCCAACGGCCATTCGTATGAGGTGAGCAGGATCAACGGCTATAATGTTGTTAAAAGACGTATTTTGGGCGGGTACTCTTGAGCTAGCGCAAAACTCATTTATTTTATCACTTGTATCGTTCTCATATACGGAAATAAGCGTCTGAATGAAATTATTTTCAGTAAGACTTTGCCCGCCAGAATTTACGCGAACAAAAATATCCGCGACATCCTCCTCATCAGCATTATAATTTATCTCAAGAGTTGGCAAAGAATATTCTGATAGATTCAATAAATTATTAATATTATTTTCTATCTCATATTCCTCGTTATCGTTTAATGGAGGCAACGACTTTTTTGCTCTGCCCTCACTGTATTCCGCGATAAATTTTTTTCTAAACGAGACGAGAGAATTATTTTCTTTAGCGATGAAAACATCACTTATTTTTGTAATCCACTCGCTATCCCTTTCATATGCCTTTGACCAAACAGCAAATTCACAGGTCATTGGATTGAACGAGATTTTAATCTCTCTCTGACGGAAATTTTTATCTTTTACTTTAACACCGTATATTGCAGCGACAAGTGCCGTAAGACGTTGCTGACCATCTATTACCAGCTCCTTTGGTTCATCGTATGTTTTTGTATTATCACCAATACTTGACTTTTTACTCTCATAGTCGACTGGTGATTCCCACAGCATAATATATCCAATAGGATACCCTTTGAACATTGAGTCAAATAAATCACGCACCTTATTGTCTTTCCATACAAAAGGACGTTGCAAATCTGGTAACCCTATTCTTCCGGTTCGCACATCACGAATCAAATCCCCAACTTTGCTGGGTATATTTTTAAATAGTTCTGTCGCCATAGTTTTTTCTCCAAGTATGTATCACTTAACTAATTATATCACAATCTGTTAACTCTCACAATAAAAGTATACAGTAAATTTCTTAATATCTAAATTAACATTTCGTGTATCAGATAAGATCGCTAAACAAGAATATAAAACAAAAACTGCGGCGCCGAGACCAAATCGGCGCCGCAGAACTCGCTTAAAAAGCTTTTTTAATTTTCATTAACTTAATGTCTTCATTTTCACTGTAATCAGTATAGCACATTTATGGGTTTATTGCAAGTAAAATCTCCTAGTGCTTTAATTTCTGGTCAGAATTTTATTACAACAGGCGCGTGGGAGAACGAGTAAATTGTCGCCGTGGCGTCTTTCAGATAATAGACGACCGTGTTGCCGTCCTTTCCCGTCTTGTACATTGCGCGAAGGTTGGGATAGGCGTTGAGCATACTCTCCTGCGCCTCCACCCTGTCGTCCTCTACGAGAGTCGCTGCAACCCTTATCCATTCGTCGCCCTTCATGGCACAGATTTCGACCTTGGGATTTTTAGCGATATGATTTGCAACCGCCTTGCCCTTGCCCGTCTGTATGTACAGCTTGTCCTCGAAGATATTTACCGTTCCGAAAGGTCTCACCCTCGGCTGATCGCCGTCCGCCGTCGCCAGATAATAAGTCTCCGCTTCCTTCAAAAAATCATATACTCGTTTCATAATTAGTGCCTCCTTGTGTTTATTCCATTATACTCCCATATTCCATTCAAATCAATATGGATAAATAATTTATCTGAGCAATAATCACATCAACTAAAATGCAATGAATTTGGACAAATTGACATTATGCAATCTTCGCCGTATAATATAGTTAAATAATAACATTTATATTTGAAACAAAAGGAGAACACGATATGATAGGGGCAATTATCGGCGACATAGTCGGCAGTCGATTTGAATTCAACAACCATAGAAGCAAGGATTTCGAGCTGTTCACGGCCGACTGCTTCCCCACCGACGACAGCATTATGACGGTGGCGATAGGTCAGGCAATAGTCGAATGCCAGGGCGATTACTCGAACCTCAGCCGCAAGGCGATCGAATGTATGCAGGATCTGGGCAGGCCGTACCCCCATTGCGGATACGGAGGAAGATTTTACGACTGGATATACAGCGAAAATCCCCAGCCGTATAACAGTTTCGGCAACGGCGCGGCGATGAGGGTGAGCGGCGCGGGATTTACCGCCCGCACCATCGACGAAGCGAAGGAGCTTTCGTACAAGATAACCGCAATCAGCCACAATCACCCGGAGGGTTTAAAGGGCGCGGAATCCGTTGCCGTTGCAATTTTTCTTGCGAGAAGCGGCAAGACCAAGCAGGAAATTAGGCAATATATCGAGGGCAATTACTATAAAATCGACTTCACGATAGACGGCATACGCGCCACCTACCGCTTTAACGAGACCTGCCAGAACACCGTTCCGCAGGCATTTGCCGCCTTTTTCGAGGGAGAGAGTTTTGAAGACACTTTGAGAAACGCCATTTCAGTCGGAGGCGACAGCGACACGCTCGCAGCCATTGCGTGCAGTATTGCTGAAGCCTACTACGGCGTGCCCGACGATTTGCGCAAGCGCGCTGAAAGCTATCTGGACAACGACAGATACCGCCCCGTATATAGTTGGCTGAAAAACTTCGAAAACACTTTTGGTAGGTAAAATTAGTCTAAAAAGCCGCAGGCAAAAAAATTTCCGCCTGCGGCTGCTTCTTTAGAATCAACCCTCATTATCAATTAAAGGACGCAGATTTTCGAGGCTTTTTCCGACGTTCATTAAGTCGATAAAGAACGCTGATACGTTTACGCCGTCCAACGCAGAAAACGAAATACTGCTATGTACATCCTCACCCATAGACGGATATAAAAGAAAGCAATGCTTTACAAAATGAGTTTCTCCACTCTTTTCGTATTTCTTGTGATACGCATACATCTGATACATATCCGCCTGCGAAATGCCGTAGTTTTTGCTCGGATCGTTATTTAAGAGTTTCCACTTTGTATCGAGTATAAAGACAAGGTTTCCTTTCCTCATTACAATATCAGGCCTTAACTTAAACTTTTTAGGACTGTCGAACAGCCAACGCTGCTGTTCCTGCATACTTATGCTGTATTCGCCCAAAAACTTACGGCTCAGCTCTGCCGCTATATAGCTTTCAAACAGTTTTTCCATGGGGAACAACAATGCCTTTGCATACTGACTGCCCTCAAACATCGAAAACGATTTGCCTGCAAGAAAAACTCCGCACCACTTTATAGCTTCCGAATAATACTCAGTTCCCCTTTCTTTGCACGATTTCATTAAGTCCTGCTCTACATTTTCAGACGGCTTAACTTCATCGAATACCGCAAACAACGACCGCAAGTCCGACTGATTTGCAAACGAACAAGACTTTTTATGGAGATATAGAAGCGCAGACTTTATGAGTTTGTTTTCTGCCCTATTGGCATTGAACTCATCATATTCGACATAGAACCGCTCCTTATGAACGGCATTCTGCATGATATGTCTGCCGACGAGTAATTTACCTTTAAAGAACTTCTGATTTTCCTCTACGCGCTCATAACCGCATCTTATTCCCCGCCTTATTACGGCATAGATTTCGTCTATGAACATTCGAACAAACACTTCGAAAAGCGGCAGTTTTTCAACATCTATATTTGCCGATTGGTTGACCTTGTACGGAACTGAACGCAGGGTTCGCAGCATCTTTACAAGCAATCGGCGTGCATCACTTTCCCTACATTTCTTGCCTATTTTGGGCAAAATTTCAATGTTTGTGCCATCCGCAAGCGTTATCACCCCGACATAGTTGCAGGCAACCGCGTACTTCTTGCCGCAACGCGAAGTAAGCCTCATTACCTCTGCCGCATCCTCGCCTTCCGAAATATTGGAAAGGATAAAATTTTCAAGCATTTCAAACTGATCGGAGGAGACATATCTTACCTCGCCTATCTTTTCGCCTTTTCTCTTATCGTCGGCGGAAATGCTTTCGTATTCATAGATAAAGTTACACTTTGCCATAGCCGTAGACACTCGAATTACTCGTTAGTCGGGGCATATATGCCTATGTATGCTTCTTTCTTTAAGAACGCGGCGTCGTTTATCGTAAACTTTTTGTTCTTTTCCCCGAAGCCAATATCAGATGCTGAGCCGAAAAGCTTATCATAAGCTATATCTTCGCTCTTAATAAATCTATACTCCTCTTTCTTCTGATTATCCCCGAGTACAAGGCAAATTTTGTCATAGTCCTCATAGAAATATTCCTGCAAGAGGGGAATTATCTTGTTGCGGAAGATGTCGGCGAGTTCTGCTATCGTTGCGTTTTCTTCAAGCGACATAAAATAGGCATGTCCTATCATATGTTCTCTGTCGTAAAGCACTTCTATGCGCTCGTTAATTGCGTCGAGCATTTGAGGAATATCTATGCCGTCTATATCTTTACACTTGATGATATCCGACTTCGGCATCATCTCCTCGAACTTGAAGCGACGGCGGAGAGCTGTATCTATTGCGGCAATAGAGCGATCTGCCGTATTCATCGTGCCGATTATATAAACATTGTCGGGAACTGAGAAATTGGTCTTTGAATAGGGCAATTTTCCACTTGTCGCCTCTTTTGCGCCTTCGCGTTTGTTCTCCTCGATGAGAGTTATCAGCTCGCCGAATATCTTGGATATGTTGCCTCGATTTATCTCGTCGATGATGAAGACATACTTGTTTTTTTCAGTATTGTTAGACGTCGTAGCGGCGTTTTTTACAAGATTGTCATTACCGTTGACTATATTAAGCACATCGCTTAAAGACATGTCGTTCAGACGATATACCGTAGACAATGTAAACGTCTTGCCTCCGTTAATATCCGTTATATCTTTCTTGCCCTTAAATATCCACCTGACATTTCTTACGCGCTTGAACTTGTCAAACTCGTCGTGCCACTCATAGTCGCCGGTTATAACGCCTATCGCATCTATGGTTGTATTGGTATAGCAGGACAGAACTATATCGCCTATCCTCATACCGCCGATAAACGCATTAAGAACATTCTTGCCTCCCTCGACCGAGAAGTCCGTATCGGATGTAACGTCTTTACCATAGCTGTCAAAGCCCACTCTTATGTGATTGTTTTGCAAACACTCCTTTCGTGTAGGATTGTCGTATGTACCTTCAAGGGATACTTTCCAAATAGTGGGGGTCGTATTTATTCCAAGATTGCCGTTATCTATGATAGGTACCCGCGCTCTGTCGCAGAATTCTTTAAATGCTCCCGCCTGTACTTCATAGGTTACACCGTCATCGGTTGTTTGAGGCTTTATTCCCTCGATAAATTCTTCATAACCGTATGACTGGTGGAAGGTTACGAAAGCTATTCTGTTTTCTCTGAGGAGCTCATCGTATCTCGCCTTGATTTCGCAATAGTCCTTCTCTTTCCACTTATCTTTACCGTCTATAATTTCAACAGCTCGCATTACGGTATTATAGGTTTTACCCGTTCCCGGAGGTCCGTAGAGTATTATGTTTTTTGATTGCAAATTTGCCATAGTTTTATTACCTTCACTATTTTCCGTTTCATTATCATCAACACTAATTATTTCAACTTCATTCTCATTGAAAAAACTTTCATAATATGGCAACAAAGTTTCTATCGCATCGTGCATATCTTGTAAAATTGCTGCTGCTCTGTCCATCGTATATGGCCCATCAATATAAATTATAGGACATATTCTGTCATATAGTTTATCATTAAATTTTTGAACAGCTTCGCTCAGAGAAGGAATAACTATTGGCTGTTTTCCGCCGAAAATAATATAGTTTACCTTGTCGTTAGGCTCTTGCCCTCTGAACAATGTATTAAATCTTCTCCTTTCCTCCTCATTACGTCTATTATTTATTTCTACTTTAACTGACAATTTCGCATCTGGTTGACCTTTTTCAAATGTAACCGATATAGAAATTGTGCCTTCTTGATGGAGACTACTCTTCAATTCCCCCCAAAAATATGTAACAGTATAGCCAGAGTGTTGCCACATACTATATGCATCACTCCAATCACTTGGCTGAACAGATTTACACAACTGCTTCATAACAGCCAGCGCCTTTTTCCCCTTATCAGCTACTATTTTGCCATTGCTGTCATTAGCTCTGTAAATCTTACCGCCGTAATTTTGTAAAAAATCAGCTATAACTGATAAATCAATCTGCTCCATTAGCCTCCAGAATCGCACATCACAGACCCTGTAATTTTTAAACGAAAAATTCATATCTCTGAATTTTTTGATTTGTCGACAATTGTAAATATAATGCGCTAACTTATCAGGCTTAGTTAATACAATATCCAGAGCCTCAAATCCCGGCCTCCCCACACTATTCAAAACTGGGAAAACATTGGGCTTAAGACAATGCAATATCTGTGAAGCTGTCCCAGCTTCTATCCCCTTTAATTTATTCACTAAATATCGTTCAGCTACTTTAAAGTAACTCTCATCATCCAAAGCAGACGATTTATAGAGCTCTATCAACAGTTCTATAAATATGCGCGCACTTTCATCGTCAATGGCAGAACAACTTCTCATGTCACCTTTGAACATACCAATACCTTTAGTCACTCTAAAGTTTTCAAATTGTTCCCTGTGACCCCATAAATCATGGAAAAATTTGCTCAACCCATCTTTTTCATAATCAGGCAAATTGCAAGGCACAATTTCCGAATGTCCTTTTTCTGACGATCTTCCATAAATATAATCATCTGTAGAGTCCTCTCTTATCTGAATAGTTGACAGTCGGATAATTAAAATTATATCTGCTTTCTTAATTTCTAATTCTGGATGCCGTGAATATGCCGCCACAGTCTCCCTGACAAGCTGATAACTCCCATCATGCTTTTCCGGGATAATGTCCTCGGCATTTTTAATTTTCTCTAAAAGCTCAACATTCATATTTTTTCTCCATGAGTAAGTCTAGAAAACCCACAATCAGTAAACAACCAGAATCTAAAAAGCACTTTTAATCTTTTCCAGAATAACCTCGTCCGCAGGACAGAAAACGTAATTATCTATTTCGGCAGAAGTTATCCAAGCCATAGAATTATGCTCTAAAAGCGTAAATTGACCCCCTACTATGCGCGAATTAAAGAGGGTTAAGTGAATTGTTGTATCGGGATAATTGTGCGTGACTTCGGTAAAAATATTGTCTACGGCAATATCTATTGCAAGCTCCTCCCGACACTCTCTGATAAGCGCTTCTTCCTTACTTTCTCCCTTTTCAACCTTGCCGCCGACAAATTCCCATAAAAGCGCTCTCGCCTTATTTTTCGGTCTTTGACAGATTAAAAACCTATCCTTATCCCATATCAATGCCGCAACTACTTTAATATACTGCGAACTATAACCTAGCATAATCATTTTAATCCAAACATAATAAATTAGATTTAAATTTTATTAAGAAATCCACTAACTAAATCGATATAATAATCTGTTCCGGCAAATCCCAACGCGTTTTATCAATATTGTCCCTTTCGTCTTTACAAGCATTTATTTCATCTCTGCACTTTTCTCCAACTTCTTTTGGTAAAAATGAAATTAAGTTCAAAATGTTTGCTTTCAGATTAGCGCTTTTATTATTATCAACGCCCTTTACATAACAAACAGCAAATCCACGATAAAGTAAAAGAAATTTATTGTGCATAACAGCATTCCTTAATTCCTTTAATGCAAAAGTATTTTCTCTTATCCTTCGTGGCGGCAACGGACACAAACTTCGAACTTCTTGGGGCAACACTTTTACTTGCTTCAACAACAACCTAAATTCTAAGTCTTCTAAAACTTCATTTAAATTTCCGTCATATTTATGTACTTTGCCTTTAATCTCATCAATTAGCACATCATAGTTATTGTAATAATTATCTAAAATTACGGCACGATATAACTCCTCTATATACGAAATAAATTTAAACAAAACTTTACGTATTCTTTTATCGTAACGATATGTGCTTGCAACCTGAGAATACCTGGCTTTATTATCAATTACCCAATTAAGTAATTTATTCTTTATGAGAA
>DVIU01000266.1 GCA_018711035.1 Candidatus Scatousia excrementigallinarum
TATTTGCTTCTCTATACCCACTGCAGCCGGATGTCATTGAGATTAAATCACCATCATCTTTATCTGGATTTTGTTCAGAAATAACAGTATCATAACCTTTCATGTCTGGAATACAGCCGTTCCTATAGGCATTATTTTCACAAACTTTTACAGGGATTAAAACCTTTTTTAATGCTTCATAATAAGCCCGACACTCAGAATTTATGTCTATTCCTACAACATTTTCATACTTGCTGCATTCATGCGTATCTTCATCATATTCAATACATGTACCCGAATTACGAATTATCGGATAATAACATTCATACCAGACCATGCTGTTATCCGCATAAGTTTTTTGAAGTGCTTTAGATAATGTAGTGTAAACTTTTTTATACTGTTGTTTCAAAATACGCTCTTGAATTTTATTAACAAGCATAGGGTGCAATAATGCCGCCACAACCCCTATTATACCAAGTGTAACCAACACCTCCGCAAGAGTAAATCCTCTTAAGTCATTCATACCATATCCTCCCTACTGTATATTATAATATACAGTAATGTATAAGTCAATCCTATTTAAATACTATTAACTTACTAATATCATACACTTATGAGTTATGAAGAAATCAGCAGCAAGTTCGGGGTTAAACTTAAATATCTGAGGCTTTTAAAAAATATGACTCAGGAAGAACTTGCAGAAAAATTATCTGTTGACCCGCATTATTTGAGTGACATTGAATGTGGCAGAAGAAATATTACGTTAAAAACTATTTGCAAAATTTCAGACGCTTTGCATGTAGGAATAGAACAGTTATTTATTTTTTAGAATAAATACAACAGGTCTATTTTAAGCTTCAAACAGCTTATACAATCTCTGCCTTATGTCTTCTTCGTCTAAATCCTGAGTAACCGAATTCAGGTCAATTGCCATCTGATAATAATGCGCTGCGTCATTTCTGAAATCAAGCATCTGACTTGCCCTACCTGCATTAAAATATGCAAGAGTATAGCTTTCATTAATTTCAATTGCCTGTTCAAAATATTCAAGAGCTTCTTCAGCATCACCCAATCCGTCAAGATAAATGATTCCAAGATTATTATGAGCGAACTCATTTTCAGGATTAAGTTCGATTGCTTTATGATAAGCAACAAGAGCTTCTTCAAGATAATCCTTTTCCCACAGCGCAATTCCGGCTTTAGAATATCCTCTGTAATCTTCAGGATTGAGAGTAATAGCCTCACAATATGTTCTTATTGCTTTATCTAGGTCATATTCAGCCATATAAATATCACCAAGCGCAATATACAAATCATAATTATTCGGATCAAGAATAATACCGGCCTGATAAGTGGCAACAGCGGCTTCAGTATTACCCTTTACCTCACCGTAAATAGCACCGAGTGCCTGACAGACTATTGCAGTCCATTCATTATCCGGATTAAGTGCTATTGCTTTTTGATAATACTCTATTGCCTCATCATACAATTCTGCCTTAGAAAAGGCATACGCAAGCGAATTATTATAGAAAGGATTTTCTAAATCTCTTTCCAAAGCAAGTTTAAACGCGCTGATTGAATTAATCCTGTCTTCTTTTTTCAGGTATAAATGCCCCAGCTCATAATAAATTTGAGCTGCATCCTGGTCAAATTCAAGCAGTTTTTCATAACAGTCAATTGTTTCTTCTGTATTTTCAGGAAAATAAGTTTGTAATACAGTTGCGAGTTTAACAAGAACTTCACGGCAAAGGGGATTTGTTTCCAAAACTTTTTTATAACAATCAACGCACAAATCCAGTTCATTGTTTTTTAGTGCCAAATCTCCCATCCGGTTATAAAACACCTGACCGTGGCAGGTTTCCATAACAGCCTTTTTATAAATATTTTCTGCGGCCGGGTAGAGCTTAAATTTTTCTAAAAATTTTCCAACAGTATTAAATGTAAAGACAGAAACATCGTCTGAAATATTTTTGTAAAACATTTTTAAAGAAGGTCTGTCCCATGCAAGCATTAAACTTCCTGATAAAAAATAATATACGAACTGCATATAATCAGAAAAATTTCCTTTTTCCGCATTTATTTTTTGCAAAATTGCCTGAGATAATACAAGCCGCGGTCTTGCAGACTTTAACTTGCCCATCTTTACGGCAGATTTAAACTCCTCCATAGCTTCAGGGTAATTTTCTGCCATTTTCATAAAGAAACCTGCATAAAGATGCGCATTCATATTATCAGGCGCAAGGGATACAGCCGTCTTGCACTGATCTATTGCCGTATTAATACTAATCTGCCCCTGCTCCCACATTAAACTTGCCAGACGATAATACGATTCGGGAATCGTCGGGTCAAATTTCACCGCATCAATATAATTAGTTATAGCATCCTGTAAATCCTTATTGTTTTGCCTTATCAAATATCTTTCATGAGCAACACGAGCCTTCTCTAAAGACTCTTTCGCTTTTTTTACTTTTTCACTATTTTCACCTGCTAAAGGCTGTACTAAAATCTGTTCTGACATTTTGAGCTCCAAATAAATGTGTATGTATATTTATTCGACAGAAAAATTTTCATTCTTTATTAATTTCATAAAATATCCTCCAAATGCATTAGACAACCGGAGAATATTTTAAATTTTGTTTAAATATGCAGAATTATTAGAGTCGACGGGCTATTTTGTATTATAATTTTATTACGATTAGGAATAGAAAAAATGAATTACTTAAATAATGAATATGACGTAATAGTTGTAGGTGCCGGTCATGCCGGCTGTGAAGCTTCAATTGCGTGTGCAAGACTAGGGGCAAAAGTTCTGCTTGCAACATTGAACCTTGATAATATCGCTCTGCAACCGTGCAATCCTGCAATTGGCGGGCCTGCTAAGTCAACCCTTGTCAGAGAAATTGATGCACTGGGTGGTGTAATGGGAGAAGTTGCAGACGCGACATATATCCAGATGAAAATGCTTAACTCATCAAAAGGCCCTGCCGTAAGAGCACTACGAGCACAGTCGGACAAAAAAGAATACTCAAACTATATGCGCAACTTAATTGAAAGTAATGAAAATATATACCTTCGTCAGGCCTGTATAACAGATTTAATAGCAAAAGACGGCAAAATTACAGGAGCAGTTGATGAATTTGGCATCGAATACAAAGCCCGCGCAATTATATTAACAACTGGAACATCACTTAACGGAAGGATTTTTGTAGGTTTAAAATCATACAGTGCAGGTCGTCTGGGAGAACAAGCAGCAACAGGTTTATCCGAATCTTTAATGAAACTCGGGATTAACATAAAAAAACTAAAAACCGGCACCCCGCAAAGAGTTGATAAAAGAACTATTGATTATTCAAAAATGACTATCCAGCCCGGTGATGAGGTGTTGAACTTTTATTCATTCAAACCAAACCGGCCGATACGTCCGCAGGTTCCTTGTTATCTGACAAGAACAAACGAAAGAACGCATGAAATTATCCGCGCAAACCTGGATAAATCACCTATGTATAAAGGATTAATTCATGGAGTCGGCCCGCGCTACTGCCCTTCTATAGAAGATAAAGTCGTGCGTTTCAGCGAAAATCCGTCGCACCATATCTTTATTGAACCGGAAGGTCTTAATACTTATGAAGTTTATATACAGGGATTTTCAAGCAGTCTTCCTGCCGATGTTCAGGTTCAAATGCTTCATACTCTCCCCGGGCTGGAAAAAGCCCATGTTATAAAACCTGCGTATGCAGTTGAATACGATTATGTTCCGGCAGTTCAAACAACGCATTCTCTAATGTCAAAACATATTCAGGGACTATTTTTCGGAGGCCAAATCAACGGTACAAGCGGTTATGAAGAAGCTGCCGCACAGGGTTTGATTGCAGGCATAAATGCCATTAATTATATTAATAACTCCGAAATGCTTGAATTACCTAGAAGTTCTTCTTACATTGGCACACTGATTGATGACCTGGTAACAAAAGATATTGATGACCCATATAGAATGCTTACTTCCCGTTCCGAATACCGCCTGTTATTAAGACAAGATAATGCTGATGCAAGACTAACTCCAACAGGGCATAAAATTGGATTAATCGACGACGCTCAATTTAAACTCTTTACGGAAAAACAGGAAAATATTCAAAAAGAACTTAAAAGAATTCATGAAACAAAAATTCCGGCTACAGATGCTGTTAATTCTATACTGGCCAAATACGGCGAACACATAGACAGAGGTATGAAATTAGGCGAACTTTTAAAACGGCCAAACATTGACTACAGCATATTAAAAGAAATTGATGAAGAAACCGCAGGTATAAATATTTCGCGAGATGTTTACGAACAGGTTGAAATTCTGACAAAATATGACGGATACCTGAAGCGTCAGGAATTTCAGGTCAATCAGGCTGATAAACTCGAGAAATTTAAGATTCCCGATAATATAGATTACCTCAGAATTGAACATATTTCGTCAGAAACAAAAGAAAAATTGAATAAAATAAGACCTAAGACACTCGCTCAAGCTTCCAGAATAGGTGGAGTTAAGCCTGCTGATATATCTGTTCTTATGGTCTTGTTAGATAAACATACATTTGCAAGAACTGAAAACTAAGCATTCGTATCAAGTTTGGTAAATTTAATGTTATTCATCTTTAATATATTTTCAACAATTCTTTCTTTATCAACATTGACGTTAAGTATTGCTTTACCATACACACTGTTATTCCTAAGCTGACTGCATGTCAAACGGGCATCTCTTATCCAGAAATTGCTCATCAGCATACCGAGTGTGAATACCTGATTACGGCTTACTGCTGTAGAAGCATCCACTTCATATTTACCTCTAAATTGAGGATTAGAAGAATAATTCGAGGTTATTTTAGGTATATTCATATCTTTGTAAAATCTCCTGACAAAAAAAATTTACCGGATTAATTCGCTTTTAATACAAAACTTTACATGAATTATAAGCATTTAGTCGAAATTTTACCGAAAAAGGGTAAAATAATCAAATATGTATCTGTATATTAAACATAAAACCCCAGCCTGTTCTGCCGCCCGTACGTATTACGGTTTCGGCAAAACAGGTTACCCTATCTGTAACATGTCGTCTCACACCCGCACCAAATTGCGCCCAGGCGTTCAGTGTTAACTTTTCCAATTCGGCTGAATCTGCTGTAGCTTTAATATCACTCATAATTGGAATTACGCAGCCACCAAAAATATAAGGTTCAAAACCTTCTTCATTTCTATATGTTATTCTTAATGACGGTGCTATTGTCAAGCCGTTCACCTGTGACTGATTCATATCTACACTCTGGAAATTAACAAGATTTGTAGGACTTAAAAATGTATAAGCCGTCGTAAAATTAGGCTGCAATATTAAACGGTTGAAAATTTTCCAGTTATAAGCAGCTTTTAATGCAGTACCTGCTGTTATAATAGCATAATCATCTTTACCGGAAGCATATTTTGACTCAACCCCGAGTCCTCCTCCGTTAATTGTCCAACCTGCGTAGAAATCATCTTTGTACGCACTCAGTAAGAAACCGCCGTATCCGCCGTTTTGGTATATGTTTGAATCAAGATACTGCTGGCTTGACCCGATATACGCACCATAAATTGTAGGGAAGAATTTCCAATCATTTTTTGTCACGTACATTGGAAAATCTAAACCCAGCATTGTTCCGTATGATTGGTTATTAAGAGTTCCCTCTGCACCTGATAAATGAAAAGATTCTATATTTACATAAGGCCTCATCCAGAACGCTGAGCCGTCTTCAAAATACTGGTCAACATACATACCGTTTGTACCTGCATATGCATAAGAATTTAACTTTCTGCTCGCAAGTCCGCCGGCTCTTAAATTTGTATAAATCTCATCAGTTCTGCTTAAAGAATAATCATAACTGAGCATCTGATTCATAAAAGCGGCAGCAGTTGCACCTTGATAACGCTGTATATTAGGATTATAACCGTCAATTTCGATTAACGTCAATTTTGGCGTTAATGCCCATTTATACATTTTTAAAGCACCATAAACAGTTTGATCTTGAAGTTCAGAAGATAATGCTAAATCTGTACCGTAAATCTCATGATTGAATATATCAAAAATAGTCACCGATTGTACAGGGTCACTCAAAACATTTATATCGCGAATTGTTATCTGAGTCATTTCTGATGGATTCATTACAAAATCTATATAATCGCTTGTCATAGAAGCAGGATCAACATCTATTGATAAAGAATTTCCACCATCAGATAAGTCAGCATTCATTCTAGACTGCCCGACATATCCGTTCATAAAATTAAAATGTGTATTAATAGAACTTATCTGCGCATTTGAAAGACCGGAAAACTCTTTGTAAAAATCGAGACTGATATTATCCGTTCGAACATTACTTTTTAACTTTTCGTTAGCAGCTCCCAAATATACATGATCATTATATGAAGATGTACCTTTAATATTTAACTCAGTTCCTTCTACACCTGAAATATTATCATCTAGAATAATAGCTGCCCCGTTTGACACATTTAAATTCATCGTACCTATACCGACCGGTTCATTCTGGTAGATATCAAGATGAAAGGCATTGTTTCCTGTAGAGTCTTTATTTCCGGAAAAAACAACAGGATCATCCGGATTAGTTGCATTAATATTTACAATCCCCTGAGAGAAGATTGCACCGCCTAATCCTTCAGCAGTATTTCCTATAAACTTTGCTGAGCCGTTAATATTTGTAACAGAGTCAGTAGTCGCAGTTATCGCCCCGCCATTAACACCTGAGCTGTTATCCTGAAAAATATTTAAACCATTAAAATCTATTGTACTGAGATAATTTATTACAGCACCGCCTCCCCATGAAGTCTGTGCAGAATTATTAGTAAAAATACTGTTTGATATAGTTGCATTACCTGCCATTATAGAAAGTGCACCTCCAAACTCATATGAGGAATTGTTATCAAAAAGACAATTATCTATCTTTAAATTATTGCTGCTTGCAATTGCACCTCCTATATAATCCGAAGATTGATTGTTTCTAAATACAGAATTTGTGACATTAAGTGTTCCAGAATCAGCTATAGCCCCGCCATCCTGCTTGGCTATATTATTTTCGAAGACTGCATTATCAATGTTCATTGTACCCCAGTTGCTTATCGCACCGCCAGAACCAACTAAAACACTATTTCCATCAAATATTGTGCCATTAGTAATGGTTAAATTTCCGTTATTATAAATAGCACCGCCCCGCGAACCGCTGGATACGCTATTTTTGTTAAAATTACTATGTTCAATTACCATATCAGCACCGTTATTAACAAATAAAGCTCCGCCGCCCGTGGCAGAAGTATTATTATTTAAAGAACTGTCACTAATATGAAATTCACCATTATTTAAATATACAGCCCCGCCGTATCTTGATGCACTATTTCCGGAAAGCTCAGAGTCTCTTATATTTGCAGTTCCGTTATTAAAATATATTCCTCCGCCGTTGTCACCTGTGTTTTTAGAAATTAAGGTATCGGCAACTTCAAGGACTGATGTTCCGCTGTTATGTATTGCTCCACCCCCCAGAACATTTTTATTACCTGTAAAAGTTGAAGAATTTATATTCAAAGTTCCGCTATTATTATTAAGAAAACCTATGGTGTTACGTTCATTTTTCCCAGTAAAATTTGAGTTTTCTACTGTCAAAGTATGGTTATTCAGATTTATACCGCCGTTAGCGGCATCAGATGAAACATCTAAATTTGAAATTTTTGAATGTTTATCTGCACCGCTAAAAGTAAATGTATTTCCGTTTAATGAAAAATTATAGTGTTCACCCTCAGTGCTACCTGCCAGCTCTAAACTGATAGCTTCACTTACAGATGAATCTAATTCAATATCACCATTAATATTAATAGTATGTTCCGCGTTAGGAGAATTATTTGCTTCTGAAAGAACATTCATAAAACTTGAAGTATCATCAGCTTCAAAAACTTCTCCAAAAGAAGTTATATTAAAATTTAGAATAGTACAAAAGCACAAAACTAATTGATATATGACTTTTCTGGTATGCATAACTAATCTCCAATAAAAAAATATTCATTATCATATTAGTTATTTCAAAGAAAATTTATATTAGCCTAATGTTTAAATATATCAATTAAAGTTTTTGAGTCCATTATGATTGATTTTGTATTATTTATCTAACCAAATAGCATCGTTTCTTGAAAGACCTCCTCTGAGCTTTTTATCACTCCATTTAACAATATATTCTCTGGAGCTTCTGCCTTTAATTGTAAATCCTAACATTTCGCAAGCACCCATCATTGCATGGATACAAGTCTTTGTTCCACTGCAAAAGGCTGTACTTACAAGGTGAATTACCTTATTTGCAAAAAACTTCCGGTCTGTATTTTCTGCCATGCAATTCAATCTGGTTAAAAATGCAACGGTTTGAGGTGTCGGCATATCTAAATATACCGGACTTCCCAGCATTACATCACTTGCATCTTCCATTGCGTCTATAATATCTTTTAAGTTATCTCCTTTTTGCACACAGCGCGGAATACAAGTTTTGCAATTAAAACAACCGTTCATATCTTTTGGTAATTTAAAATAAGCAGTTTCCAGTTCCGGAAATTTATTTTTATAATATTCCGTTTCTGCCATAAGAGCTTTATATGTATTGCTGATACTGTCATGTCTCGGGCTTCCGTTAATAATAACCAGTTTTTTCATTTTTTCAAAATCTTCAACTGTACTTTGTAAAGTCTCAACAGCAGTATTAAATATTTTCTGAGGACTGCCTTTAAAATTAATTTTATTTGTATTTACATACTGTGTATTTAATTTATTTGAAATATTAATCATAACTAGACCTTTCTTTATTCAAGCGTTAAATTTTTTAATGCTTTTGATTGTGGATTTTTTTCTATGGCATCTGCAATTTTTCGTGCAAACATATCTTTTAATTCTAAAAATCTAAGGTATAAAGTATCATTAGTTTTAAATTCCCTTATTCCTTTATATGTTTCAGAATTATAATATTTCCATTGATGTTTAAACATCTCAAATTCATCAATCAATCTTCTTTCCAGATTTTTTTCAAGAAATGCCGATTTTGAATTATAAAGAGAGAAATCCTCTTTAGAAACAAGGTGTTTGTACTTATCCCATAATTTTGTACCTTTAAATGGCATCAAAAAGTTTCCACATACCATTTCAGGTTTTAAATCATTAAATCTGCCGGTCAATTTTTCATAAAATTCTGCGGATTTTTCATTTGTGTTTACTTTTAGAGGGTCAACGATGAATGATAAATATTTAAAAAGGCCATGTTTATAATGTTTTTCACATACTTCATCCAGTTTTCGGTTTTTGCCATATTCCCGGGTAATGTCTTCCAGACCTAAACACGTCATATAAACATTATTATTTTTCATTATTTTGATAGTATCTTCAGTCATTAAATTAGCAGAAGCAAACAAATATGTTTTAGCATCTAACTTGCTGATTGCTTCCAGCTTCTGTTTCCAATCTTTTTGCAACGGGAAATTCTCATCTCTGATAAATATAAATTTCGGGTTGTATTGTTTAAGATACTCAACCTCTTTTTTTACCAGTTCTAAAGGTTTACTTACAATGCGGTTGCTCATTAACGGACTGCAACAAAAATCGCAATTATTCGGACAACCTGATGAAGTATTTATAGATGTAACAACATCGTCAGGCTTTTTATCTGGTATAATTTGCTGGTTAAGTTTTATATCATATAAATCATAACGAGGAATTCTCCTGTTAAGAGTAATTCCTTTTACAATTTGTCCGCCCTGTTCCATTGTTTCCCAGAAGGAATCACAAGGACCTGTTATAATTTTGCCTGCGTGGTCAACAAAATCTTGGGGGTTCATAGTCGGTTCATAACCGCCGACTATAATTTTTGATTTTGGATGTTGCTTGGCAAATTTGATAAAATCTTTCATTCCGGTTACATAAACACTGCAAAGATACAAATCAACATCTTTATCTTTAAATCCTATATCGTTATAGTCCATTATATATCTGACATTTTTGCCATCAGGAACAACTGTTAAAACGGATGGTTCAAGCCCTAAATTCAAATCTTGCTTCGGGAAAGTCATAGCAAGTATATTTTTATTGTACTTTTTCGCTAGAGGATGGGTTATTGTTTTAACGTCCTCAATAGCATTGCCAATTCGGCTAAGAAGGTTGGGGGGGGGGGTATTTAAGCCTATTTTAATCATAATAAAATCTCCTTTCATTTCAAAATAAAACTCGTAAAAAATATTTTTGCGAATATATTAAGAAATATAAAAAGCGGGTTTTATAAATTAAACCCGCTTTTTTATTACATTTAAACCTATCTAACAAAAAACTCCGCTGTCTGTTCAACATTGGAACATTTTATAAAAGAATTATACAACAAAATAATTGATGTCAATAGTATTTGTATATTTAATCAAATAGAAAATTTGCGTAATATATCATAATGTATTATGAGGAATAATCAACGTAAACACAGTTAAACTTTAATTATCCATTTAA
>DVIU01000267.1 GCA_018711035.1 Candidatus Scatousia excrementigallinarum
GCCAAAGGAGATTATCAAAATTATGGCAAACGAAAAGAAGGCAACGAACGGAACTATGGAACAAGTGGCTGAAATGCGGAACGGCAATTTTATTGTAAGGCGCGAAGCGATACGCGATAAGCGCGGCAATCAGTATATGACCGACGACGGCAGACTGTACTTCAAGTACAAGCTCTGCGGCACGTTGCGCGGTCGTCGTATAGCTGTTGATTTCAGCCCGAAGGACAAAGGTGGCTATGTGCCCCTCGATTTGGTCTTTGACGTAAACCCCGAAGCCGAGCTTGACATCACGGACGAGGTAACGGAGTTCAACGGCAGGAAACAGCACCGCACCGTTTACACGGTCAACACGGTTGACGAAAACGGCGTGGTATGGCACGCCGAAGTAAAGCCCACGGGCAAAAGCGACGTCGACCTGCTCACTATGCTTATGAATATGGTGAATAAACAGATAAAGACCGTTGAGGTTGACCCCGAAACGGCGGCATAAAAGATAGATACCGTCAACCCGTCTGTGGAAAACTCCGCAGACGGGCATACGGCTATATATCTCTTCTTAAAAGGAAAATCCCCTGCAAGGGGTGTTGCTCCCTGCAAGGGTGTTGATAGAGGAAAACAAGGAAACGAGGTGCAAAAAAATGAAAGATTTTTTGGAACTTACAATGTGGAACGGTGGCAAGTTGCGTAAAAAGTGTATGGTGCGTGTACGGTTTATATCGGCAATAGTTGAGGACAAGGACGGAACATTTGTGGAAACGGGGCGTGATGAAGAGGGCGAAGGCACGGGCATATTTGCAGTCGAAAGCTACGATGAAGTAAAACAAAAAATAAAAAATTGCGAGGTTTAATTCATATGGCAAAGAGAAGTTATACAGCCAAAGAGCGCAAAGCGTACCACATGGGGCGTGCGTATGCCGCGGCGAAAGCTGGCAAGCGCGTAAATTGTCCCGACAGCAAAAGTAAACAGTCGTTCCGCAACGGCGTGAACTCCGTCCGCGGCAAGTCCGGCAAGAGAAAAGCGCGGAGCAAAGGCAAGGCAGATATGTGCCTTGTCGTGGACGGGAACGGCGTTGTGGTCGGCAAACTAAAATGTTGAGGTGAGCCGATGATTTGGTTCACGAGGAAACAAAAGAAAATGGCGCGTAATAATACTATATCGTATTTGTCGAGTAAGTATTATGACAGCGAATTGAAGTTAGATAAAGCGGCACGGCGCGGCGATTTGAAAGCAGTTGACCGTGCAATGAAAGAGCACCGCGACTATGAATATGCATTGCTCTGTAAAAAATCAAAAAAGTATTAAATTTTAAGGAGTTAATCGAACAATGAGAAGGTCAACAAAGAATACCATTTTGGCGATTGTTGCATTTGTGCTTGCAATTGCAATTGTGATTGCGTGCGGCATAGGTTCAAGCTGGTTTACCAACAGCGATATAGCAACGTGGTTTAACAGTTGGGGCAAAGGCGAACAGACCGAACAGCCCGACGAAGAAACGCCCGAAGAAGAGGGCGGTATGCAGATAGGCGAAGCCGAAGAAAACGGCATATCGCTCATGAGCGCCCGTATTGCGCCCGCCGACTATGAGGAATACGGCATATCGCCCATGGCGGAGAGCGCGCAGCAGCTTACGGCTACGGTTATGCCCGAAAACGCTACAAATAAGGCTGTTGACTGGGCGGTGCGTTTTAAAGACCCCGATAGCGAATGGGCAAAAGGAAAAACAGTTACCGATTATGTGACTGTAACGCCTACGGAAGACGGAGCATTGACCGCTAATGTCGAAAACCTTGAAGCCTTTGGCGAGCAGATACAAGTTGTAGTTACTTCGCGCGATAACCCCGATGCTTCCGCAGTTTGTACTGTTGATTATGCGGCGCGTATACTCGGCGCAAGTATTTCTGTTTCGACATTGAGTGATACATATACTCCCGAACCGTATGGCACAGGCAATCAGCCTACTATTCTTCTCGATACACAGGACGGCAACGATAAGTTGAGTGCAACTTATAAAATAACTTATGAATATTCGCCTTATACCGTTATGGACGATTTCGATGTCACGGTAACGGCAAGTTTTAACCCCACTTATATTCAGAAGTTAAATGAATACGGCATTTCGGGTGCAAATCCCTCCGTGGTTCTTGAAAACGGCGGCGAGTGGTTCTTTGGTTCATGCTTCGGGCTTAACCCTGTATACGACGCGGCGAAAGGCAATGCTTATGATAATGTTGTAAACTGGAACAAGTATATTGCAGCACTTTCGTATCTCAATACAATTCCTGTTGAAAGTCAGTCTATGCTCGCTACTATTACTCTTTCTGCCGAAGGTAGTTACAGCAGTGTTTCCGACATTATGTTATGTAATGTTCGCTATCCTGCGGACGGACTTCTCACTCACGTTGAAAATGTGGGCGGGCTTGAAGATATTATCTTTTAAGGCGGTAAAATATGGACAGGGTAATTGAATTTTTAGGTAAATTTATATTATGGCTTCTTGTCATTCTGTTCCTGATAGGCTCGTCGTTTTTGGTCGTATACTTTGTCATGCGTAGTCAGGGTATGACCTATTATGTAGAGTTCAAGGGCGAACGTTATTATGCTAATTCGGACGGCGGCAATATCACGTTAATTGAAGGTGAATTATCTGAATTTTCCGTCAAATCGCTTACCGATGAAGATATCAATTATTCTGTCTGCGTAACTTCAAACTATGCGAATAATTTTCGTTTTTCTGTCCGTGACGAATTATATAAGTTTTACGGCGACGATGAAGAATTGAATGACTATTCGGAAATATTCGACTTGCAAAAAACCGACAGCGGTTTTACTGTATGCGTGCCGAGGAATACTACGTTAACGTCTGTTATTGAACAGAAATTTAACGGCAGCATAACGTTTTTTGACGAAATCAATGAAGATTTATCTTATTTTGTTATTACTGTATCTTCGGGCGCAAGTTCGGTAAGTTTATGGTTTGATTTTGAGCCTATACAGGTAGGCGTTGACCCACCGAAAGTTACTTTTTAATGAGGTGCGCATATGAAAAAATTTTTGAAAGTACACTTTCAACATATAATCGGAGTGTTGCTCCTCTTTGTGCTGTGCATAACTATGTGGGGCGGACAAGTTTCCGCCCCTGTTGTCTATGCCGATACTGCAATCGGCGACGTGCAAATGGACAGTTCCAACGTAATGGACGATTTGGAAGATTTTACCATTGACGGTGTGAAGTTCGATATTTCAAACTATGCCTTTGACGAAAGTCAGCCTACGCAAGTGTTCATGTTTACGGAATATTGTTACAGTTTTTACAGCAACATGCAGGACAATTACGGTCTGTACGTCTATGTTTGGAACCCGCAAGGCTTGAAATTCAAAACAAATTCCACTTTGAACACGATAAGCATAAGAGCGGGCGAGAACGACGGCGCAGGGCATGCGAAGTATATGCTTTTGTATCTCAATCAATGCGATATACAAAATTATGAAGGCTTGTTCCTCAAATTTAAGGTCATGCTGTCGAGCGAACAGAAGCAAGCTGTTTTTGATAGCCTTGCGAGTGATAAGCGCGTATATGACGTAAGCGAAATTGAACTTGTAAAAGACGGCGAAGCCAAAGCGGAAAGTTATTACGTAGGTACAAAATATACATTTGAAGGTTATGCCAAAGGTTATGGCGCAGACATTGACGCCGACAGTACATTGGTCTGTACAGATGAGCAAAGCGAAGCATTGACTTTGGACGTGCGCTCTACATATTACCGCCCCGACGGCACAAGCGGCGAAGCCTATACCCGTGATACTCTTCATTCGGTTTATTTTGCTGTCCCTCAACGTATTTTAAATAATTACCCTACTGTTTCAAAGGTACACGCTACGTGGACGAACGCGCAGACTGCCCCTATTTTTGTAACGGGCAACGAAGCGGTGCGCAATGCTGTTTTGCCGTATATCGGGCAGACAGTTGACGGCGGCAATTTTACTTATGCTAATGACGATAGTTCCCCCGTGCCGTATGCGCTTATTGCTTCAAAGTATATCGAAAGCGCGGGCTGGAACAATGCGGCTTACGGTTTTTCGTATATGAGTTATAACGCTAACCGTAAATATACAAGTTCTGACATTGACTTGAACGCTTTGCAATATTGCTTTTTGGCAACGGACGAAAACGGGAATACGGGCGAAGATTTTGCCGATACATACATTGTCCGTGCGGAAGATTTGCTTGGCAATAAGCTGACGGGCGAAAAAGGCTATTTTGATGAATATACGGAACAACACGGCGGCGAATTGGTTTTAGACCGTTACAGTAAAGCCCTGTTTTCTGCCGTTGCCGATACTCCTACCGATATATGGGTTGAAGCTGACGATACTTTCACTCTTACCGATGAGGTGATTTCCAAAGACCTGTGGCAACAGTTTGTTGGCGGCGGTTATCATGTAACGGCAACAAATGAATATAAAGTTTCTGCAATCAAGCAGGTTACCGAAGAAGATTTACAAGGCACGCCCGATGAAGTCTGCGACAGATTGTATATCGACGAAAGCGATTATGAAGAGTTCTTGCGTTTTTATGACGAAGCCGTAACGGTTGACCCGACAGACCCCGACGATGAGTTAATGGGTGTTGTTTTGTTCCGTTATTATCAGTCCGAATACCCGCATTACGAAGTCGCGGAGTATGAGCGCGGCGAGGGCGATTGGACGTTATTGGGTACGAATTTCGGTTATGATTTTGTCGATACAAACGCCTATTTTATGCAAATGTGGGTACAACTCGGTTTCGATATTATCGACATTGAGTTTGGACGTCTGCGGCGGGAAGTCTTTCGCATGGCTTTTGCGGCAGGGGCTTGCGCATGGCGGCAGGGCGTGGCTAAATATTTTCTATCATGGGAAATACTGATAATAGTCCCGTTAAAATTAATCAAAGCGTTACGAATAACTGGTGCGGATAATGGTGAAAAATTTCTTGTCGGTTCATCAAGCAATAATACATTACATTTTCTTAATACCATATCCAAAAATAAAATTTTAGCTATCTGCCCCCCGCTGAGTTCACCAATCGGATGAAACATTTCATCTGCCGTAAATTTCATATTCCCCATATAAGTCAAAGCTTTTGTACAAGATTCCTTATCAAAACAACTCTGGAAAAATTCAGTCGGTGACATAGAATAATCAATAACATCGGCATAATTTTGTGGCATATAACCCACATTAATATCGCTTCTATCCTTTAATTCATTATAAAGCTTTTTCAACAAAGTAGATTTTCCTGCTCCGTTTTGCCCTATAATACAGATGTGCTCATTGCCGACGACATTTAAAAAAATATTTTTTGACAATATGCGTTCATTATTACGCAACTCTTTTAATGAATACGAAAGGATCCTTTTTTGTGCCGGCACAGATACTCTTTTATCAAAATAAATAATGATTCCGACCTCCCTATCAGGTATTTCAGTAAAACTATCGGCTTCAAATTCCATTCGCTTTCCTCTAGCAATAATAGACTTCATGCTGTTTTTAGATCTGCCGTCGGATGAAGCAATTCCATCGGGATTTTTCCAACTCAAATTATGTCTAGCTTTTTCGTATAATTTTTGTAATCTTTCTTTTTTTCTTTTATATTCACTGCGCTCCTTCATGGCAATCTGCATTTGTCTATCATATCTCAAATTATTTGCAACCAAGAAATCAGCATAAGTTTGATTTGTGATTGTAATTTTGCACTTTGTCTTCTTAATTAGTTGCTCCACATAAATGATGGTATTGGCTGTTTTTTCGACCAAAGTTTCATCATGGGACACATAAATAATAGGAGTAGTGCTCTTTTGTATAAAGTCTTCAAGAAACGACAAGCTCTCAATATCTAAATCATTTGAAGGCTCATCCAAGAAAAGGATATCTGGATTCTTACATAATAAATTAAACAACTGGATCTTTATTTTTTCCCCGCCAGACAGAGTATTCATAATTCTATCCGATAAAAGCATATCGTAATCAAGTTGTAATAAATTAACATATTCATGAAAGTTAAATATCTCGACATCTTTTAAAAAATTGTATATTGTCTTATTTCTATCCTCTGCAGACAAAAACTGTGGCAAATAACCAAATACTCCTTTTCTTACAATTTGTCCAGAATATGATACATAATCAGAGACCAGTTTTTCATCATATAAAAATTTCAGGAGAGTTGACTTGCCATTCCCTTCCTCTCCTATAATGACAGTCTTATCACCAATTCCAGCTGAATAATTAAAGTTTTCAATAATCGTTCGATTATCATTTATTAAATCTAATTTTATATTTTTAGCTTGCAGAAGCATATATACCTCAACTAATCTGCCATTTCGCCTTATAATTACTTTGAAATTATTTTTTGCAATATTTACGACGCAATTTTATTTATGTCTAAATATTTTTTATAACGTTGCTAAACGTTCGTTTTGCAGATCAAAATAGAATTGTTGATTTAACATAGGTTGTTCTCGCAAGGTTCTACAACTTGGGATAATTTTGTATTTACTGAATCAATTATATTGTATTCTTTTTTATATTTAAAATTTTACCAATTGACATGATTTAGTCGTTGACGGTAGGATTAAAATTTTTTCTGGAAAAATTCTCGTATAGACAATAGTATATTTGCAATGACCTATTATCCATTGAAAATACTTTTTTCAGTAAAATTGGTTCTCGTTACAAATATTCAATAATAGATAAATCCTCGTTATAAAGCAGCCTGCCACCATGAAAACATTTAATGCCATTTTTATGTAATATTTTATCAAACAACTGCTTATTCCGTATAAGCTGTTCATAACATTTATCCTTTATTTTATGCGAAAAATGTATGACGTAAATAGGGGCTAAGATACATGGAGTACCATAATTCATATATAATTTAAATGCCATTGAATCATCTTCAATACCATATCCATTAAAAAATTCATCCCAACCACCGACAGAAGCCAGTACATCCTTATAAATAAAGCCGAAGTTACCAATATATGTACGTAAAAGGTGTCTGCAATTCTTTTTCCTTCTGATAGTCGGATCGGGGATAACAGTACTTACATAACACTCTTCCCCCATCGACTTTAAAGAATTATATAAATCAATTTTATTCTCATTATACCATTTCTCAGTCGTCCATTTTCTAATAGCGCCGTAACCATATTTTTGTCCTATCGCAATTATTTCAACCCTGTGCAATACATTTTTTTCTTCTAGAAAAATATCATCGTCCATAAAAATGAGCATATTATAATTTGAATTTTTATATCCGAGATTGCGTCCTACTGAAACATTATTATCAATATTAAATAAGAGTTTTATATTATTTTTACTTCCCAAACCTGAAATAAATTTTTCTAAAATAGAACGATCTTTTTCGATGCTGGCATTATCAACAACAATTATCTCAAAGTCAACTGCAGTTTGATTGAGTACTGACAAAACAACAGCTTCAATGCAGCCGTCTTTTTCCGAATAATTGTTATGAGTATTTATAATTACTGAAACAGACAAACTATTCTCCTATCCATTCCCATTTAACCTTAGCATCAGTAATTCTCGGAAAAACACGCTTGGCCCTTGAATTAGCCTTGACACTATTAATCCAAAACATTGGCTGAGAAATATTGTGCACCGAAAACATTTCATTATCAAGCTCTTGTGTTAACAACCGAAAAATCTTCCTTTTATCAAATTCTTCTGTTTGAATTATTGAAGACTGATTAGCTCTGATTGCAGTAAAATAATCATAATTAGTCAATTGATGTTTTATATAGCCAGAAGAAACTGCTAATTCATGTAAACGCGTTCCAGGCAGAGGATTAGCTAAAAATATCATATTAATTGTATTATACCTCTCTGTCAATTTTTTAGCAAACTGAACCGTCTCTTTTATATTATCCATTGTTTCACCAGGAAACCCGACAACAAAAAAAACAATGCAGGGTAAATTATATTTATCGCATAACTCCGCTGCCCGGATAATACTCTCAGTCTTAAGATTTTTGTTAATTATATTAATTCTGACCTCTTCGTTTCCAGATTCTGCAGCGATAGATATACTAGTAGCGCCAGATTCTACCATGAGTTGAATCATTTCCTCATCTAGTTTATCCGCCCTTACGCCGTTAGGCGTATCCCAAGATATTCCCAAATCTTTTAATTTTCGAAAAAATTCCTTTGCCCTATCCATATCCAGGGTCAAATTGTCATCTTCAAAATGGAAATGAGCTACACCAAAATCATTTATACATTGCTTCATAAAATTCAGTACATACCTTGTACTAAAAGTTCTGTAATGATATCCAGATTGGCTATGCACGCTACAAAAGCAACAATCATACGGGCAACCCCTGCTAGTAAAAACAGGCATAACTCTCTTACCTACAGGATTATTACGCCAGCGTGAAAAATATTTATTATGAAAGATTTTATCAAGGTTGAGTAAATTTAATGCAGGATACGGCAACGAGTCCAAATCAGTAATAAAAGGTCTCTCTTCTGTTTGGACAATACTATTATCTTTTCTGAAGGCGATGCCCTTAATAAAAACCAAGTTTGCTATACTTTTAGTTTTTTTATCGTAATTTTTTAATAATTCAGAAAAAGTAGCTTCTCCTTCTCCCCTTGACATGATATCATATACTTCTGATTGCTGTAACAAACGGATGTATAATTCTGGAAGTGTAGCCGTCACCCCGCCCAAAATCACAATAATATTTTTGTCAATGCTCTTTACAAGTGCAGCAATTTCAGTTGCATCTGGCTCAAACATACTGAATGTGGAGCTAATGCCGACAATATCCGGCCTAAAATCTTCAATGATTTGTTTGATTTCTTCATTTGTCTTTCCAAATCGAACCTTATCAGCAAACTCCGTCTTTGTTTCATCATCTAAGCAATCCAAAATTACCGTATTAAATCCCGCTTTAACACCTATTGCAGCAATACATGTCAAGCCATAAGGTATATAAGACTGATACTCAGATTCCAAACTCTTAAGGTAAGTTTGATATGGATTAATCAATAACAAACGATTATCATCAACTGCCATACATATTACTCCAATTAAATTTTCTCTCTCTCAACTATGAAGCTTCCAATTACCAACACATCAACGGATATTTTTTTAAAAAAATCAATAGCTTGTTGAGGTGTCATAATAATTGGCTCACCTTTATCGTTCAGTGAAGTATTAAGAATTAATGGGCAATTTGTAAGCAAATAAAAATTTTTTATAAGATCATAAAATAATGGCTTTGACTTTTTGCTTACAGTTTGCGGTCTGGTTGTACCGTCGGCTTTATGGATCACCGCTGGAATTTTATCAAGCCAGTCTTTTTTTACGCGGAAAGCCTCTATCATAAATGGATAACTTCTATTACTGTTGTAAGATTCCAAAACCTCATCGGCAAAGTCCTCTAATATAGAACAAGCAAACGGCCTCCATGTTTCACGATGTTTTACTGTTTTGTTTATTATGTTGGCCATGTTTGCATTTCTGGGATCAGCAAGAATAGATCTACTTCCCAAAGCACGCGCTCCCATCTCCATTTTCCCTTCAAACCAAAATACAATTTTTCCTTCGGCAATAAGGGCAGCAACCTCTGCAGCCAACATATTCGTTTTTCTGTTCTTTAGGCCAGATTCAAACAAACATTTTTCTATTTCCTCATCGGTATACTCAGGGCCATAATCTAATGATGCTAATTGCTCAAGAGGTTTTATAACAGATTTCAATAATCCAGCCCCTATCGCCAGCCCAACATCACCCGCCAAAGGCTGAACATAATAATTTTCCGCTAATGATTTTTCTCTCACCACCATATTCAGCTTGCAATTCATAAAAACGCCGCCGGCTACACATACGTTATAGATAGCAGTTTTTTTTATGTAATGATTTATTAAATTGATAACAGCACTTTCCAAAATATTTTGTGCTGCAAAGGCAAAATCAGCATATGCTCCTGAAAGAGGGTCCTCATTATCTCTATGCTTGAAGCCTACTATACGTTCAATAGATTTGACAACTTTTTCTTCATCAACCATTAGATAATTGGTTGAATTTTCTTTAATAAACTGAGAAATATCGTAGACAGGTCCATCTATATTTATTATTTTCATGAACGCATTTACAATATCGAAGTTGAAATGACCATAAGGAGCCAAAGCCATAGTTTTCCCCTCTTGCTGCCACGGTTTAAAGTTCAAAAACTTAGTTAGTATAGCATAAAAATATCCGAGAGAATTAGGGAACTCTATCTTCAATAAACGTTTGTATTGGTGATTATGTATTTCCCACACGCTAGTTGACTCTGTTTCCCCTATGCCATCCACAACAATACCCAATGCATCGGTAAACCCTGAAACCTCGTATGCAGAGGCAATATGACATAAATGATGTTCATAGAATGTAATAGGCACAGTTCCGTCCTCCAAACCGATTTTGGAGTAAACAAGCTTTTTCACATTGTTGATATCGCTATAAAAATGAAATCTGTTAATTAAATCTGATTGAATTA
>DVIU01000268.1 GCA_018711035.1 Candidatus Scatousia excrementigallinarum
TATCCTCCGTAGCGCCAACAGTTAAGCTATTTAGATTATATGATTTTCCAGAAAACAACCCTGATATGCGGGCAAGCACACCAATTTCATTTTCTACCAATAAACTGATCCATCTCTTTTTAGTCATTTCCCGTACCTCCCATAATCATATCGCTCAATGGATTTCCCGGTGGAACAATAGGAAGTACATTTTCTTCCGGGTCAATAATAAATTCAATCACCGTAGGAACTTTTTTCGTACCTTTAGCTTCTTCCAATGTCGTTTTTATGTCCTCTGGTCTTTGAACTCGGAAGGCTTTTGCTCCATAACTTTCGGTTAATTGAACAAAATCGGGAATGTAGTCAGGGCAACAGGCAGACGGTGTATTACAGAAAGCGGCACAACTCTTTCGATACCTTAAGCAAGTACAGGAGTATCGTTTTTTGTAAAACATTTCTTGCCATTGACGTACATTCCCTAAATATCCATTATTTAAGATACATATGATAATCGGCAATTCATAAACAACAGCCGTAGCCATCTCTTGAATGTTCATCTGAATACCGCCATCACCACAAATGGCTATCACATCTTTATTCGGGTTCCCTATTTTTGCGCCAATGGCTGCTGGCAAACCGTATCCCATTGTGCCAAGGCCGCCAGAAGTTAGCATCTGTTTTTTATCTGTTAATTCAAGGAATTGCGTTGTCCAAAGCTGATTTTGACCTACATCCGTGGTAATAACTGCATCTTCAAATACACGGTTAATTTCCTGAATGATGGAATATGGTGTTACTTTTGATTTGGCTCCATCAATACTGTAAATCGGATGTTCTGCTTTCCAACTATCAATTTGCTTTTTCCAATCCGCAAAATCATACTTCGGGGCTTTTTCCAATAATGCAGCAATCGCATTTTTAGCGTCCGCAACAATCGGTATATCTACAACAATATTTCTCGAAATAGAAGCCGGATCAATATCAACGTGGATAATGGTAGCCTTTTTTGCAAATTCACTAACCTTACCAGTAATGCGGTCATTAAATCGTACACCTATTGAGAAAAGCACATCACACTCACTGATTGCCGTATTCGCTGCGTAACTTCCGTGTATTCCCAAATTGCCAACATATAAAGGATGATTAGTTGGTAGGGCACCTTTCCCCATAATGGTAGTAATCACCGGAATACAGGTTTTTTCTGCAAGCTGTGTCATTTCTTGCTGGGCGTGGGCAATATTTACGCCACCGCCAATAAGAAACACGGGGCGTTTTGCAGTTTTCAAGAGAGCGAGAACCTTTTTTATCTGCCCTATATGCACATTGGTATTGGGCTTGTATCCTCGAACTTCAATTTGCTCTGGATAACAGTCACTTCCTAATGCCTGCTGAATATCCTTTGGCAGATCAACGACGACAACTCCCGGCTTACCTGAACGGGCAATAAAAAAAGCCTTTTTAATAATTGACGCCAAATCTTCTCTTTTACGAACTGTAATTGCATATTTACAGATACTCCTTGTAATCCCCACTATGTCAACTTCTTGGAAAGCATCGTTTCCAATCAAATGTGTGGGAACCTGCCCGGTAAAACACACAAGGGGTACGCTGTCATAATTTGCGGTTGCAATTCCTGTTACAAGATTGGTTGCACCGGGGCCGCTTGTAACAAGGCAAACTCCCACTTTACCAGTAGAACGTGCATAACCGTCGGCAGCATGGACAAGTCCCTGTTCGTGACGTGGGAGAACAACTTTAATTTCTTCTACGCCATAGAGGGCATTAAACAAATCGATTGCTTGACCGCCAGGATAGGCAAATATAGTGTCAACCTGTTCAGCCAGCAATGCTTTTACAAATAATTCTGCTCCTGTAATTTGCATTAGTTGGGCCTCCTTGATGATTGCGTGTGCTTGCTTGCATATATTTGTTTTTTATACGGCACCAGTAAAATGGTGCCGTATTATTTATGTTTGATGCATGATCCCGTCAATGAATGTTCTAACTGTCTGATTGATAAACTGCTCCCGTGAGATAGGTAATAGTTCGTTTTCAAAAGAAGCAGTTAAAAACGTATAACCAAATGTACTTGAAAAGAATGACATAGCTAAACACTCAAAATCCAGATGCGGAATTTTCCCTCTTTGTTCCATTCCAGTAAAATACTTTACCAATGCAGACAAAAAAACTTTCGGAACTTTCATAATGAGTGGTGCTGAATCTTCGTAAAGCTGTGGCGCTCTAAGTCCAATAGACAATTTTACAAAATCAGGTGTAATTCTGTTCATGTACTCTGTCATAAACATTTTTAAATCGGGAGCAAGCTCCCATTTAAGATTTTTGAAAGCATCAGTTGTTAAATTTCCGCGCCATTTTTCCTGTTCAATCCCACTTAACACAATATCTTTTTTTGACTGAAACTTACGGAAAAGAGTACATTCATTCACTCCGGCTAATTTGGCAATGTCTTTGGTTGTCGTTGCTACATACCCTTTATCTCTTACAAGGGACATGGCAGCATCAATTATTTTTTGGCTGGTATCATCCATTTTCTATCTCTCCATATATGCAAGTAGTCACTTTCATTTTAGCTGCTTGAAAATAACTTGTCAAGATATTGCTTTTAGGAGCAGACATAATAATAGGGCGATCCGCGCCTGCCTACGCATTTAGAGGGCAAAAGTTCATTGAAATCAAAACTTTTCGGTAATGGTCGATATGATGGTAGAATGATTTATCTCTATATATTCAATTCCTGCCTTTTTCATGCTCTCGCAAAGTATTTTCGATAAATACCATTGCCCTACAAAGTTTACGACACGTTTCATCATCCATAGTTTTGAGCTTATCAATAATTTGATTATCACCATTGGTATCTATTTGCTTTGCTTTTTCCACTCCAATCTCAGTTAGCCATAGTTTTTTAATTCCTTTACTTCCCAAAACAAGTTCTCTTGTTATTAGTCCTTTTTTTTCAAATTTAGAAATAATTCTGCTAATGTAACTCTTATCCATATTAAGATGCTCACATAGTTCTGTTGCGTTAATACCCGGAAAAAGCCATATTTCAAACAATGTTCTCGACTCCGGCCACGAAAAATCAGTTCCTAAATAACCCTTAGTAAGCACATTCAACCATACAGTATAGTATCGGTTAAATTCCCGTATTTTTTTAACAAGTTCATTATCCAAAATGCCTTACTCTCCATTCTATAAGTCTATTTATTTTTTATAGTTCCTCGCTTAAATCTAATCTCATAAAGATTGACGTTTCCATAGGACTATTATTATAGCTTGAGATTTCTTTGAACCCAATTTTTTTATACATATTTATAGCCCCCTGCAAAAAGGGCAGAGTGTCTAAAAACATAAATTTATAACCGATTGATTTGGCATCGCTTATGATTTGACGGACAAGGACAGTTGCTATATGCTGTTTACGATATGCTGGGCGTACATATAATCGTTTCATTTCGCATTTAGCTTCGTCAATCTTTTTCAATCCAATGCACCCAGCCAATGCACCGTTATAATAAGCCAAATATAATCGTCCATCTGGTAAACCGTATTTATTGCTTAAATTATCTAATTCGTCATTATAATTTTGTATGTCGAGATATTTTTTGAAAGTAGGATCACTGTTTGTAAGCATTGTTGTGTATTCTGTAAAAAGCACTCGTACTTCTTTGGGAAAATCATACGCAGCTACTAACTCTATTGCCATAATACCCTCCGTAACATTTTTTAGAATGAGATGTGTTGATTTTGTCAACTCAATTATAATATTATGAGGTGGCCTTGTCAACTTAACAAAGTGCTGCTTAACAGAAATATGAATTATAAAGTTTAATCTACCTGCATAACAACATTCCATTGGGTAAATATGAATTATACAATGTAAATGGGTAATGTTATATAGCGAAAGTAGAAGATTGCCCCGGCTTTGAAACTTTCGGCGCGGATGTAAAGGCTGCGCGGAAAGCCCGGCGTCTGGCGCGTAAGGCGCTGGCGGAAATGGTAGGTATTGAGTGGCGGTATCTCGCCAACA
>DVIU01000269.1 GCA_018711035.1 Candidatus Scatousia excrementigallinarum
CACCTGATCATAAGAATAAATATACCCATGAATATACTGTCCGACATCGGATTGAAACGATATGGTTTCGGTTTTTAGACCATAAAAATCATCAGCTTTAAAATATTTTAAATACTTATTGCCATTATAGCGACGATGAAAAAAACGGCGATGCACATAAAATGCAAAAGCAAAAATGGTAAGATAAAATAAAACGAATAAACCAACAATCACGCTCAAAACAATAAAAAAGATTTCCAATTAAACCACCTCATAATAGTAATTATAACTTTTATTCCAAAAATGTCAACCGTAAACACCTTTACAAAAAATCACCGATTTATGTGACACATACTACTATGCTTTTCCAACATTTATTCTTGTTGGAAAATTTTTTGCATTGATTTTGTGAATAAATTTTGATACTATAACAGGCGGAGGTGAGTTTTATGAAAATAAAAATTTATCAGTATTTTGCAGCAGGATTATCTGCAATCTTATTCCTTTGCCTGACAATGACGCTTGTTGCCCCGTTTATAAATAAACCTTCTGTTTCTGTTGAAGCACCGGGCGATGTCACGGATGAAAACCAAAATGAATCAAATTCAACCCCATCCGATACCATCTCCCCCGATGAAGGCGAAAGCGATAATTATCCGGAAGAAAATATTCCGCAAGAGCCAGAAGAAGTACCCGAAACAAAAAATACAGCCACTTATGTTCGGTCAAAAGTTGACGGTTTGAACATTCGAAGCGGCCCCGGCACAAATTATTCAACAGTCGGATATATCAACAAAGGAGACATGGTCACTCTTGTGGAGCAAGAAGGATCTTGGTATCGAACAATTTATAAAAACAATACTGCTTATATCAGCGCGGGATCCAGCTATACGGACACAGTTACAATGAAGAAAAGCGAAAATGAAACCATTGAAAAAGTGATCGAAGAAGGCTACCAACTTCTCGGTTTCCCCTATGTTTATGGAGCCACCCGTTATCATGACGGAAATGGCAACAAAATCAAAGGCTTTAATTCAAGCAATTATGACTGCTCTTCTCTCACTCAATTCATTTATTATCACGGTGCAAACGTTAATTTAAATATGACGACCCGCACACAAATTGTTCAGGGAACACACGTACCCAAGTCGGAAATTACTCGCGGAGACCTTCTCTTTTTCACAAATTCCAGCCGTTATAATAATACGGGAATTGAGCGAGTCGGTCACGTCGCTATGTATTTGGGTGAAAATTATATTTTACACACCGCAAGCGACTTCGCCGTGATCGAGCAGATCAGCCAGCAGCGTTGGAGCTACTATCTTGAAACGCGTAGATTTGTTGAAGTATAATAAAACCCCAAAATATTTACAGAAATTTAATTGATACCCGAAAAGAACTTTTAATTTTTTTTATTGTATGATATAATATATAATATAGAATTAATTGCCAATTTTTCGGCATCATTCGGGAGGTTATAAATTTCTATGGGCGACTCGGCCCCATTATGGATTGCGATCATTTTACTGTTATTGCTTTCAGGCTTTTTCTCCTCTATGGAAACAGCATATTCATGCGCAAACAAGCTAAAACTGAAAACAATGATATCCAATGGCAATACGCGAGCCGTAAAAGTTTTACGGCTCGCTGAAAACTATGATAGTCTTATTTCAACTATTCTAGTTGGAAATAATATTGTCAATATTACAACTTCCTCTCTCGCAGGATTATTGTTTGTAAAAATTATTGCCGACAACGCCAGCCTTGCCGCAACTGTCTCAACAATTGTTACCACTGTAGCGGTTTTAATATTCGGTGAAATTACTCCAAAAATGCTTGCTAAAGTTTATCCCGAAAAATTTTCAATGGCCGGTTACCCTGTCTTGATGTTTTTTACTTATCTTCTATGGCCCATCAATATGATATTTTCCGGATATAAATTTATCCTAGCAAAAATATTCAAGTTGAAAAATGAAGAAGTTGTTACCGAAGATGAAATAATGACAATGGTCGAAGAGGCTCAAGAAGACGGAACTTTGAAACAAGACGAAACTCAAATGATCCGTTCCGTTATTGAATTTGACGATCTGGAAGTCGGCGATATTTTAATTCCTCGAGTCAATATAACAGCCATCGATATAACAACGCCTATCAATGCCATAAAAGATGCGTTTATGCAATCCGGTTATTCGCGTTTTCCTGTTTATAAAGATACGATTGATACAATTGTAGGTATTTTACACGAAAAAGATTTCTTCACTGCATTTTTAAATGGCTCAAAGAGCATAACTACGGTACTTCATAAAGTAACTTACACAACGGAGCATATTAAAATCAGCGCACTTCTCAAACAGTTGCAACGTGAAAAAACACACATGGCTGTTGTTTTGGATGAATATGGCGGCACATTGGGAATTATAACCATGGAAGACATACTGGAAGAACTTGTAGGCGAAATCTGGGATGAACACGATGAAGAAATCAATTACTTCAAAAAAATATCGGATGATTCAGAAATCGTCAATGCCGAAGCGGATTTGTCTGACTTCTTTGAACATTATGAATTAGATGCCGATGAATATGAATATGACGCAAACACCGTGAGCGGATGGGTCATTGAACAACTTGGAGAGATCCCTTCCATCGGAAAAAGTTTTATTTTCAAAAATATTTCCGTAGAGATCACGAAAGCATCCGTAAAAAAAGTATTGGAAATAAAAGTGACCCGCATTCCTCAAGAACAAGACGAAAAAGCTGAAACTTCTGACCGAAAAGACAAACTTGACGTAAAAAAATCGAAAACAGATTCTGAAAGCAGCCACAAGGATCTTGAAGTTTAATTTTTATAAGCGAAACACTCTTCAGCACAGAACTAAATTATTTATTTAAGGCAGTCTCTTATTAAGGCTGCCTTTTTATTTCTTTTGGTGATTAAGCAGTAAGTTATAAAAAGCATTTCTGCACTATAAAATGCGGAAATGC
>DVIU01000270.1 GCA_018711035.1 Candidatus Scatousia excrementigallinarum
CCGTAGAAGAAAAATACTATGATGATAAAAACGGCGAGGCGGGCAGAGCGAATTTTGCTCTGCCCGCTATTTTTATGTTCGGAATTCTTTAAATTCCTCAATATAGCAAAATAGCCCGAACATTCTTTTTATAGTAAAGAAGTTCAAGCTATTATGACTTGTGAAAAGCTGATTATTTTATTGCAATTTCAAAATGGTTTCAATTCAGGGGTTATGGGTTCAATAGTCATTTTATAATATTTTTTATTCGATTTTGAATATTGGCATTACTCTGCGTCTTCTTTATTAAATATCAATGTATTAGAAATATTCTCTTTTTCCTATCAAGTATCCAATAAAATCCGACATACTTATCTTCAGCAATATCTTTACCAATAAATGTACTGGTCTCTTGCCATTTCGACTTCTAGTATTTCTACTCCTTACCATTGACGCAGCTTTCAAATGACGCAGCTTTCAAATTATCTACATTATTACTTTGCTAGTACTATTTATTTAAAATAATACTTCTATACTAATATTATTAATTAAATTTTATCTCCCCAAATTCCTAATAAAGGCTGATATAGACAACGCACATTTTTAGCATTTCCGCCATTTAGTTTACCTAATGGTCTACAATCCTTACAAGCGTATCTATACTCACAACTTCTACACTCTTCTATTTGAGAAAAATCTAAATGCCAGTATTGTGTTAAGACGTCCGACTTTAATAATTCAGCTATTGTGGTATTAAATAAGTTCCCAAATTTTATACCACGCTCAAATACACACGGGTAAACATCTCCATTATCAGAAATTGCGAATTTACCATACCAGCAAGTATTTTTACTTAGCGCTTTATTAAATTTCTCTTTATTAATGGCAAAATTAGGACGTACCAAATACTTTTTAGTAATTAAATCATCTCTGCTTACTAAATGACAATTCTGCGGACAATCTTTAACTTCACGAACCAAATCATATTTGTATTTTGTAACCCCTAATTTTTTGATAAGATGAATTATTTCCTCAAAATATTGCTCATTTTCCTTCATTACCGTTATCGCAACGCTAACCGGTATTTTTTCAAACAATAAACGAGAAATTGCTGTCTTTGTTTTATCAAAACTTCCAGGAATTGTTGTAATTGTTTCATGCAACTCAGCTGTATGACCATATAACGAAACCTGTACGTTTACACGATTCCTCTTTATTGCTTGTACTAATTCCGCCGATAACAGAGTAGCATTGGTGAAAAAGCCTATCTTATCGAATTTAAATCCACCCGCATAATCAAGTAGCTCAATAATTTCAGGATAACACGCGGGTTCCCCTCCTATAAACTGAATCGAAGCACACCCCGCTTCATATAACTGCTTAATTATATTTTTCCATTCTTGAACCGTGAAATGGTGTTTTGTAGAAACATGCGTTTCACCTTCATAACAATGAAGGCAACGCATATTACAAACTTGCGTTACCTCTAACCACACAAAATTCAACAAATTTACTTTTGTGCCTGATTCATCAACAACTCTCTTAGGCAAAAAATCACGAGACAACAATTCCTCTTGAACTAACTTATCAATATATGCTCGCTCTTCACTCGTAAGCGAACTCAATTCGTTTTGACAGTATTTTATCAAAAAAATATTCGTCTCGTGATTAATTGCATATAGATGATTATTTCTTAAATCATAAATGGCACCATTGACTGCCCCTGGCACAAAATAAACATCATGTTTAAGCTCAAAAATCATTTTTAATAATCAGGAGAACAGTCGTTATCGGGAGAACAATCGTTATCAGGAGAACAGCTATCATCAGGATTGCAGCCTCCAACATCTGGGCTACAAGACGGCCCGCTCAAATCAGGAGAACACTGGCCATCATCCGGCGGACAAAAACCAACATAATCAGGATTACAATTGTCTGGCGCACAAGTAGAAGAACTTACAACACCCAATAATACTAAATTAAGCATAAAATACCCCCCCCAAAAAAAAGTCTACGTTAATTATAGCACTTTTATAAATTTTGTCAATATGAGAATAAAAATTTTCAACAATTTAATTTATAGCCAAAAGAGTATGGTCTATTAATACATGCCCATTACTAAAGTATTTAATACTTAATAAATGCAAGAAAAGCACAATAATTACTATACAAGTCAGCTTTTGAAACCATTTCCCAAGGTGAATGCATAGATATAACTGGAATCCCGATATCTACTGTATCAATATTGAGTTTAGCAAGATGCTTTGCAACCGTTCCTCCTCCGCCCCCATCTACTCTTCCAAGTTCGGCAGTCTGCCATATAACACCCTCTTTTGCAAATATATTGCGTAATTCACCGATAAACTCTGCGGAAGCATCATTAGAGCCAATTTTTCCATGTACCCCTGTAAACTTGCTAATACAGGTTCCACACGAAATCATCCCTGCATTCATACGCTCAAACACCTTGGAAAAATTTGGATCATACGCAGCAGTTACATCGGCCGACAAACATCTTGAAGCAAAACGAACCTTACGATAATTAGCTAGCATTGCATTAGAAATTTCCTCCATAAGATCAGTATAAATCTTACTCTGTATACCAGTTGAGCCTTCACTACCTACTTCCTCTTTATCAACAAGTATAACTAACACTGTATGCTGGCTTTCCCCATTTAGAACTGCCTCTAGCGCAGAATATGCACACGCACGATCATCTTGTCCATATGCACCAATAAATGCTCGATCAAACCCGATATCGCGAGCTTTAAAAGCAGGAACAGCAGATAACTCTGCCGAAAGAAAATCCTCTTCACAAATTCCATACTGCGTTTGTAAAATAGACAGCACTGCCAACTTAAATTTATTTTTAACTTTTTTATCTAAATGTGGCAAGCCGCCAACAACAATGTTTAACTGTTCTCCTTCAACTATTTTACTCCCAATCTTCGACATTTGATCACTACTAAGGTGCGGAAGTAAATCATCGATATAAAACACTGGATCAGAAGCATCCTCTCCTATGCAAATTTGAATCTTAGCCCCATTTTTAAGCACTACAACTCCGTGCAAAGCCAATGGTATGGTTGTCCACTGATACTTTTTTATCCCCCCATAATAATGCGTCTTTAAAAAACACATTCCTGCCTCTTCATAAAGAGGATTCTGTTTAATGTCGATGCGTGGAGAATCCAGATGCGCCACAATTAAACGCATTCCATCTTTTTCAATGTCAGTTGTACCAACACGGAAGACAACTACACTCTTGCCTCGATTAACAAAATAACATTTATCTCCTGCCGTTAAAGTATCACCTAAATGGTATTCAGTAAACCCAGTAGCTTGTGCAAGATTTACAGCGACAGAACAAGCCTCCCGTTCCGTTTTTGCTGCATTAAGAAATATCTTATACTTCTCAGCATAAGCAAATATCTTCTGTTTCTCATCATCAGAAATGTATTCATAATAATTCTTTTTGTTATACTCAAGATTATTGTAAAGTTCCTTTCCATTACTATTTATTTCAGACATAGTACCCCTCCTACCAAATACACAACCTCTAAAGTATGTTATTATTTTACACTATTTCAATAATTTTTTCAACTATAAACTTTATTTTTTGTATATTCTAAAAAAGCAGTCAATGGTCAAATTAATAACCTCGGAATAAAAGTACTTTCATCACACTTTTCACCAAACGAAAACAACATTACTTCGGAAAGTGATATATTTGCCGTTATAATAAAAAAGCCATCATTTCCAGAAACTACATAGAGTTCCATTTTATCGATGGCAGAAGACGTAAAATCCATTTAGAAAAAACAAAAAAGCTTGGAAAATAAAAAGTGGCTAGATCGTCCCCAGTTTATTCTTACCCACGTTAAGGAGTTACCCAACTTCTTTTATATCGTAACCTGTAATCCGTTTTTAAATCTGTAAATTAATTTCTTATCTTCCAAAACTGTCACGCTTTCGACCACTACATACCAAAGTCTTTCATCGAACGTATTTATTACCCATCTCTTTCGTGCAGTTCAAAAATAAATGCTCCTATGGTTTCAGCTTTATGCAAGCGAGCTTGCTTTTCGTTTTGCAAACTTTCCACAGCCAATTTCGCCTTTTCATATCTTTGTTCTAGCGTATTGTACTTTTCCCAAAATTCCTCTTGCCCCTGCTCCACCTTAGAATTATCTGAAATGCATTTTAGTAGCAATTCCTTAACCACTTTCATTTATTCAATCGCACTTTTTAATTGAGCGTCGATTAGGGCAGTATCGCCTAATGTGCTTTGAATATATTGACAATCGTCAAGAAGTTGTTCTTTATTCTCCTTTAGCGTATTGAACGCTCTGATAAACGCACTTTTGATATCTTCTTCCGTTATTGTTGGAGTTTTGCACTTTGGCTCGCCTTCTTTATATTTTGCATTGCACCTGTAAATCACCTTTCTGTATTTGTCTGTCGAGTGCCACACTTTAGGACCGTAATATCCGCCACAGTCCCCGCCAATAATTTTTGATGCAAACACTGTATTACCGCTATAAGTCTTACCCAGTCCTTTTCTCCGCCTAATCTCAGCCTGAACCATTTCGAACTCACTCGGCGATATAATTGCCGGGTGGCTATTCTAAATATAGTATTGCGGTATCTCGCCTTCATTCTTTTTGGTTCTCTTTGTTAAAAAGTCTACAGTGAATTCCTTCTGCAACAATGCAGCCTCCTTATACTTTTCATTTTTTAATATACTTTCTATGGTAGTCGCTGCCCACTTCACCAATTTTTTTGACGGAGTGGGTATGCCTTTATTTGTTAATTCTTGTGCTATCGTATATGTGGTTTTACCCTCGAGATATGACCGATAGATAAACCTTATTATCTCCGCCTCGTCTTCCACAATTTCGGGTAGACCGTCTGCTCCTTTTCTATAGCCTAAAAATCTGCCGTATGGTAAATAAACCTTTCCATCGGCAAAATACTTCCTTTTACCCCAGGTAATATTTTCGGATATACTACGGCTTTCCTCTTGAGCAAGGCTAGACATAATTGTAATCAGCAGCTCTCCCTTACTGTCAAGTGTATAAATATTTTCCTTCTCAAAATACACCTCTACCCCCTTTTCCTTTAACTTGCGAACCGTGGTAAGACTGTCCACCGTATTCCTTGCAAATCGGCTGACAGACTTCGTAATGATAAGATCTATTTTTCCATCAATCGCATCTCTAATCATTTTATTAAAGCCATCACGATGTTTTGTGTTCGTTGCCGAAATACCTTTATAAGGTAGTAAAAATCAAAATTATCAAGTTGCGCCGTAGAAGAAAAAGACTATGATGATAAAAACGGCGAGGCGGGCAGAGCGAATTTCGCTCTGCCCGCTATTTTTATGTTCGGAATTCTTTAAATTCCTCAATATAGCAAAATAGCCCGAACATTCTTTTTACAGTAAAGAAGTTCAAGCTATTATGACTTGGTGCCGCAAAAGATATTATAAACGTAAAATTTATTGCCATAAATGCATAGTTTAAGGAATAATTCGGATAATTAAAATTTGGGCATACAATAAATATAAAACATTCATATTTCCCTCCTGTTACTCGCCCAAAGGCACGATGCCGTTATAAAGTACTGTCATTTTTTCGTTCAGTCTTCCGTCCATATGGTAATGGCCAAAATACCAGCGTTTATACTTGACAATATCCTCGAAGTACGAGAGCATATGATTTTCGGGATATAAGCCAAATTTTCTTCCGCGATCGCGCAGCGGCGGATACATCAGTGCGCGTTCGCCACAAGAATGAGTGATTATGTAGTCGACCTTGTTGTTATACCGCTTTAAATTGGCAATAGCTTCGTCCAATTCCTCATGACTAGGCATTTCTTTCGCCCACCACGACTCGCCCTCTACACGGAAGGCTTTGTCTACGCTCGTCGCGCCGCCGAAGGTGAAAATAGTATTTCCTTCAAGCTCGAACACCTGTCCGCGCATCAGGTGGATTATATCAGGTTTTATGATATGCACCTTGCCACCGTGCCATTCGGTCACGGGATAGGAATTCAGGAGCCAAAAATTTTCGTGATTGCCGTCCACGAATAGCACGGTAAACGGCAGATTTTCAAAAATTTTAAGGTCGTCTTCCAAAGTACGCTCAGCCCACACGCCGCCAAAATCGCCGCAGATGATGACGTAATCGTCCTTGGTAAGCTGCGGAATTTTATCGGCAAACAGACCTAATTTTAGTGTATCGAGGTTTCTATGAGTATCTCCCGTTACATAGATCGCCATTTTTTAATCCCCCTTAGGTAATATTATAACGTATTTATACATTTTTTCAATATTATTCACGATTTTTTAAGTGGTTAAATACATAATCGCTCATTCCGTTAAGTCGCGTCAAAATATTTTGATATATTACCACATGAATATCATTTCCAATATCTCGTGCGGCATAGAGGCAACCCTCTATCTTGATAATAGCATTGGACCTCGTAAGGTTTAAATCAGAAAGGATATCGAAAAATTTATCCCATACTTCCGCCTCAAGTTTTTGTTGTAATATTTTTTTTAAGATAGTCGCAAAACTTTCTATCGAAGTTTTACGTTCTTTTGCTTCTATGCAGCAGGCACGAAAAAGCTCTTCCGGAATCGCTAATTTATATTCTAAAATTTCATCGTCTTTCTCTATAAAATCGTGTAAGTACAACCACAAGCATGCATTTTCTGCAACAGTAAAGGCTATATTCAGTCGACTACTAATCGCCAAAACTGATAAGTATTCTTCACTGGCTATTATTTTTAATATATCCGCCAATAGTCTGCCATTTTCGCTGGTATCCGTAAGAATATCTATCAGGCTATTACGCAAATTATCTTCACATTCTTCCGACTCGTCATTACAATCCTCCGAAAACATATCAATGTTTTCGTCGTCATCGTCGGCATCATCACATGCTTCTCTGCGTATTCTGTTAATTAAATCTCGTCTGCGCATAGCAGCAACTGAGTCCTCATCTTCTTCAGATTCGTCCTCAATAATATCGGGTATATCCAAAAAACTTTTTACATGCCATGTTGAATTTTCAATATCGTAAAACCTTAATCCACTAGATATATTTACAGATTGCGGTTTGTTATTGCATAAAAGTACATATTTTCGGAAAGAGGCTATATCTACTATGATACGGAACACCTCTTCTGCAACCTGACATATTATCCTATTGCTTATCAATTCGGCGATTTCTCCACGCCCGTCAAACGACGAAGATTTTTCAGCGAAATCCTTGTACTCTGAATATGTAAATACGGAATCTTCTGAATTCAATTTGTTTAAAATAAACCTGACCATCCTGTTTTTCATAGCGTACTCCTCCTTTAAGATACAATTTCAACAAGTTCCATATCCGTAAGACTTTCGTGTTGAATGAGTGCAGTAGCCACCTTTTCAATCTTATCGGCAGTTTCACCAACCATGTGGCTCGCGCGCTTGTACTGTTCTGAAAGTATATTGCGTACCCTATCCAAGACATCTGCATTTTTCGATGTTTTACCCAGCTCAATAAAGAAAAGCATATCATCCTCCATACCAAATATGCTGACCATTTGCGTAGCAAGCTCAGTAGCCGAACGAATGTCTTCACTCGCACCCGTTGTAATGCCCTCATTGCCGAAAAAGTGCTTTTCTGCCGCTCTGCCGGATAAAGCCGTACAAATTCTGTTCAGACACTCTTGTCGACTCATGTCCATCTTGTCGCTTTCCGAGTACTGCATATACCCGCCAAATTTATTTCGAGCAACAATTGTAACAAAAGAAGGTTTAAGCCCAAACAAGTGCGCAACCACTGCATGACCCGCTTCGTGGAAAGCCGTCTTTCTTATAGACTGCTCGTCATATAGCTTTCTTTCGCCGTCATTAAAGCTAGCGAAAGCCTCTTCTATAACCTCGTCTGTGAGCTTAAATACCCCGTTATTCTCACTGTGACGAATAGCATTTTGTATTACTAAATTGAGGTCTGCGAGCGACCAGCCAACTGCTCGTTTTGCTATCGCAGACACTTTTAATTCACTCACCTTAGAGAAGTTATATTTTTCAAGTTCATTGGTAATAAACATTTTTCTTTCTTCAACGGACGGTAATCCTATATGAATTTTTTTGTCAAAACGTCGTAAAAATGCTTTGTCAAGTTTACTACTGTTTCCGGTTTCAAAGTTTGTGGCAGCTATTATAAATACAGGAGGGGCATTCTCAGTATCAAAGCCATCCATTTGCGACAGAAGAGCGTTTGTTAACCCATCCGTATGAGAATGTTCTGCTGTAACACTCATACGGTCTTTCGTTATGCAGTCAACTTCGTCTAAAAAAATTATGGCAGGCGCATACTTGCGCGCAGTAGCAAAAATATCACGAACCTTTTTTTCGCCTTCACCAACCCACTTTGAAAGAAACTCTGCGGCATTTAAAGATATAAAAGGCAACACTGCGGCATTCGCTACTGCCTTGGCAATTGTAGTCTTGCCGCATCCCGGAGGCCCGTCTAATATTACCCCACGGGCTATACGAATACCATTACGTGTATACTCTTCGTGGTTTTTGAGCTGATTTACTATAGGTAGAAGCTCGTTTTTAGCTTCGTCTTGACCGATTATATTGTCAAACGTGACGTCAGGTATAGCTGCCTGCCCTTTAAAGAGGTCGCCCTCTCCCCCACTAAATGCAATCTGCGTTTTAAAATCCGAAATAGTCACATCGACTATACAATTGCGTTTTGAATATTTATACGATGTATTAAATGTAACCACCTTATTTGACCTAAATAGCCGTCTTGTCGCCCTGCCTAGTTCTATACCATTATAGGCTTGAGCAATCCATGAAGATATATTTATGTAGCCATGCGAGTCAAAACAGTCAGTTGCGCCATGCTCCAAATACTCTTTGAGGCTAATGTTTTTATCATTTGTGAATACATATACTGCAATGCCTAACTCGACTAAATTATTGAAAATTTCCTTCGATTTAAGAGAATTTTCACCTGTTACACTTATTATAGCAATTGCCGGATCATATTTCCGTATTTCGCTTATAGTAATTGGCTCGTCAGTACATGTTATTTCCGCTTCAGTTCTTATATGTTTCGGGATACTATTATAGGCTTTCTTACCGAAGACGAGTATTCTTGCCTTGCTGTTGTCGGTAAGAAGTTCTCTTATATCAGGCGCTGCATTAGCAAAATCAAAGCGATACCGCATTCCGCAAATCCTTGCCCCGTTCCCGCTATCGCTAACTACCTCTACCGCTCTCTGCAAGTTCTTATTAAAAAACTCTTTCGTTGCCCGAATTAAAGAACGGACATCAGCATCTCCGCCCTGAGAAAGAAGCAAGATATTGGCTAGCATGTCTTCATTAAGCCTGCTACCTATGTTGTATTCCCGATAATTATATCCGCAAATTTCTTCTATATGTTTTAAGATGATGCGCTTTAATATTTCAGGCCGCAGTTTATTGAAAACGATTATCTTGCCTGATGCAAAGCGCGACACTAATTCCTTTGAAAAATAGTACTCTCCGGTAGAGGGATTAACCTCCTCCTCAAGAGCCTTTATAATGGTAGAAATGGGCGTTGAAGAAATATTATAAGGGTTTTTAGTAGCGTATGCATTCTTGCCGGCATTAGTTGTAAATATAAAAATGCAATCTCGGACAGAGTAGTCTTCCTCGTAATACATATCATGTACGACACCTCTATCTAACATTTGAAGCAAATGATTTCTCACAATACTGTGGCACTTTTCTATTTCATCAAACTGAACAATACATATTGGATGTTCCTTAACTAACTGCGTCAAGCGGCCCGGTTCAGCCGATCGATAAGACTTATTTAAGCCAAAAAGGTTAAACGTTGCCGCCTCCTTATCCGAATACCCTGACATATCAAAATATTCAAATGGTATTCTAAGTGCCTCTGCAACTTTTTTCGCAAGATACGTCTTGCCAGTTGCGGGATAACCTGCAAAAAGAAAAGTAGCAGCAGGTCCACTCTTGTTGGGCTTATTGAAAATACCAAAAAGATATTCCTTGACAGCTTGGCAAGCATATCCCTGTCCTAACACTTCAGCAAGACACTCATTGAGGGCGTCCATGCGTTCAATGTCATCCTGCAACTTTGCGTTGGTGTATTCCGGCTGTCCATAAGCAAATGCGTTTTTATAGATCATCTTACTCGATATATCATCGCTATACATTTTAGTTTTCCTTTAACGTTTTATAATATTCTTGAAAAATCTTGTGGTTCAGTTCCCAATCTTTTGACACAGAAAGAGTTTCATCTTCTGACACTCTGAAGAGCATGGCTTCGTTGCTTGCCATTCCTGAAACACCTCCAATAGGTGCAAGAATAACATATACTACATCATCCTCAACAGTGGAATAGACACGTCTAAAAATAAGCTCCTGTCCATCTTCGTTTACCATTACAATATCGACCATTTCATCATCAAGCAATCTGCATGTAACCTGACCGCTCGGCAGTTTGTTTCCTTTGGATTTCATAAGTATCCCCCCCTAATTTGAGCCCAAAATTTATCTTACGACTTATATACTCAATTATCTTTTACTAAAGTCTACCTTGATTTATAAAGTATTAAAATGGGAGGGTAATACACGTTTCGTATCACCCTCCCTGTTTTGAATTAGCAGTTCAGCCAATTCGGATGATAATGATGCTTGAGCGTATTGATCCAAACACTTTCGGGCACTGCTTCCTCCCAGACTTCTTCAGGTAAAACCACACGATCACACTGAGGGCAGAAATTGCGAGGGTGAGGATTGCTGCTACTGGCAATTTCAGGTGCTTCTCCGTAGATGAGTCTACAACGACAATGATATAAATAGTTCATATATAACCTCCATTCCAATTTAAAAAGTTCTTTTATTTATACATATTGTAGCATAATAAATACAACGCCGCCTTGATTGTTCACTTTTGTCCTTATTTGTTCAAGCGTTTTTGCATATTAAAAATGTCCATTTTTGGGTTATTGAGATTTATCGCAAACCGCCAAATTTTATAAGCTAGAAAACAGTATAAAATGGATATGTAAGCTAAAACTCGCCTTGATTATAATTTTGTAAGCGTTGCTTTGGGTATTGTAGGGATTATATTATCAATGAGTCCATATTCCTTTGCCGCTTGAGCTAACATTATATTATCCCGCTCGATATCGGCGTGTATCTGACGGACACTCTTTCCGGTGTTCTGTGACAGGACCGCCTCAATCCGCTCCCTTGTCCGTCTGATATGGTCTGCAGCAAGAACAATATCTGTCATCTGACCCTCCGCCTGCCCAATCGGCTGATGAATAATAATTTCTGCATTGGGTAATGCCGAACGCTTGCCAAAAGAACCTGAGGAGAGGATAAACGCCGCCATAGACGCCGCAACACCTATCGCTATTGTCTCAACAGGCGGGCGGATGTAATTCATTACGTCGTAGATACCAAATCCGGCAGATACTGATCCGCCAGGCGAATTGATCCACAATTGTATAGAGCGGTCAGGATATTTTTTGTTAAGGTATAATAGCTGACAGGTAACCATCTGAGCCAGACAATCATCTATGGCTCCGTTTAACAATACAATGCCCTGCTCTAATAGATAGTTTGAAGATAAGTTATACTCCATGAAAACCTCCTATCTTTGGTTAAAATCAATACCTGTTGCAACATAGCGCATGTAGCGCTTGCTCCACAACCGGCAAATTGCTCGCATCTTATCCGCCGAGCGCACCTTCCCTATGACGCAAACATAATAACGCCCTCTGTAGTCGCGAAACATGTGAATATCAGACAATGCCGCACTTCGTCCATTGAGAGAAGGGCAATCCAGCACATATGCTCTATATGAGAATCCTATAAGCGCAATGCGAAATTGAAAAGAGCCAGTTTGTCTGCTCGTTTCATCTGTGGCGTGATAGAAATAATCTTTTCCTAACAACAAGCCAAGCATTTTAACCTCCCTTCTTTTTTTTTGCAAGCATTTTTTGCTCTTCAAACCACTCATCTATGGTTTGACCCGTTTCTATATAGTTTTGCAAACCCCTGCTCCACTGTTTTGCGAGCGCAATCATTGTAGTCTTTGAAGCAACCGCCCCCGAAATGCAGACATATTTGCGACCACTATCGCTCAACTGATGAACAACAGCGGAAGCCGAGTCCCTTCCAGCTAATGAAGGTGTCCTAACTATATATGCTCGCCAAGTTTCTCCTACTTTCTTGATTTCAAACACATATTTGCCGTCCTTATAAGCTCCGTAACCGTCGATAAAATATGTTAATATTTCATCAGTCGTTTCATATTCAGCAGCGAACCTGTAAAACATATTGTATATTTGAACAATGTTATCAAAAAGTATAGCTTTATGCTCGCACAGCCATTTCAAATCACGACAATCACCATGATAGACGATGTTTTTCTTGTTATTGTTATCGCAAATACCGACAACATAACCGTCCCCTTGTCTGTAGAAGAAGACCTTGCCTTCAGAAGGAGTACAATTAGGTAACTGGCATGTATATATAACAATGCGTTCACCGCTTAAAAGACGCCTTTCTATATCCGTGAACAACGATTTAGCGTTATAGACGAATCTTCGCATTTTACACCTCCGCAATAATAAGATTGGCAAGCGTACCATCTACGTTGATATGAATTTCATCCTCTCCTTCTGGTAATGTCGGCAGTTGACTGCCGATTGCATCGTCGATAGCATTTTCAAGCGGTCTTACGCCAAATTTGCCAGACACGCCGTGTGCCTCTATGTCTGTGAGCAGTTCGCTGGATATACTTTCAACTACAAAACCGTACTCGCGCAATTTTGCTTTAAAAGAAAGGATTGCAATTTTATTAAAATCTTCTTTCTTTAATGCGTTAAATTGTACAAATTTGGATATACGCCCGACAAGCTCCGGTCTAAATCCGTGTTGTACCATAATCTTACGGCAGAACTCGTCGTCGACAGAAAAATTTGCAGCAGGCTCAACTTCATCATATCTCAGCTCAAAGCGCATGGAAGCAGACACACCGTCGGTTATGGGTATATTTGATGTCAAGATGAATATGCTTGCTGCGCAATCATATTCGGCCGACACTTCCCCATCCTCTATTCGCGAAAAGGTAATGCGCCCGTTGTCCATCCAATCCATAACAAGAGTATGGATGGCAGGGTCGGCCTTTTCGAATTCGTCAAGTAAAATAATTGCAAATTCAGAGTTTTTTATCGGTTCCATAATAGACGCCTCGTCATGTCCTACATAGCCAGCTGGAGAACCTACAAGCTGTGATATCCTATACTTTTCGCCCATTTCATTGCCCTTGACGATTATGAAAGGCACTTGTTCTTTACCAAACTTCTCCTGCAGAAGCTCGGCTATAACGCGGCAAACCTGCGTTTTACCTACCCCCGTAGGACCGACGGCCATTATTACTTTAGGCTTACGAGGGTGTCTTTTCTTTGCATGGCTGCAAATACTGCTGACTATTTCATCTACCTGTTCATCCTGACCGACAATACACTGCTTGATCTTTGCTGACAACCAAGCGGGATCAATCTCCTTGCCGCGATGAGCAATACGCACGTGCGCCGCCTCAGTTGATTCCAGTGAAGATACCGTTGCCTCATTATTTTTTCTCACATACTCTGCACGAGCTTGGGAGAAGTACTCTTTCATGCATTCTGCCGAGGTAAACGTAGGGCAACTATTAGTTAATAAATCATGAAACAGATTGCAGTTTCCGTTGTATTCAGGCAGCGAACAGTCGGCCTCTGCAACAAGAGACGCCATAACTCTTCTACCGTCCGATGATTCGAAACGTAGCTTCGCCCTACCGCCATCCGGGAAGGCTACCCTGAAAACAGTCCTTCTGCCTACAGAGTGGATTACATGTTCAAACAGATTGTTAAATTTTACAATTGAACCTTCTGCAAACTGCTTCATACAAAAGCCTCCTTTATGAATATAGTTCTTCGCGAGTGTCCGTCATCTTACCTTTATGAAATATAAGTGGCTTACCCATCCCACCACAGTCAGGGCACCCGTGAAGGGGTTTCTTCTTGCGAAAAAACGCGCCGCCTATAAAATAGTTGGTACCCCCCATCTGTCCCCATTTATCAAACTGCACATAAGCAGCTCTGCCTGAATGCTCTGCCATACGGGCATCCATGGTTAAAAACATAAAGTTTCTGTCAATTTTACGTCCACGTATGGGTGTTGTCCATTTATTATCGTCCATAAAATTAGCAAAACGCTTATCTGCCGTTGCGGAATGATACAAAAGAAGTGCAAGCGATATAAAACCCTTATATGCATTGAGCTGCTCTGTTATAAAGACACTTGTCCCATTCGAAACTGCAGGAAGAGGGCGATCAACAGAGAGATTTGCCTTTATGCGCTTATCAATCATACAGCGAGGGCACACAGTAGATGTCTCGGGATGAAAGAAAATTATTTCAAGAATCCTACCGCCAGGATAGATGCCCGCCATTATGAAAGGCAGACCATATTTGAGGGCAAGTCTTGAACACCTTTCCTGTGCTATGACATTATCTGTGCAAGCTGCCAATAACACATCATTGGGGCGGGCTAGCCAGTCCACCCCTATAAGGGTAGCAAACTGCTCATCCGACATGCTTTCGTCGAGCATATCGTTAGTACAAATAACCTCGGCATCTGGATTGATCATTCGTATCCTGTCTGCAATGACTTCTACCTTGCTTGCACCCAACTCGTCTTCATATGCCATCTGTGTCTGAAGATTCGTTTTACCGTAAATGTCGGCGTCTATGAGCAAAAAGTGCCTTACCCCCGATCTTGCCAGATTCTCTGCATAAGAACGTGAGCCGCCACAACCGATTATGATAACCTTCTTTTTTGAAATTTCGTCTTTCGTATAGAGCGGTTCATATTTTTCCACAACCGGAAGCTCAGGCGTCAATTTGGCTTTATCGCGCCTATGTTTATCACTTGAGGCCTGAAAAAAATTCAACACCTTGTCACAGAGAACGGAGTTAAGAAAGTTTACATCATAATGCTGCTTGAAGCAGTCAATTTCACGCTTGCCAGCAGCACTGGGGCTTGCCCAAAAATCAAAAAGGTAAGTCTCATATGCAATATCGTAATACCCTTTTCGCGTACATCCCGTCAATAGAGAAATACCGTACTCCGAACATAAGCGTTTGACAATTCCGAGGTCATCATTGCTACCTTCACAGCAGACAACTACACTTTTTCGCCGATCAACGTTATTCAACCAGCAGGCAAAATCAGCCTTGGTTACGTCATTATCAACGTACTGCCGAATAATCTTTACGCTTGCAGTAGGGTTAATAGCAAGAATACGCCTTGCCACAACATCAGCCTTGTATGCACCCACCTCATCGTGCATAGCATTTTTTCGTATGTCGGCAAGCTCAAATCTTGTACCGTCTACAATTATGAACTTGCTAACGCCAGAGCGGCACAGACCTTCGGCAAGCTCGACTCCGTTTCCTGCACCCAAAATGATCGCCGTAGAGTGCGAATAGCGATTTGTGGGCAAATGCGCTTTAATCTCCCGTCGGATGGCGTTAGAGGCATCTTTTTCTACAATAAAAATATTGCAATCCTCACCGATTGTAACCGTGCCGTTGTTATTCTTCTCGCCATAGAAGACTCTCATGGAAAACCTGCCGTTTACCAAACTCTGAACAACTGGAAAGTACAGACGTTTTGTCCCTTTCATGCCGCTAACAATCTTTATGATTGCCTCTTCGTCGCTTCCGGTATACCCGAAGCCTCTACCTCTGCCCATTGATATCGCCGTACAACCTGCAGGGTGAGAATGAATTATTCCTATGAAGTAATAGCCCTCGTTTCCAAGACGCTTTATTTGGTCGTTTATAAAATTCACATTGGGAGAATAGGTAACTCCACTCCAACTGCCTTTGTCGTCGAAAATGAATTTATCGATAGTCAAGCCACCGTCGCTCGAAAAGAGCGCCCCGCCCTGTTCAGGTATGCCCGAACCTATTGAGGATGAAACTATTTCATCATAAACCTTGCGTGTAAATCGCATAGTGTAACCTCCAAGTGTGTGCAATCCAACCCGCCCTCACCCAACAGGGGTTGGGCGAGTTCAGATTGCAAAAGCTATCCATTAATGAGACTTACGCTAAATTAATGGATTACCCGAACAGTTTTACTTGCCACTTTTGGGAATAGTCTTAGTGTTTGCGGGGCGGGCAGGACCCTGCAGTTTAGGTAGGTCGAGCTTCTTTGATTCAACGGCAGTAATTTTAGGGTCGTTATTTTCTTTGTGAAATGTGACCTCTGAAATAAGCTCGTCGTCACCGCCAAAGAAGGTTACCGGGATAATGCTTTCATAGTTCATGGTCTTGTTTATGTCGTTCATAATTACTCCTTTGCCTTTCGGCTAATTTTTATTTATTAACGCTGCGCAGCGATAATTTCGAATTCAATAGTAAATCTTTATAAACTAGGATTGCTCTATCCGCGAATCGTAAGATCTCTCTATACGAACTGCTTTAAACCGTTTGCGCTCTGAAAACTGCTTGTGTTATTCCTTTTTCTGCTTAAAGAATACTACATAAAAGCCTGTATTTCAAACATCTCCATTGCGACATTTTATATGAACATTATCAATTGCCAACAAAATTCACCACATTAAATCTGCACAGAAAAAATGTAACAAAAAAACGTTTCACAAAAAATGTTGAGTATAACATTATTAAGATATCTCTTGACACATATGCTTGCATATTGTAATATTATATTGTAAATGTATAGAATATTTGAGCGAGGACCATACCAATGAGTAATACTGATCTATATCAGGAATTTCAAAAAATGTCTATACCCGCTATTCCGACTATCGATGCCGAAAGAACAGCTAAGCGCTTGAGATATCTTCGCCATAATAACATCAATTTAAAAAAATATGTGTGCCGTTATTCAAGACTTTATAAAGAGGTAGTGCGCAGACACAATAACGACCCCTGTCCAAATTGCTATAATTGCGAAAATTGTGACAAGTTCTATGATTATATCAGCCCATCATCATTAGCACGTTGTTTTGACATGGAAACACGTTTTATAACTGATGTTGAGAGCGGGAAAAATGTAACCATACAAAAAGTTTTACTGTATTCGTATATTTCCCAAGTGCCTTTATCGGAAATTCTTATCTTTACCTTGGATAAAAACAGTCCGAACCCTAACCCTGTATTTATAATTGACAATGAAGGTAAAGTTATTAAGCGCGCTGATAAAGATTTCGACAAAGATTAATAATTAAAGAGTAAAAATTTTTTAATATAACAAAAAAAGGAGAATATTTATGCCTTTACCTACATTAATCTGTGTAACAGAAAAAAATTATATTACAACAGGCTGCTCGCCAGATAGTTGTTCCCCTGACGATAGCTCAGGCGGATACTGTTCCCCTGACGACAGCTCCGGTGGATATGGTGTTTGCTTACCCGATTAACTTTTATGTATGTTATAAACAAAAATATCATCCTTGTAGAAGGGGCAAAAAACGCCGCCATTTATAACTTAAACGACGGCAATGTCTATTCCATAAACTCTGTTGCTTTTAACCTTATAAAAAATTATATAGAAAAAAAACCTATCACCGATGACACACACCAAGACTATTTGGAGAAATTACGTAAGCATGGACTCATAAGTAATTGCTTTGAACCACAACTATATAGCTCTGATATAAAAAAAGAAATTGTACTCAACCACGCATGGCTCGAACTTACAGGAGAATGTAATTATCATTGCTTGCACTGCTATGAGGGCAATACCCACAAAAAAAGCTCTCATGCCTTATCAGAAAATGATTGGATAAGGATTCTAAAAGAATTAAAGCAGGCAAATTGTCAGAGTATACAGTTTACTGGCGGGGAACCCTGTTTAAACAATTCTTTCCCCCGTATTCTGAAATATGCCTCTTTACTAGGATTTAAAAAAATTACAGTTTTTACGAATACAAGCTTACTCAGCGAAGAGTTAATAAACTTATTCGCCGGGTTAAACATTACGGTTAGATTCTCTATTTACGGACATACGGCATCTGTGCATGACAATATAACTCAACTCAAAGGCAGCTTTGAAAAAACAGTTGAGAATGTCAAAAAGATGCTACAACACGGGATAGCTATTTCCGCCGCAATCACATTAATGAAGGAAAATGAATTTTATTTAAAAAACATAGAGTATTTTGTCTCTACCTTGGGTATAAAACATTACAATATTGATGTAATAAGAGAAGTTTACAACGGAACGCAATCTAGGCATCTGCCAGCAATACCCGAAATAAAATTTTTAAGAACCATTACTAAACCTAATTTTTCCATAACAGAAGAAAGATTTAAACTAGCGTTAAGCACCAACACTTGTTGGTATGGCAAATTCGCCATTAGCCCCGAAGGTCTTGTCTTCCCTTGTATATTTGAGCGAAATATTATCTTAGGCAACTTATCCAACCAATCCGTAAATGATATTCTTGAATCAAAAGAATTAAAAAAGTGCTGGTTCCTCGATTTTTCTCAAATTAATGACTGCAAGGTCTGTGAATACCGATTTGCTTGTAAAGATTGCCGAGCGCTGGGCAGATCAAAGTGCAACAACTTATTTGATAAAAATCCCAGGTGTCTCTACAATCCATACACAGGAGTATGGAACTCTCCTTCCACATAACCACCAAAAAACTATTAGTTACTGTAAATAAGCTTATATAATAAAGCGCACATCAAAAAGTTAAACACTATAGGATGTACGCTTTATTTTTATCGATAAAATTATAATCTCAAGAGATAGAGTTTCCTGCGTATGTATAGATAATAAAAGATAAAGACAAGTCAAAACCATAAAGCAACTGGTTATGTGCACATCCACTAGCCACCAACCAAACCGTTAAAGAGCATTACATTTGCTAAACATCTTATACTTATTTAGCATGTTTATTGCGCTAAAAATAACAGAAATTACATTGGCAATAATGTATTTCTATAATTATTAAAAATTATAAAAATACTCTTTATTGTCCCCGAAGTTGATGGGTGGAGAATAAGCGGCGGAGCGTTGATATCAACGCTCCGCCGCTTGTTTTTATTTTAATTAAACTCTTCCCAAAAGATAGTCCACAGAACACGAAAAGTAGTTTGCCACTTTGACAAGATTATCGACCGACGGCAATGTCTTGCCTGTAAGCCAATTATATAACACACTCCAAGAAGTCTTCGTCTGTTTGACAAACGCATATTGCGAAGTGCCCGAGTTTGAAAACATATCTCTCAACCTTTCACTGAACGCCTGAACGGGCTTATACTGTACATCTTCGCACGGGTATTCTTTAAGCCCCAGCAGAAAATCAGCCGAGCAATTAAAATACCCTATCAGTTTGACAAATGTATTGTAGTTCGGAGCATTCTTTGCATCAAGTATATCCGAAAATTTTGTGCGACCAGAACCTAACTTTGCAGCAAGAGCAACTTGATTAAGATTATGTTCAGCCATAAGCTCTTTAAGGCTTTCCGACAGTTTCGACAAATTAACCATAAATTAGACCTTTTTCTACAATCTATTCTCTTCTGTTTGCCGACATTTTTCTTGATATGTCGGAAATAAGAAGCTATAATAAAGATACACAAAGGCAAGGCGCGCATGCTTTAAGCGAAATACAATTTGAGGTAAAACTATTTTATGGCAAAGGTACAGAATAAAATCACAGAGAAAAACTACAAAACCGACGAAAAAAGTCTGATGCAGGAGATTAAGGCAATGCTCGATGATTACTTTATCTGCTCCCTTTCGGACGGCGAGACCAGCACAATAATTTCGCTTGTAAACGGGCAAAAATTCAGCTTACATATCAAGGAAATAGCATAATGGAAAAGCCGCCTAACGGAGCATACAACCTACTCCGTCGGGCGGTTAAAAATTTTTCGACTTTTTTCGTTTTTCCTGAAATTTTTGGTGTAAATTTGATCTACTTATATACAGCGAGATTTTTTCATTGCAGCCAGTGGTGCATTTAATGCTTCGCTGGCTTTTTTATTCAAATTAAATATTCGCCTTATACGCATAAAAACAGCTCCTTACTTGGATACCACTTGTAAGGAGCTATTTTTACGTAAGTAGCCAAAAAAATCTTAAATTAAGGGGCTCCGATTTTTCAATTCTCGTGGCTACTAAGTGAGTGGCTTTTGTAATAAATTTTCGTCAGACCGTGTACTTTTTGAATCTCGTGTCCTTGTTTATACG
>DVIU01000271.1 GCA_018711035.1 Candidatus Scatousia excrementigallinarum
AGAAATTTTAATACTGCAAATTAAACAAGGGACAGGCGAATTTGAAGATATTACCAGGCAGGTTCAATGGTTTGACGCCCAAAAAAATGCTTGCAGAATAAAGTATGTCAGAAATGCTACCTTCTATTGGAAAAGCTGGAGGGACTTAAAAATATATGATAGACCCGTCGGTGTGGATATTGCAGGGAAAATCGTATATTGTGATAAAGTTCCTGTGAAAGGTGTATACCAGATAATTAATTTTAATGAGTATGCCAAATTGTTTTTTGCTTCGGGTAACACTAAATTGGTTAAGGTAAGCGATATTAAGTTGGTTTCCGATATTTCTGATAAAAAAGATATAAAAGAACTTATTAGTTATTTGAAGGAAGTTGCCGTGTTGATGCCTACCGAGGACGGGGGCAATTTTCTCTTTGATCAGCTAGACAAGCTTAATGTTTTAGAAGACTGCGTTTTAGGTAAGTTTTTGTCTGGGAACTTAAAGAAGAATAAGACTGAAAAAGAAATAATTTACCCGTTTGATACAAATTTATCGCAGATGGCAGCCATAAAAGCCGCTTTGGAAGAAGACATGTCTATAATTCAAGGACCTCCTGGAACGGGTAAAACTCAAACAATACTCAACATTGTTGCAAATTATATTGCTAAGGGTGGCTCGGTTGCAGTCGTTTCCGGAAATAATGAGGCAACAAGAAATGTAAAAGATAAATTTGAGGCGGCGGGGTTTGGCTACCTTAATGCGTTTTTAGGCAACGCAAAAAATGTAGAAACTTTTTTTGAAGGAAAATATACCGCAGTAAAAATAGATGAAAAGTCAGTTATCGGTAATAGTGCAAGATATTTGCGACAAACAAGCAATGGGGTAGATACATATTTGAAGCTTAGTTTAGAGACCGCAAAAATAGCGCAACTAATAGATGAATATGAGGTCGAAAAAGAAATTAACGATGCTGAATATCAAATCAAAGAAAGAATCGTTCCTAAAACATTAAAGAATAAAAAATATACCAGCGCAAAGTTGTTGGAACTGGCCTCGGTATTGGAAACTTTGCCAGACGATAAAGTTACAGGATTTTTTAACAGGGTAAGAATTTTATTCAGGTTTGGTATTATCAGGTTAAAGGGTATTGCTCAAAATAAAGAAGATGCTATCGAATATTTGAAAAACAAATATTATGATGTTAAAATTTCAGAACTTAATCAGGCACAGGCAGAAAAGAAAAATTATATTGATTCGAATAACCTGGCGGAACTACTTAGTAAGCAAAAGAAATTGTCGTATGATATTTTTAAATATGCTTTACAGGAAAGATATAAGGGTTTGAACGATTGTAATTTTACTGCAAGAAATTATAGGTCGAAGTTTGGAGCTTTTACAAAGAGGTATCCCGTCGTTTACAGCACTACTCATGCAATAAGAAGTTGTTCTGGTGAAAATTACTTATACGATTGCGTTATTATTGATGAGTCCAGCCAGGTGGATTTGATAAGTGCCGTAATAGCTTTTTCTATGGCGAAAAAAGTTGTCTTGGTCGGTGATGAAAAGCAGCTACCGCACGTTGTAAAATCTCAACTCGTACCTAAATTAAATAATATTTTTAATAAATATAAGTTGAGTGGGTATTTTGATTATGTAAAGAATAGTATTTTAAGTTGTGTAATAAAGAAAGAAAAAAGGGTTGTTTCAACTCTTTTGAACGAACATTATAGATGCGATCCGCAAATTATAGGCTTTTGCAATAAAAGATTTTACAATGGAGAGCTGGTTGTTCGATCTGCTCACAATGATGGCAACGGAGTGACGTTGATATCTCACGGTTCTCATTTTGAAAGAGATAGGCAGAATGAAAGAGAGGTCGATATTATTGAAAAAGAGATAATCGATGAATTGCCTGCAAATCAAACCGGTATAATTGCGCCTTATAATAATCAAATAGCATTATTAAATAGCCGATTTGATAACCGTGGCTGTGTAATTGATACCATACATAAATTTCAAGGTAAAGAAAAAGATTACATTATTTTGTCCACTGTCGCTAACAAAATCAAATTCTATGATGATGAAGAGAAGATTGACTTTTTAAATAATCCTAACCTCATAAACGTTGCTATATCAAGGGCAAAAAAGCGATTATACATTTTAGCCAGTGAAGAGGTGCTAAACCAAGAAGGTTCTATTTTAAGAGATTTATCTAAATATTATGAATATTATTGCAGCGAGACAAAGAATGTAAAAACAAAGGTCTATTCTGTGTTTGACCTTATGTATGACGACTATGCTCCGATATTGGAAAAAACCAAAAAAGAGCTATTAAATATTTCTGAATATCCAAGCGAGAATATAATAGCAACTGTTATCAATGATATTTGCAAAAGTGGCGAATGCGGTGCGTTGGCGTTTAAATTTAACTATCCGTTAAAATATGTTATAAAATTAAATACTTTAACAGATCCGCAAGACATTAAGTTTGTATCTAATATAAATACGCATTGTGATTTCTTGATTTATAACAAACTCAATAAGGAAATTGTGTTGGTGGTGGAAGTTGACGGCAGCCAGCATAGAGAGGAAATTCAAGCAGCCCGCGATAGGAGAAAAGACAGATTGCTTACAGATGCAGGAATTAAGATTTTGCGTCTTACAACTACCTCTATTGAGTGTAAAGAAAAAATAGTTGCAATGTTGTCGTAGGTGTATGGATATAAGATATCCCGCAACAGTTATAAAATAGGGTAAATAACTTAATACCATAAAGAGACTGTTTCCATTTCGGTTACAGTCTCTTTTTTATGGTATGAATTCTGTTGTTGCGTTAAGGCGGTCAGCGTTTAAATT
>DVIU01000272.1 GCA_018711035.1 Candidatus Scatousia excrementigallinarum
CTTGCAGAAGTTCGTCGCGGGCAGGTATTCGGACATCTGGAACGCGCCGTCCACGCTGAAAACGGACGCGAGCATCATAGACTTTAACTTTCAAAGCCTGTTTGCGAACAAGAACAACGTCGTGGCGAACGCGCAGATGCTGTTGGTGTTCCGGTTTATCGAGCAGGAGGTTATCAACGCACGGGAGATGAACAGATACGGGAAAAACTTGCACACAATGATTATCTGCGACGAGGCGCATTTATGTACGACACGTTCCTATGTGAAAAGCATAGGCATAAACGAAATCTAAAATATAAAGAAAAGGACTTTATATTAACGTTTGTAGAACTGATATTTCAAACAGTGGAATGAAGGGGTAACGCCCTGAAACGCTGACCTGAAACCACGATATGCGAAAATTTGTGCAACCGAAAATTCGTATAAAGTTCGTTAAGGACGGCAGAAGTTTACCCAAACAGGTCGAAAGACGCTGTGGAAAATTGCTTGGAGGCAAGCGACGTAAATGATATGTCGGGGGTCTATAAAATATCTATGGTTAGAATGTTGCCATAATGCAACTGACGAATATCTGAATGTACGGGTCTATAGCGCTAAACGGTAGAAATGCCGTTGCCCGTGAAAACGGGTGTGCGTGGGGTTTAGTAAAAATATAGGTTATGAAAAACCCTATACCGTTACAGGCGGTATCAAGCGCACAGGACTAAAGGATAAACCTAAGGATATATGCAAAGATAGAAATATCGGAACGTGGAAAGGTTGAAACGCGGAGCTGTTGCAGGCGATGAAGCGGTCGCAAGGAAAATCAAAAAAAATGACCAACTTGCGTTTGTTCAACTGAGAGCGACGGCAGAGTACCTATGAAACAGGGATAATAACCTGCGGAGGGAAAGCCGTTAGTCATTCATATTAAAATATAAACAAATATCTAATCTCAAAGGTTCGAGTATGACTAAGAAAAGCGAAATCCATAAAAAGGAGAGTAACTGACTTTGACAAATGAAGCCTAAAAAGAAAAGCAAACTGAGAAATGCTGAGTATTATGACATTCAAGACGTTTTAGACGAATTGTATGAGAAAAGCAAAAGCGGTTGTATATTCGCTGACTTGATGTCTGTTATTACGAGTGAAGAAAATATAAAGCTTGCATACAGGAATATCAAGAAAAATAAGGGAAGTAAAACGCCCGGAACGGACGGAAAAACAATCGCTGATTTGGAAAAGTGGCGAACCGAAGCATTGATAAAACACATACGGAGGAAATTAGCATTCTATCAACCGCAAGCCGTAAGGCGGGTTGAAATACCAAAACCCAACGGGAAGAAACGACCGCTTGGAATACCGACTATAATGGACAGACTTATACAGCAATGTATATATCAGATATTAGAGCCGATAGCGGAAGCAAAATTCCACGAAAGAAACAACGGTTTCAGACCTAACAGAAGTGTAGAACACGCAATAGCGCAAGTCTACAAAATGATACAAACTCAACATTTGTATTATGTGATAGACATTGATATTAAATCGTTCTTCGACAATGTTCAGCACGGTAAGTTGCTGAAACAATTGTGGACTTTGGGAATACGGGATAAAAGACTACTAAAAATCATCTCTGTTATGTTAAAAGCTGAAATTGCAGGAGTAGGTTTTCCTGAAAAGGGAACGCCGCAAGGCGGTATAATCTCGCCGTTGCTTGCAAACATTGTTCTGAATGAATTGGACTGGTGGATAGCGAGTCAATGGGAAACAATACCGACACGGAAAGAACATAAAGGCAAAACCTTAAAAACTGGCACAGTTGACCGCTCAAGAGTATATGAAGTCTTGCGACGAAGTTCAAATTTAAAGGAGTGCTTTATCGTAAGGTATGCGGATGATTTCAAAATCTTTTGCAGATATAAAAATGAGGCGAAGCGGCTGTACAGAGCAACGCAAATGTGGCTTAAAGACAGGCTGGGGCTTGAAATAAGCGAAGAAAAATCCAAGATTGTAAACCTTAAAAAGAACTATTCGGAATTTCTTGGGTTCAAAATTAAGGCTCACAGGAAAGGGAATAAGCGTAGCGGAAAATCAAGATATACAGTCAAATCAAATGTATCGGACAAAGCACTTTCCAAAATTAAAGAAAAAGCCAAAGAACAGATAAAATTAATACGAACGCCGAAAAATCTTAAGGAAGAAGCGTTACATATAAATCTTTATAATTCTTTGGTGGTAGGGGCGCATAACTACTACTGTATAGCGACTCACGTAAATAAAGATTTTGATAAAATCGCTTTTCACGTCAGAAAGAAAATTTATATTAACCTGAGGCAAAAATTAGAGAAACAAGGCGAATTCCAGTATGACTATCTGAGAGCAAAGTATGGAAAAAGCAAAGAGGTAAGATTTATACACGGGAAAACATTAGTGCCCATTGGATATGTACAGCATAAAAACCCAATGGATAAAAAGAAGTGTATCAACAAGTTCACGCCACAAGGCAGACAGGAAATACATAAAATGTTGGAGCGTGTCAATCTGAAAACATTGCACTACTTGATGAGAAATCCCATACCGAACAGAAGTATAGAATACAACGATAACAGACTGTCGCTTTACTGTGCAATGCAGGGAAAATGTGCAATAACAGGCAGGATATTAGAGGTAGGAGAAATACATTGTCATCACAAAATACCGATTAGAAACGGTGGAACGGACAAGTATGACAACTTGCTGATAATTGCTGAAGATGTACATATTTTACTGCACGCAACAAACAGTGAAACGATAAGAGAGTATCTAAGGAATTTGTGTCTTGACTTAAAACAACGTCAAAAGTTAAATAAATACAGACAGATTTTAGGACTTGCTGAAATTTGAGGAAAAATTTGTAAATTAGATATATTGAAAAGTTTTAATAAGAATGATGGAACGCCGTGTGATGTGAAAGCATCACGCACGGTGTGGAGCGGGGGAAAACTCGGAGATGATACTCAAAGAGTTACCTATCGCTATTTATTGACGTGAAATTCCCGATTGCCCTTGACTTCTTCTATTCGATGAGTAAGCGGATCCGAAAATATAACGGCAGTTTTATTCCTGCAACGCAGAACATAGCGGATTGGAATGCCAACGAAGAGTTGAGGGGAAAGACATCCGCTATTTTGAAGAACAGTCAGTACACATTCATTTTCAAACTGTCTGCACCTGATGTGAAAGACCTTTTGGATATTTACAATGCGGGGGACAGTTTTAACAAAGATGAACAGCGATTGATTATTTCTGCCGGTACGGGACAAATTTTCTTTATCGGAAGCACGGAACTCAGAATGAATGCAAGGATCATTGCAGGAAATTATGTCAAATCGCTTTTCAGCGAAGAAACGGCAGAGGAATATACAGATAGGGAGGAAAATAAATGACAAACACAAGGAGAAAAAAGAGCATTCGCGTTTTGATGTGTATTGCGGCCTTGGCACTGTTTACGGCATTGTTTGCGCTGTTCACGGCAACGCCTACATATGCATCGGCAGCTTCCACTCCGAGATATGCAGTACCGTTTGACTATACCTGTTATTATCAGTACAACACGAGTACGACGGTAAACAGTTCGGATAACGGTACGACTTCCGCAACGGTTACAAATTCAGCCGGCGGTTCTACGACAATCTCGGTAGCAATGTACGGAAGTTCGGCCTCTGGATCGGGTACGCTGTCGGGGGCGATCGCATCGAGCACGGTTAATATTGTGCTGACATCAGGATACAAGTGGCATGCAATGAAAGTGACAAACAGTTCGGGTGCAGAAGTGGGTAGCAGTTCTTCAACGACGCTTACCTTATCAGGTCTTTCTGACGGTACATATTACTTTACGTCGTCAGAAACAGGAACTGGTTGGAACCCGAATCCACGTGCGTATGCGAGATATTATACGAATATTTCGTTCAGCTTTAAGGTAGACAGTACAAAGCCCACGATCAGCGGAGCATCAACTTCTACTACGGGAAAATATGTAAAGGGAAGTTTTACGGTATATGCAAGCGATTCGATGAGCGGAATCAAGGCACTGTACTATAAAACGCCGAACAGTTCTTACTATCAATCGACAACTTCTACATCAAA
>DVIU01000273.1 GCA_018711035.1 Candidatus Scatousia excrementigallinarum
TATTAACGAAAGCATAAATAAAAGTAATTTTCATAGTACATTAATAAACGATTTAATTAATATTGGCTTTACTAATACGTGGACTACAAACTTTGATAATACAATTGAAAACGCATATCTGAAACGTGAGATACTTATTAATAAAGTATTTTCCGACTATGACTTATCAAATGTAGATTTAAATAACAGAATTAATATATTCAAATTGAATGGCGACATAACTAATATAGAAAATATAGTCGCAACGCAAGATGATTATGAAAAATACGCAGAAACACATAAATTATTACTTACTTTTTTTAAAAGAGAATTAATTTCCAGTACTTTTCTATTTATAGGCTATAGTTTTACCGATTATGTTGTTTTAGACTGTCTCAGTGAAATAGCAAGATATTTGGATGGTTCTACAAACTTTCATTATGCAATATTGAAAGATCGTCCAAACGATAAGACATTTAAATATTTTGTGGATGATTTAGAAAGAAGATATCATGTCCGTGTTTTATTAGTACGTTCGTATCCTACGATACCAAAAATAATTAATGAATTAAAAAGAAGGATACAAGCCAAGCGTGTTTTTATCTCGGGGTCTTTTAGTGAGCACTCAGTTAATATTGAGAATTATTCTCACACTTTTTCAGACGCTTTATGTACAGGATTATACAAACACGACTATCGTATCGTGAATGGTATAGGGCGGAGGTTTGGTACACATTTAATTGGTTATGCAACTAAATATCTCGCAGAACATGGTATACTGTCTACTGAAAAATATCTAATAATTAAACCGTTTGTTGGAACGGGACCGAAATCAAAAGAAAAGAAGAAAATGCTCCGAAGACAAGTAATTAGCCAATGTGGTGCAGCGATCTTTCTTTTTGGAGAACAAGATAAGAATTCTTTAAATTCTTTAAGCGGCGTGCTTGAGGAATTTAATATTGCCAACGACCAAAATAAAATTATAATACCTATTGCATATCCGGGTACTATATCTGAAAAAATATGGTATGATGTTAAAAATAATATTACTAAATATCCATATTTAGAAAAAGAAATTAATTTTTTGCAATCTACAACACCATTAAATGAATTAATAAATATTATTGTGCATATTCTAAACGCTACTTCAAAAACACATCATTAATTAATATGCAAAGCGAATTTTCTAATAACCAAAGCTCACGATAATCTACTTCTAAACAAAGTCGTGCCTCACTATAAATTCGTTCAAATATTTTTGTGATAATTCGTCGAACATTTGCACTTTGGTTACTTGATACAATGCATATATATATTGCATACAATAAGGCAACACGAGCGTTTAAATTTTCAGTATCGATTCCTAAATAAGCATATATTAGCTTAACAACTTCATTTGGTATATTTAATAGATTATTATCGATAACATCATTTAACTTTTTTAAGCTTAAATTATTAAGTATATCATTTGTAATTTTACATGCAATGTGATTGCAAATTTCTCGAGTACCAGAGCGGTGAGTTACTTCTTTAAAAATTAATTGTTTAACCCACACTAAGGAAGTAGGTATTTCCTCTGGTTTTAAGTTATATATAATTGGGAAAACCACAACTTTCTTATTACTATATCTCTTTTTGATTACTTCAATCTCTTCCATTGCACATTTTGATTTGTTTGTGACCTTACTTATAATTAAAATAGCATATTTGCAATTTTTTGCCCCATCTATTATATTCTTATCAATCCTATTATCTCCTAATAGTAAATTTAGCCTATCATACCATATGTCAATTCCATAGTTTTTAAGATTGTACGCAATAGGCTCGGCAATATTATAACGGTCTTCTGCTGCAAAACATATAAACACTTTCATTTGATTACTAGCACTTAAAATTGTGTCCCTCAAATAATTTGAAGTTATTGTATCTATATTTTACCATATTTTGATATAATTTGCAATAGTTAATCTAATATTCTCAAAAGATCCGTTGAGGTATGAGTTAAGCTCCTGACATTTTCGTCAGGAGCTTACTTTTACGCCATATAATATCCCAATAAAGAGCACCTATTTACAAAGTATTGCAGGAAATGTTCTATAACCTTTTATCGCTTTGCAGATATGCGGTGTTTGAGGTGTTTTGTGAAATTAAAATTGATTAACTTGTAAAATTGTCTTTCGATCCTTCGTCCCATGATACCAGCTCAAAAATAATCCCTATTCTACGACAACGCTTTTTGCTAAATGCCTTGGTCTATCCACATCTATTCCCTTAGATACCCCAATATAGTAAGCTATAATTTGTAAAGGCACACAAGCAATGCTTGCCATAAATAAGTCATCTCCACTTGGTATTGTATATACTTCAAACGGCAAATCTGTTATGTTTAGCGATATCTTCTCATTTAGCAACAATACAACATTAGCACCTCGGCTTTTGATTTCATGTAGATTGATTATTGTTTTATTTGCAATATCTTCTTGAGTTAGTATAGCAATTACCAAATATCTTTTATCAACTAAACTTATTGTTCCATGCTTAAATTCTCCAGCAGCACAAGCTTCTGCATGAATATAACTAACTTCTTTAAGCTTGAGTGCACCCTCTAAACAAACAGCATAGTCTACAGACCGCCCTATAAAAAATACGTTTTTTATTTTTCGATATTTATAAGCTAATCTTTTAAAGGCATCTTCAGCGCTTAAAATTTGTTCAATTGATTTTGGCAACCTTTTTACATGCTCAACGTAATATGATAGTTTATCCTTCGTAATCTCTCCCCTTTCATAGGCGAAGTAAACACTAAACAGATACCCCGCTACTAGTTGCGCACTATAAACTTTTGTTGTAGCCACAGATATTTCACATCCGGCTTTAGTATGTAGAACATACTCAGCTTCTAAATCCAACATGGTGCCAGATACATTTACTATAGCTAACGTCATAATATCTTTATTTTTAGCTTCACGCAAAACAGTGAGGCAATCTGCTGTTTCCCCCGACTGACTTATTAAAATTATTAAAGAATCTTTATCGTTTTTGTTATTTTCTTTAAATCGAAATTCGGAGGCTAAAGATACATTTATGGATATACTACTGATGTTTTCTAATACGAATTTCGTTACGCATGCGCTATTATATGAAGACCCACACGCGACCATATTTATTTGTTTAATATTATTAAATGATTTGACTTTATCCCTTATTTCATTAAATATATAACTAATTTCTTCCAGCAAAAAACTGATGGTATCCCTTATCACATATGGCTGCTCATGAATTTCTTTTAGCATAAAATACGGGTATTTACCTTTATCAACATTGCTTAATTTTAAATCTAAATTTACCTTTTCTTTTTCAAAACAATTTAAATTTTTATCAAAAAATCGAATATGTTTTTCTTTAAGTTCCACTATTTCATCGTCACCAACTATGTATATAGCATCGGTAAAATAACTAAGCGTCTGTAAATCAGAAGCGATGAATGATTCCCCATCGTTTTTCCCAACAAATAGGGAACTTCCTTTTCTGACAGCATATAAAGCATCAGAATTTTTAAACAATATACCTAAAGCAAATGTGCCATTTAATTCATTTATCAGATTTCTTAACGCCACCATAGGATCGTTATATAATTTAAAAAAATAATCAACAAGTTTAGCGATTATTTCTGTATCAGTTTCCGAGTAAAATTTATAACCAGCTTTAATCAACTCATCTTTTAATATTAAATAATTCTCTATGACACCATTATGAACTAATACAATATTATTATCCGCCCCACTACTATGAGGATGAGCATTAGCTAGATTTACCCTGCCATGGGTCGCCCATCGCGTATGCCCTATACCAGCAAATCCCCTTATATTTTTCCCACCATTAATTTTCCTAGCTAAGGAACGCACCTTACCCTTAGCCTTATAAATTGAAATTTTGTTGTCTTTTACTGCTATCCCAGCAGAATCATAACCTCTATATTCCAGCTTAAATAATCCTTCAAGCAAAATAGGTGCAGCCAATTTATTTCCTATATATCCTATAATACCACACATAAAATCCCTCTGTAATGTACATTTATACTTTTCTAATTTGATATGAATGCTAAAGAAAGCATTCCTGAAATTTTGTATCAAATAACTGACAATTATTTGAGGGAAAAATATGAACGATAAAGAGACCTTTATTAAATATTTAGATCAATTGAAAGGTAATGTGATAGCATTAATTTATTCATTTGAAAATGAGCAAGCATTAGGTTTCACTCATTATGAGTTTTGGAAAAGTGAAGTAATAAGCGCGTGGCTTAATGCTGCTGAAGAAATAGGCTGTAAGCCCTACATCTTAGATGTAAGGACTTTTATGCAGAAAGCTTCTTTGGGTACGCTTCCTCACATAGATTTTTGTGTGAATTTAAACGCAGGTAATAATAATGTTGATAATCTTTGTCTGGTTCCTGCTATTTGTAGCTTTTTAGGCGTTCCTTGTGTTCCTTGTAGCGCTAAAACATGCGCCATAGGCGAAGATAAAATTTTCGCAAATCAAATAGCTATCAACGGTAGCTTGCATATACCGAGAACGGTGCCTGCAAATGAGGAAGGCGGCATAATAAAAAATCGTAGTTATGGCAGCAGCAAGGGCATTAGATTATCAAGTACACAAACAACTTGTTCCGCTGATGAATTTTGTCAGGAATTCATCAGTGGAACAGATATGACCATACCTGTCTTATATAACCCTTTATCAAGGAAATTGGAAGTTCTTCCTCCAGTTGGTTACAAACATAGTTACGGAGAGAAATGGTTTTTAAATGAAGAAGCGAAAATAAGCCATTCGTATGAAAAAATATTGTGTTCTTTGTCTGAAGATGCAGAGCGTTCTGTTTTAAGTCTTGTGGACAGGTTTGACGTTAAGACATTCTGCAGAGTTGATACACGAATAAAAAACTATAATTTCAATATACCTACAAAGATTAATATAAAGGATATTTATTTTATTGAGATAAATCCAACCCCTACTATAAACAATTCTATCAATTTTTCATTGTCATTATTGTATGCCGAAAACACAGTTCCTCATAAACAGTGTTTCAACCTTTATAAGTCTTTAACAAATAAGGCTACGGTTACAGGATACATCCTTGCTTGTTCTCTCTTATATTTCACAACCAAGCATTTCCAATTGCAGGATTAAAACCATTTTCCGTTATATAATCATGTCTTATCCCGCTAATATGAGATGTAGATGAAGGTATTTGAACAAAATTGAAGTCTAAAAGACCATTGCTTTTTTCTACTAATACTTTTAACTGCGTAACTAACGACCCTGATCCCAGCATGTTTGGAACCAATGATTTACTTAAAACATCTAAGAAGTTTTTGCTAGCATAAATTTGGAGCGCAGCATCTTTGTTGTTTTCATATATTGCCGCAGCAATTAAATTTAGTAAACCATTAACTTGTATAAAAGGCAAATTTCTTGTATTTGGCATATTTAAAATATCTTTTGATGTATTGATAAAATATTCAGTAGTGTGTTTAATGCCTAACAAAGCCTCAGTAATTGCTATATTACCCAACAAGCCAATTCTTTGCGCTGGCCTATTAAGAGCGGTTGCATAATCCAACCCGGATTTATATTTTTTTAATGCATTTTCCGGATCCCTATAATATAATAAGGCTGTGCCGACATTATTATATAAAATGGACATCCCAGCAATACCTGGAACATTATTTAAAGCTTCAGCCAACATGCCATTAAATTTACCAATATCAATGTTGTCTTTATAAAACGAATAGGTTAATGCATTATTAATACAATAAATTTTATGATCGAGAATGTTTCTCTTATTAAATTCATCCGCAGCAGAATTTAATAAATCAGATTTTTCTTGATACGTAGTATTTGGAATAAAATGAGCATATCTATGCACAAAGGCCTTAATTAAGGGATTATTAAGTTCATCACTGAGATTTATGGCATCAAGAATACTTTGCCCGCCGGAATCGGTAGCATATACATGATTTAAGCTATTTATGCACATAAATAGATTTTTTACATCTGATTGTAAAGCCGAATTATGTAGCTTTACATTAATGGCTTTTATGTCTTCAAGAGCATCAAGTTTGTTATCGATTAATAGAGATGAATGACATTTAATAAATAATTTACTTATCAAATTAATATCATCTTTATTGTCAGCATTGCTAAGTATAATTTCTTGATTTGTATTAGCACATGTACTAAAACATTGACTTGCATAACAATCCATAAATTCATTTATATCAGATGCTCCATCATTCTTTAATACTGTAACGATATTTGTTTCGCCTGAATCATTGTGAATTGCTACGCGCAGATTGATGGGAAGTTTTTTGAGAATATCAGGAATTAAATTCATGTTAGATGTGCTGTCTAATAGTAAAATTATAATAGGGCGAATTGGACTTGAAGCAAAATTTTCAACAACTTTATGAACCGTTGGTAAGGTTCCTTTATTAATTTCAATTATAATTGGGTCTAAAATTTCAGGCCCCACTGCTATAGACGGTATTATTTGAATCAGTTGTGCAATTATTTTCAAAAGTATACTACGACCTAAATGATTACTATTGTCTAAATCTTTTACTAGGGCATCTATATCAGCTTGATGATTGCGTATTTTATAAATTGTTTTATGGAAAAAATTTTTTATCTTGCTTGCTGAAGTTATATAATTTGGTGTACCTTTATATTTGTCTAAAAATTCCTGGCAATATTTCATTTTGAAGACATAAGAAATAATATTAACCGAAGTGTTTGTATAATTAGGATCCAAACATTTATTAATATCTATTTTGCACATTTGTTTTGTCCTCCAATAATTGTCAGTTATTTTAGTAATATTTTATCATGTTTTGATATAATTTGCAATAGTAAATCTAACATTGGAGAAAATAATGAACCACATTAACCAATTCATCAACTATTTGCAAGCAACTAAGAACCTATCCGAAAAAACTTTATCGGCATATAGAAGTGATTTAAAGCTATTCCTTGAGTTTGAAACAGACGAACTTAAACCAGATATTTGTGCCTATGTTTCACATCTCCATCTCAATTTAAAGCTCAAGGATACCTCCATTCGCCGCAAAATTATCACTTTGAAAAATTATTATAACTACCTGACAGACCTTGAAATTATCCCATACTCTCCATTTCTCAAATTAAAATTCAGATTTAAGCAGGAAAGGCGACTGCCTAAAACTTTGGCTATAACAGATATATCAAAGATACTATCATGTTTCAACATTGACCCTGCACCCCTATCGCCTTTTGCTCAGAGAACTCTTACACGTGACGCAGCCCTTATTGACCTTTTGATAAGCACAGGTATAAGAATAGGCGAAGCTGCTGCACTGACTTTAAACGATATTATCGCTTCCGAACACACTCTACTAATTCATGGTAAAGGACGCAAGCAAAGACTCATTTACATATCTTCCCCTGTTACATGGAGCAGGCTATCAGCTTTAATAAAAGAGCGAAGAAAAACGGGCGGAGAACACCTTTTTATAAATCGCTACGGTACCCCATTGACAATACACGGCATTGAAGACATTTATGCCAAGTATATCAAAAAAGCTAATCTGCCCGGCAAATCAACTCCACACTACTTGCGCCATACCTTTGCAACAAATTTACTTGCCAACGGAGCTGATCTGCGTTCTGTACAAGAAATTTTAGGACATGCCAGCGTAGCAACCACACAAATTTATACAGAAGTGACTACAAATCGCAAAAAACAGGTATTAAAAAAATTTAATTACAGAAATAAATTATAAAACAAGCCCGCTACAGAAAATGTAGCGGACTTGTCAAACCTGTTCATTTGCTTGCGGAATAAAAAAGCGCTATCTCTCGTAAACCAGTTCGATAGAACTTTTCTTTCTGAGCCTTGCAATTATTATTGCATAAGCGCAGAAAAGGTATGCGACAAGCACACCCGCCGTCAGAAGTATAGCCTGCCAGCCGTAGTAGACGACAGGAACACCCCCTTCTATTACCGCCGCTAGCAGTCCGTTCCATGCAAACACAAGCGGTACCTGCAATATTGCAACTGCGGCAAACACGGCGACGAGACATACGGCACACTGCAAAAGATATATACCTGTTATTTTTGCAGTTGATACGCCGAGTGCTCTTAAAACTCCCAAAGTACGCATATTTTTCGCCACCGAATCGTTTATAAACGACACGAGGATGAAGAATGAAATTATTATCAGCACTGCGCTTATAAACACGGCTATCAGGGCGATTGTCTGCAACCAGCCGTAACTGCCAGAGATATTATATCGCGCGAAAGAGCCGTCAGTCAGTCCGTCGGTATATACCGTTTCTATTGTAGCAAGGTCGCACCCCGCTATGCTTATGCCCGCACTACTTCCGGTAATCTGATTGGAATAAGTAAGATAAACTTCGGGGTAGTCCTGAGCGCTCATAACCAGGTTCATATAGCTGAGCTGCGATGAATATATGCCGGCTACCGTATACTGCCTGTCGGCGAGAGATATCATGTGCTCCTGATTTGCGGGAAGGGCCGACATTTCGGCAAATGTGAGCGTAATCTGCGTACCGACGAGACCGGCAACGTCTTCGACGGCCGCTCCCGCAAAGTCATCGGCATACTCCTCGGGGAGGAGCACTTCACCCTCGGCAAGGTCGTCCGAACCATATAAAAGTTCATAGCCGAACGGCTTTTCACTCTCACTGAATACGACGACAAAATTGGCATACATGCCTTCTAAATTGTAATTTACCTGCGCAGAAGTCGGAATGTGCGATGTGTATGTGCTGTCATTGACGTATACCGTGCGATGCTGCGCGTTGAATGCATCGAGCATGCCATCCGAAGGTTCCCTGCCGTCATAGCCCGTAGAATATACGGCGGATATCGTATAAGCTCCTAAGCCGTGGCCTATGAGGTCGGAATAGCCGAGCTGTTCACCGAAAGACTGCAAATAGCCGGCACATATATCTGAGGCAATGTAGTCGGAGATTGCAATTTGGCCGTCGGCAAGGTCGGCGTTGCCCGCAAGAATTTGTTGATTGCAAACCTCATTTACATAGAACCTATTCACTTGAATACCGCCCGCGAGGGCGTTGCCGTCCTTTTCAAAAATATATGCACCGGAGTTATCTATAAAGTAGGCTGCGTTGTATTTATCGAGGTAATAATTCAGCTCGCTTTTGCTCATTTTGAGAGGCTGGAACTGCTCGCCATCCGTCTTCACAAAGTCCATGCTCACAGCATTTTGCGAGCTTAAGGCGGTATATACCCTGTTTTCTTCCCGCGAAAAGAGGTTGTTTGTGAACGTGAGCACGCACAGAAACGCCAGCAGAAGCGATACAGCGAGGAGAATAAACCTCGTCTTTGATTTTTTTACGACCGAGACCGCCACCGTCGCCGTCTGCTTTATGCCGAATTGCGGCGTTTTGAGCGCATAATTTTGAGGTTTTTCGGTGGTTACTCCATTTCTTTCGGCCAGACATCTATCTTCCGTTATGCTGCCGCCCGACATCTTTATAAGTCTGTCTGCAAGACCTGAAAAAATATCGTTGTCGTGCGTCACCACTACCACGAGACGGGAGAGCGAAAGCTCTTTTAAGAGCTTGGCGATAGCTTCGGCATGCTCCTCGTCGAGATTGCCCGTGGGCTCATCGGCAAAGATTGCCGGCTTGTTTTCAAGCATGGCAATCAATAACGCCGCGCGCTGTTTTTCGCCGCCAGATAGTTCGTTAGGGTAGTTGTCAAGCCTGTTGCTCAAACCGAATTTAGCGAGCAACTCGTCCGTGTTTACGTTGGCGTCGGGATACAGTCTGTCTACAAAACCGATATTTTCCTGTAAGGTCATCTCCTCGAGTAGCATGGAGTTCTGAAAGACGAACGCCGCTGCGTTTTGCGCGCCCGAAATTTCGCCCGAATCGGGCTTCTGCATGCCGCCGAGAATGGATAAAAGGGTAGATTTGCCGCTACCTGTTTCGCCGATTATTACGACAAGCCCGCTATCGGGCAGAGTGAGGCTGCATGGCTTTACCGCGGTGATAGCTTTGCCCTTCTTTTTATAAATTTTTGAAATATTTTTTGCCTGTATCATGCCCTTATCTATTTAAACCCCGTGCGCAATCCCACTTCTAAACTCTACCGATATAGTATTTTGCTCAGATGACGGGAACCACCATGTAACCTGTGGATGTCGGTTAATAATCCCAGTATAAGTAATAGTAAATGTCTCAACATCAGTATCATAATAATCTGGTACCGTCTTGAAATCAACAGCGTAAGTGATTGCCATTTTTTGCACGATCTCTCCAGCATAAGGCGAACGACCAGATACATCGGTATCATAGTTTGAAAAATCAAAATTAAAGGTCGTTGTTAATGTTGGCACACTTTCATTACTTAAAGTCCTGTTAAATGTATATGAAATATCGGAATATGTACGCGAAGTTTGATAACTATAACCGAAAGATACTTCGCCACTTGTATTAGCTCCAATATTTATACCTTCAGTAACGGTATATTGTGTATCCGTCTGCTCAGGTGAGTAAGTTATTACATCGGTTTTTATATAATTTTTATGACTGATTGATATAGACATCTTTTGATTGTTATAATAATCGCCTGCTTTACCATTACTGCATAATCTGGCCTCTATAAAATAAGTATGATATAGCACTTGATTATTATTATCCCAGTAATTGTATTCAGCAACCCATAAAGACATATTACCATAATTTGAGATAGCAACCGTTTCTTTGTTGTAATCATCTGCATAATTAAGTCCTTTGACATCAAAGCCTTTACGGGAAGCATAATTCTCATCTGCTTTAGCAATATTACTTTGAAAAGCCGTTAATACAAAACAAAGAATAGCCATAAATAATGCCAAAACAATTATTGCTATTTTTTTGCTTTTCGTTTTCATAATAAATCTCCTTTAAAATTTTGTCAATGATATTTAGTGAATTAGTTTACAAGTAATATACTACCTATCCATAATTTACATATCCATACGTAAAACCCTCCCTTGCTAATTTATATTACATATATAAGACAATTGAAAATTTACACATTTATCATGTGATACAAATTTATTACATATATTTTACAGCATTGTTACAAGTTACCTTTAAAACAAAAATGCGTCTATGCCAAACACACAGACGCATTTTTACCGTTTAATTGTATTTAATTTTCTCTTACGATATAAAGTGGTAAAGAATATAATCTATATTATTTTCGAAACAATGAACCTCCATATAGACGACCTGCCCGCCGCTGTCCTCCATGCGCAACATGTAGACATACAACCCACTGGCATCAATCGATGTCTGTTCATAACTTATATCCCAATCATTTACTGACACACGGTTTTCGAGAGATTCATACACCGACCTATACCCAAAATGATAGTTTGGGTTATACTCAATCAGTGCAGTAATTAAATAATAGTCCGACTGAGTTTCAACCTCGCCGCCTATAATATCCATGACGTCGGATGCGTCGTCATGCAATTTTACCGTCAAACTGGTGGTTATCCACATATCGCTTAAAAAGGGATACTCGCCCAGTACTGCGGACAGTTCCTCATCTGTCATCTCCAGCTGATATACGCTGTCGTCGCCGAAGCCCGAATCGCTGAAGTTGTCGTTGAGCGTCAGCGGCAATATTACTGACAGGCAAATAGCGAGCATGAGTATTGCTGCAATCAAAGCAATCCATACTTTGCGCGACCGCGCAAGCGTGTCGCCACCAATGTTTACCTCCGCCGTTTGTTCGTTATCAAAGCGACTCAGCTGACCTCTGTTGGCGTTGAACCACTCGTCAAAGCTCTGTTTGTCGCTATCCATTTGCTCTTTGACCTTTTTTTGCAATTTATCCATAACAATCCTTTAATATATATTTACAGAATAACTATCTATATATCCGCAATCTGATAGATCTACATAATATAAAGGTTCACGACTATACCCTGTTGCAACCATTAAAAGAGTTATCGTTTTTTGTAACGTTCCGTTTGAATTGTAATATTTTATCTCTTTAAGCCCGTACCCAACCAAAACATGATTGCCTGTATAGTAATCTTTGTCCAATCTATCCTGTGTAGCTGAAATACCAAAATCTGCTATAGGAATCAGACTATATTTTGAAACAAATAACGCAACCGGTTGTTCATTCCTGATAGAATTTAAATATGCGGAATAATTAAATCCATTGCTGTTTCCAACATTTGAAAATGCTATATTACGGCCCAGTTCATTGACATATTTGCGGAGTCCATTCTGAAAATCTTTAATAGTCGTACCGCCCGTAGCTGTATTGGTATCCATATCATAATATAATTCATCTATAACATCCTGCACGGCGGATGTTTGCGCATAATAGATTACGCGGTCACGTATTACTCTTGCAGATGTAAAATCAGGGATAAGTTCATCATAGTTTTTATCATAATACCCCAACAAGATTGTCCCGGCCACGTTAGCACATGTTTTACTCCTGCCGCTTGTATCATAATACCTCGGAAGTCCTCCATTAATAAAGCTTTCTTCCTCCTCCTTTGTTACATATGTAACGTATTCCGTTTTACTGCCAGCATATATAGAGCCATTATAACTCGAACCGAAACGAATCTCATCCTCTTGCGGTGTAACACTAACGACTCCGGTCAATGCACACAACAAAGAAGCAATCCCATAAAAAATAGCTTTCATCACAAAACTCCTAATATATAAGTAGGTTATATATATAAGACAATTAAGAAAGACAAAAGTTATCAGCAGAATTAAAAATTTTTTATTTTAGATACAGCTAACTATATAGCTGTTTTATTTTATCTTTGATGCTTGAATAGGTTCTGACTACAGTTGCATAAGACTTACCCTGTTTTTTAGCTATTACTTTAAGCCTAATTCCCCAAATACAATGTTCTATAAATACATCTTTTTCATCTTCTGTTAACTCTTCTAGTATGTCTTTAATCCAAAGATTATCACTAATACTATTTGCATATCTATCAAAATCTCCATCGAATTGAAGCGATCTGTTTTTCTTTTTAATAAAATTGATTGATTCATTTCTTGTAATAGTAATCAAGAATCCCACATGATTTTTTATTGAATCATCATATATAGGGATATCAACGAGTTTTAAAATGACATTCATTGCTATATCGTAAGCATCATTATTATCTCGTACAATACAAAGCGCCGTAAATTTTAATTTTTGGAAGTATTCATTATAGATATCTTCCAATGCAGCTAAATCATTCTTTTTTAAGTTTTTTAGAATTCTATTGAATTCCTCATTAGTCATAGGCAAACATTCTCTTTAATAGTTTTCTATGCTGTATTCTAATCAAATTTTATAAACTTGTCTACTAATTGCATACAAAAATGATTATAAAAATTACAGATAATACACAAACGTTTGTTTGCCTTCATTTGACATTAGGAGTAAGTTGTGTTAATATTACTTTGTCATGACGATAAACGAGAAAGAGCGTGAGCGCAAGTATTTTAACAAAGCGCGGCCAGAAATTGAATACGGAATGGTATGCCAGCGGAAAATCAACAATCCGAAGCGCAAGCCTAGAAATGACGGGCTTGTGACATATTATTACGTCACCGAGCAACAGCCGCATGCAAGCAACTACTACATAGATGGCAAGGCGTATATTATCCCCGTCAGGGTTACGCCCGAAATGTATGCCGAACTCACCGAGCTAGACAAAAAGGAGCACAACAATAACCACAAACACGACAGACGGTATTTGGACATCGAAAGCCACTTCAAGCGCAATGGCGAAATTGACGAGGACGACAACGAGAACAATCCGTGGGAGTGCGTTGCCTACCAAAAGACGATAAATTACGACGACACCATCGCCGCCCATATGGACAGAAAGACCGTCAAAAGCACGTTCTCCAATGAAGAACGCAGGATGGTCAGCCTATTTAAAAAAGGCTATTCCCAGCAGGTAATTGCACATAAAATGAAAAAGAGCCAGAGCTATATTTCCAAGCATCTGACTCCGCTGATTGAACGGCTTGAGCGCGAAGATTTAGACGACGGCAGCCGCACTTATTCGGATATAGACTTTGAGATAATGTGGAAGAAGTTCGTCATATCGCACAAGACGGACGACTGCAGCGACGTTATTTTAGAGACCTTCAACGCCCTATTAGGCGCACAGGTGTGGGAAGAATTTTTGATATGGTTCTTCAGCTTTACAGAATACTACCGCTTTGCGCTCAAGATATTGTTTACGCTGGACGAATACCCGTGGGACGATGCGCGCTACCACATAAACGACCTCCCCTACCGTTTCCGTTTAATCTTCGCAGAACGATTAGAAGATGAGGCGGACATCTTCGCATGGCTGTACTACTTTTTAACAGAAGAACTGATATACAGGCAAAAGCGTTTCCCCAACCCTGAGCAACAGGCGTATGAACGCATAATAGCACGCGAGGAAGATACGGCTCACAGAGTCAAAATGTCGTGGGAACAATTTCGCGCAGAGCGGCTGAATAATTACATAATTGAGATTTTAGAAAAGCGTGCGGATAAATTTATTGCCGAAAACAATGTTTATATCTTTGACGAAAATGCCGACATTGACAGAGAGATAACAAAGATTATGTCGCGCAAAAACAGGCGATAAAAATTTTTTTTGCCGTTGCGGAATAATTTCGGTGTTTTCGGGTGTATATAAGTGAACGGGGACAGAATGACTCTGCTACCATGCAGGCAATATTATAGTGTAAAAATAAAATTCATACTTGCATATTAAATGAATTTATGATATTATCTTTGCAAATACTCGGAGTAATTTATGAATATAGTCGATTATCTGGGCGAAACAACTGAATACGATAAGAAATTGGAGCTTGAAGTAAAGAAGCCCAAAAGTTGGCTAAAAAGCGTGAGCGCGTTTGCCAACGGTATAGGCGGCGCGCTGATTTTTGGCATAGCAAACGACGAAACAATCGTCGGGCTAAGGGATGCAAAGTTGAATTCTGAAATAATAAGCGAGCAGTTAAAAACCAAGATGGATCCCATCCCCTCCACTAATCTTAAAATTCATAAGGAGGACGATAAGACCTTTATCATTCTGCATGTCTATGCGGGCATTGAAACACCCTACTACTATGTTGGCGACGGAAACAGAATTGCATATGTACGCATAGGCAATGAGAGCGTACCCGCCACAGCCGCTCAATTAAAGCAGCTCGTACTTAAAGGCAGTGACAAAACATTCGATAGTCTGACAACAGCCTACAGATTCGATGATTTTGCCTTTACAAAATTGCGCTCTGTATATCTGCAACGCACAGGCAACGAACTTAACGAACAGGACTTCATATCCTTCGGACTGATGACAACAGACGGTCTTCTTACTAATGCGGGCGCGTTGCTCGCCGACGAATGTCCGTTAAGACATTCCAGATTGTTCTGCACCCACTGGTATGGCAAGAACAAGGCTTCCGGAGTAATGGATGCCGTTGACGATAAAGAATATTCAGGCAGTTTGATAAGCTTATTACAGAACGGCGAGGAGTTCATTAAGAACAACACTAAAAAAGCATGGAAAAAGACGGCAAACGGTAGAATTGAGCTGCCCGACATTCCCGAACGCGCCGCCTTTGAATGCCTGGTAAATGCCCTAATCCACCGCTCATACCTCGACCTCGGCAGCGAAGTTCACATAGACATTTATGATGATCGCATGGAAATTTACTCTCCCGGCGGCATGTGCGATGGCTCGAGGGTACAAAATTTAGATACCGATAAAATACCGTCCCGCCGCAGAAACCCCATAATTGCCGACTTGTTCAACCGTATGCACTTTATGGAACGCAGGGGCAGCGGCTTTAAAAAGATTAAAGAAGATTACCACAGCGCAGCAAACTTCACGCTGGAAATGGAGCCTGTTTTCTATTCGGACGAAACACAATTCTCCGTTACTCTATATAACCTCAATTACTCAGACAACGCAAAAACAGGTCTTTCGCCTGAAAAACAGGTCTTTGAGGATATAAAAACAGGTCTTTCATCTAAAAAACAGGTCTTCGAGAATGTCTTAAAAAATACAGATCTTACGAGCAAAACAAAGGAGCACATTATAATGCTCTTTAACGCCTTCGGATATGATAAGACATTTGCAAGGGCTGATATAATGGCAACTATCGGACTTACAAAAACCCCTGCAAGCGAACTCTTAAACAAGATGAAAACCGCCAATCTTATCGAGCCTATAAGCGGTATGGGCAAGGGAAAATATAAATTTAGAAAAAAATAATTTATACTACCTGAAATTTTTGGTAAAATTTTGATCTACTTAATCGCAAATCTGCTCCCATTTTCTATAAAAAATTTAAGGAGGTAGCAATATGTAATTAACTATTTATGCACGCACGAGAACAAACACAACAAAACTTTAACAACAACTAAAACAAAATAAGGAGGAGAAAATCGAGTTGGAAAAATTTACGTTTTACAGTATCTACGCAGACATTTTAAAGAGCATGACCGAGGAAGAGGCGAACGCCTTTGCCATGGCAATTTGCAGGTTTGAATTTGAGGACGAAAAGCCCGCGGCATGGGCAACCGACACTCAGGCCTTTTATTGGAGCACGATTACAGATATGCTGCAAGAGGTAAAGGCGGTTGAGAGCACGGGAGCAAAGACAAAGAAATACAGCTATAAATTCAAACACTTCGAGTTTAAACGCAGCTACCACAACGCCCTTAAACTTCTGCCGTCCGAAAAGCACGGTGCATTTGTATTGGGACTGTATGACTTCTTTGTGGAGGGGAAACAGCCGAAGTTCGGGGATAAGACAATTAAACTCTACTTTGACGCCTGCACTATCAATGCGCCGAAGAAAAAGCGCAGCAAGCCCAAGCCAAAAGACAAGGAAACAGCCGATTGCCCCGCAGATATGCCTGAGCCAACGCAGGCTGATGCTATGACTTACGAGCAATTCAAGGCATTGCATCCAGACCTCGAAGGCGAGCTTTTCGGCAGCGGAGAACGATATATAAAGGACACGGACTGGGCTGATTTACACTCAAAACTGGCAATCGATACCGAGCTTGCAGATCAAAAACATATCTATTATTTGATAAAGAAATACGAACAAAAATATCCGAAAGATAAGGAGGGCAACGAGTGACAGATAAATTTTATTTTTACATAACCTACGCAGATATTACGGGCGACCTTACGGACGTACAGGCGGGCATCTTTATAAAAAAGATGTGCCGCTTTTTCTTTGCAGACGAGGAGTTCAATCCAAATTCAACCGACAGGGTGACGGGCATTTTACTACTCTTAAAGGATGAACTTGAAGAGCAGAAAGAAAACAGTCCCCCTTACAGAAAGAGGTGCGCATCCTTCACCTTTCGTTCGGTTTACGCAAACATCTTCTACTCATTAAAGGACGCGCAGGCGGGATTGTTGATTAAAAAGATTTGTGATTACAGGTTCGGAGGAAACCGCGTGAACGGCAAAGACACCGCCGCCATTGACAGATACTTTGATATGCTAAAAAACGACATTACAAAAAGCGCAAACAGAGCGGCTAACAGCCGAAGAAGGCACTATACATTGGAGAAGATTTACAGAGACTTCCCATACATTGCGGGCAAACTACCGAGATGGGACGAAGCGCTTGCGGGCATAAGTATGCGGGAGTTATACGAATTTATAGCCTCAGACAGAGCCGTGCAAAGCGAAAATATGAGCGACATTTTGCTTATGTTCAAAGACCATAAATGCTGGCAGGAATATGAGGACGACCGAGGTGGAAAACATGACTGAACGTGAAATAGCGGATATGCAATTATGGCTTTATCACGAACAAACCTGTAGCAGGCTAAGAAAATGCAGTTTTACTGCATTTTCATCTTGCGAAGATTTTGTTGGAAATAGCCGCACGTCAGACGAGGAGCGCGCGCAAATGACGACGGGAGCGT
>DVIU01000274.1 GCA_018711035.1 Candidatus Scatousia excrementigallinarum
CTTATTATTGAGGAGAATAGTATGGACCCTAAAGTATCTATTATTACAACTACTTATAATATTATTGATAAAGACCAGACTGATGATTTTTATCTTCAGGTTAATTTGCTGGATAAGCAGACATACCCTGAAATAGAGCATATTGTTATTGACGGCGCGTCGACGGATGAAACGGATGTGTTGTTGAAAGAATATAAGACAAAGGGGTATATTAATTTCTTCTCGGAAAAAGATACAAGTAAAGTGCATGCTTATAATAAAGGTATTATGAGAGCAAAAGGGAAGTATATTTGCTTTTTAAGTGTTGATGACTTTTTTCATGATATTACAGCTATTCAGGATGTGGTTAATCTTATGGAAGCAAATCAGGCTGACTTTACTTTTTCTCCTGCATATTGCAGACATCCGGACGGATTTGTTTTTATGTTTCAACCGGCAATGCACAATGCTTTTCAGGTAATGCCGTGTGCGCGTCAGGCTATGTTTTTTAAACGTTCTGTGCTGGAAAAAGAAAATTATTTTGACGAAAAATTTAAAATTCTTTCTGAGTTTGACATGATAATCCGTCTTATGATGAAAAAATATAAAGGAATTTATTTTGACGGGAATTATACAACATACAAACTTGGAGAACGTGCTTTTGAAAATCCTGATAAGGCTATGCAGGAATGTAAATCTATATTTTATAAAAATTATAAACATTTAACCCGTTTAGATGATGATATACTGGAATACATGGTAAGAGACTCCGAATTCCCTCAGGAACTTCTTGAGAAACTTGCCGGATGCTATCCGCCGGAGGATAAAGAATTATTTTTTGAACGCTGCGAGGCTATGCATAAGTTGAGAATTGAAAGTCAGCGCGGTTAAGTAAATTTAAATATTTGCAAAATATTATGTGCAACGTATTATAGTTATATAGTTAGTATAATAAAGGTTAGGGATAAACATGAAACAACAAAGAATAGCAGTTATTGGTTGCGGTGTCTGGGGCAGAAATATTGTCCGGAATTTTTATAATTTAAATGTGCTCGAAATTGTCTGTGATCTGGATGAAAGTAATTTGGAAAAAGTACGCGAACAGTATCCCGGAGTAAAAACAACAAACGATTTTAATGAAATCATAAACAATCCTGAAATTACTGCTGTTGCCGTTGTTACCCCTAGTCATACACACTATAAAGTTGTTAAGGCTATGTTGGAAGCCGGCAAAAATGTTTACGTTGAAAAACCTATATCTACTGTTGCTCAGGAAGCGAAAGATTTAACCGAACTTGCTCATGCAAAAGGGCTTGTTCTAATGGTCGGCCACCTTTTACTTTACCATCCTGCCGTGAACAGATTAAAAATGCTCATTGAAGAAGGAGAGCTTGGCGAGATTGTATACGCTCAAAGCGACAGATTAAATGTTAATTTCTTCAAAAACGACCGAAGTGTTATGTGGGACTTAGCTCCTCATGATGTTTCAATGATGAGTTATGTAACAGGCAAAGAGCCTGTTAGAATCATTTCTGCTGTCGGATGTTCTTCCGAGCAGAATGATATTATGGATATAACGCATATCAGTATTGAGTTTGAGGACGGAATGGTAGGTCAGATTTCCGACAGTTGGATTACACCTAAAAAGCACGTCCAGCTTCTTGTCAGAGGAACAAAAGCTACTGCAATTTTAGATGATACTGTGCAGGAAAACAAACTTGTGATTTATGATAATTTTAAGAAAGATAATTCACAAAATATAAGTCTTGATTATCTTGAAATTGAACCGTTAAAGCTTGAGTGCCAGCATTTTATAAGCTGCTGTGAAACAGGTAAAAAGGCTCGTTCTGACGGCGATAACGGCTTTATGGTAACAACAATTCTAGAGCAGGCTGAAAAAATTATGCTTGGTGACAGGCGAAAAAAACTTGATGAAGTGAATTTTGCGCTTTCCAGAACTAAAAAGTAAAAGAGAGGTTTATAAAATGGATATTAAAAATAACACTGCAAATCTGGTTTCTATCAGCAGAATTTTTGTTGCATTTGTTGCAATAATGTTTCTGTTTGCGGATTCAACATCTGCGTATATCTGGTCTGTATTTTTAACTATTGTTGCATTTGCAATGGATGGTGTGGACGGATATATCGCAAGAAAGTACAATCAGGCATCAGAACTCGGTTCAGTGCTTGACATAATGGGTGATAGAATTGTCGAGGCTTCTTACTGGATAGTGTTTGCTGTTCTGGGGTGGATATCGGTATGGTTTCCAATTATATGTGTTACCAGAGCGTTTATAACAGACAGCATAAGGAGCGTTGCTTTGTCTAAAGGTATGACAGCATTCGGTGATAAATCTATGCAATCTACATCCTGGGGTAAATTTATTTGTGCATCAAAATTTATGAGAATAAGTTATGCGGTTGCGAAAGTTATGGCTTTTATACTTCTCATATTTGCCGCAACTCCGGGGTTATCTGCAAAGCTGGCTTCTCCTTTAAGTGTTATAGCTCTTATTCTGGCATGGATTGCAATTATATTTTGTGTAGTAAGAGCTGTTCCGGTAATTCTGGAAAGTGAAAAGTTATTTGATAACTAGGTATTAAAAATGGCAAAGCTGAACATTGTGTTATACGAACCTGAGATTCCACAAAATACAGGCAATATTGCACGACTCTGCGCTTGTACCGGCGCGTCACTTTATCTTGTCGGTAAACTTGGTTTTTCTCTCTCCAGTAAGTATACGAAGCGTGCAGGATTAGACTACTGGGATAGTGTTGATTTGCATAAAGTTGATACTATGGAGGAATTGTTTGAAGCAAATAAGAGTGCTAACTTTTATTATCTGACAACAAAAACAACAAGAATTTATACTGATGTAAATTTTCAAGATGGGGATTTTATTGTATTCGGGCCGGAGACAAGAGGGTTACCTGAGATTTATGTCAGGGATGAAAATGCACTGACAATTCCCATGAAAGAAGGCCAGAGAAGTTTAAATCTTTCTAATTCCGTGGCAATTGTTGCATATGAGGTTATAAGGCAAAATGGACTTTAAAATGCCGGTTCGGCAAGAATTTTCTCACAAAGGATCTTACGGCAGAGTTTTAAATATAGCAGGCTCTGACTATATGCCCGGAGCTGCATTGTTATCATCTCTCGCATCATTGAAAATCGGCTGCGGGTATGTCTTTTTGTGTACAACTGAACGGGTAATTGACGCAGTTGCAGCACAAACTCAAAATATAGTTTTTGCGCCTGTAGCTGATTTGGAGAACCAGTTAAAAAATGCTGATGTTTTATCAATCGGCTGTGGACTTTCTACACATCAGGCTGCTGTTTCACTTTTTATAAAAACAATGGAACTGGCTCCGGATGTTCCAACGGTGATTGACGCTGACGGATTAAACATTCTCTCAAAACTTGAAAGTACATTTTTGCCGTCTCATCTTATTTTAACTCCGCATCCTAAAGAAGCCGCAAGACTTCTTCATGTAGATTTGGATGTTGTGCTTGCTGATATGGAAAAAGCTGCGAAAGAAATTTCAAATAAATATAACTGTGTAACTGTTTTGAAATCACACAACACTATTGTTTGCTCGAAAGATTTGGAAATTTATGTAAATAATACGGGAAATAGCGCGCTAGCAAAAGCCGGAAGCGGTGATGTTTTGACTGGCATGATAGCAGGACTTCTGGCACAAAAATGCGAGGCCTTTTATGCTGCAAGGTTAGGCGTATATCTTCATGGGCTCTGCGGTGATTTAGCAAAAAATGACCTGACCGAATACGGAGTTTTCGCTCACGATTTGATCAGGTACATTCCTGGTTCTATAAAAACTTTATTATAACTATGCAATATAATTAATACTGTTTTCTGGAACAATTTTTTCAGCTTTTGCTTCAGGGATAACGATTTGTTGTTTCGATGCAATTAAAGATTCAATTCTTTCATTCATAGATGTATCTTTAAAAACTTTAGCATTATTTTGCATAATACGTGAAAGTCTCTGGTTTGCAGAACCTTCTAAATTCATTCCTGCTGATACAAAGCGCTGGCCTAATTTCTGAATCATTTTTTCTCCTTTTAAATTAATTGGTTATCGGGGTAACAAGTATAAAATTTTAGGTTTGTTATACATTAGTTATAACCTGTAAATAATTAAATTGCTACCTGACTCAAATAACATTTACAAATATTAATAAAATTATAATAGCACAAACGGGTAATTTAGCAATTAGCCATCTTTCCAAGAATTACGCGTCTCTTAGCACCGGTACATTCAGGCAGATTATTAGGGATACCATAATAAGTACAATATCCTAAGAGTGCGAAAGCCATTACTTCTTTAAAGTTATTTGAGATACCGTAATCCTCATGGGTTTTAATATTAACATGCTTTGGAAGATAATGACGCAAAAATTTCATCAAAGCTGGATTATAAGCTCCGCCTCCTCCTACAATAACTTCATCCAAATCCAACTCGGGATAAATAAATCTTTCATAAGACTGAGCTATTGTTTTTGCTGTAAGAGCCGTTACTGTTGCGATAATATCTTCTGGTTCTTTTGGGGCAAAACGTAACGCTGTTTCGATATACATCGGTGAAAAATATTCTCTGCCTGTAGTTTTCGGAGGTTTTTTAAAATAGTAATCATCCTGCAAAAGACAGTTAAGCCAGCTATCACAAATCTTTCCGGAATTAGCAATTTCTCCGTCCATATCAAAAGTTCTGCCGAAGTATTTACTCATGCAGTAATCAATCATTATATTTCCTATTCCTGTATCAAATCCGAAAGTCTTATGCGAATCAGAAATTACTGTTACATTTGAAATTCCGCCAATATTTTGTACAGCAACATTCTTTTTTAATTTTTTAAACCATTTTTCATCGGCAAAACATACAAGAGGTGCACCTTCTCCCCCGTTTGCAATATCGGCTTCTCTGAAATTAGAAATTACAGTACATCCGGTTTCTGCTGCAATAACCGAACTTTCTCCAATTTGTAATGTACTTCTTAACTGAATCCCGTCAAGTTTTTCTTTTTTAGGTGAATGGTAGATAGTCTGACCATGACTTGCGATAAAATCCGGTTTACCATGCTCAGATATTAAGACATTACAAGCATCGGCAAAACATTTTCCCACTGCGAAATTCATCTGGCATACATCTTTAATGGTAGCGTTACCTGAAAAAAGCTGGAATATTTTTGTACGGATATGGTCAGGATACTGAAAATTTATTCCCTGAACGAGTTTGCAACTCATATCAGGTTCCACAATACAAAGTCCTGCATCAATACTGTCACAGGATGTTCCTGACATAAGGGCTATAATTTTTTTACTTTTTAATTCATCCATACAATAAAATTTTAAGACAAAATACGGTTAATAGCAAACCGTTAACATTATTACAACTTAATCCCCAAATACTCCTCAAAAAATTTTAAAATTTAAAAAATATCCCTAATCACCATTAAAATAAAATCCCTAATCTTTTTATAGATTCACCTCAAAATAACTTTTTTCTTTCTCTTTTTTCCTTAATCTCTTTTTTCTTAAGGACTTTTGTGCCATCACCTCTTTTTCTTCAACTGTCCTCAACTACTCTCTCACCCTCCCCCGGGTCGGTAGCCTTAATATTATCCAAGTGGGTAATTGTCCTCCACACCTTTTAATGTAAAACTAAGTTAATTACTTGACAAGCAAAAAAAAATTAATTATTTTTTACAATTGACCATGCCCCCTGTTAGCGTAAGAAAAAATTTAAGTTCTTAAATCTTAATGAAGTTTATTTAATGAAATTACGTAAAGATTTTGGAAAATTTTTCTTGACATTTGCATGATATTGTTTTTCAGTAATAAATTTCTGTTAACATCTGAAAGTATTAATATTACTATTTTTTTACCATGCTTTTATTAAAGATTGGAAATTTTTATAAGTTTATTATAAAATTAAAGAATAACCAGAGGGGCTTTAAGTATGAAAGAATTTATGAAAAATAAAACAGTGACTTATAACCTGATGTCCTTTACAGGTTTTAAATCTCTTGTTGTTTTTTCTCTCCTGCTTGAATCACCTAAATCTTACGACGAAATAAATACATATTTTAAAAAGCATGAGTATATAAAAGAGCCGATTTCTATTGATACACTTAGAGTTTATCTTACTTCACTAAGAATGGTCGGTTGTGAAATTATCAGAACCCGCAAAACTGAAGGTTCTAAATATAAGCTGGTTTCGCATCCTTTTGAGTTACAAATTACGGATGAACAAATTAAGAGTCTTATAAAAGTTTATAAAACAGTTTCTAAAAATATAGAACTGCATGAATTGTTAATGCTTGAGAAATTTCTCAGGAAAATTTCTGATTTAATTAAAAATCCGGACTTGAGTGCAGCACTTGATAGAGTTTCTCTGTTCTGCGGTATTGACCCGAATCTTGTTGAGAAACTTATAAGGCACTGCAATAATAAAGACCAGATAACTTTCTTATATAATTCTCCTCGTTCCGGTGAAAAATCGATTGAAATTATTACAGATAAAGTAGAACTTAATAATAATAAATTTTACCTGTACGGTACCGGTCTTGAATATAATCAGTACGGTTATTTCCCAATCTCAAGAATAAAAGCAATTTTGAATGTAAAAATTTTCAAAACAGATGTCACAAATATTGAAAAATTTACTGTGGGTTATGAGTTGAGAGCAAATCCAAATGAAATAAAACTTACTGATGAAGAAAAGCTTGTTGAAATTAAGGACGGAAAACTTTTAATTGAAAATACTACATCAAATCCGTTTATAGTAAAGCAAAGGATTTTATCTTTCGGTTACGCCTGTAAGGTTCTGTACCCGGAAAGTTTTAAAAAGGATATTATTTCAACATTAAAAGAAATGCGTGAGGGTTATAATGATGGCTAAACTAAGTGAAAAATATAATGACTCCTGCATTAAAATCTTTACTTTGCTGAAGCTTCTTCTGAATGGAGAGGTGGAATATTCTGAAGTAATGAATATTTTTGCTGAAGAAGCTTCAACTAATAACTCAACTTTTCCGGTTATTTTAAATAAATATATGAACACTATTAAAATATTCGGTGTTAAAGTTAAAAAAGTAAAAAATAAATACTATTTATTAAATATGCCTTTTAATATAGATTTTTCTGCCGATGACGTGAAAATCGTTCATCTATTGAAATCTGCTGCCGAAATTCTGCCTAATACAAAAAATCGTGAAACCATTAAAGCGTTTATTAAATCTATTGAAATGAGATATAGTGAATACGCTAAATCTTATGCAAATTCATTAAATTCTGATGTTCAACTTGATTTAACTTTTTATTATTCAAAGCTGCGTGACCAGATTATTGAGTGTGAAAAATTTTGTGCTGAAAAGAAAAAACTCGAAATCGTATACGTCTCAAATGATGACGAAATAACAATTATATGCTCACCAAAAGAAATAAAATACCAGAACAGAAAAGTCTGTTTCAGTGTGTTTAATCAATTGAGTCGTCAGGTTTTTGATATTCCAATTGACAATATAAAAAGTATAAAGCAAATGCCAACGGTATCTACATCAAAAGATGTCAGCATGTCCGTTGTTTACATGCTAAAAGGGCGTCTTGCAAATTCTTACAAATTAAAAGAATGGGAATACTCAAACGGTTACGACGCCGGAGGTAATCTTATTGTTGTAAATTCAAATGAAGATCCGGATGTTCTTTTATCAAGATTAATGAAATATGCAGAAAATTGTGTTGTACTTACTCCGAAATTCATGAAAGACCGAATGCGTGAGCTTATTGAAAAAGTTCTAGAGAATTATAACGAATAGTTAACGAAATATGGATTAAAACGTTTGTTTAATTTATCATATTACTATGGGAAAACAGTATGTACCGTTGCATGTCCACAGTGAATATTCTTTGCTGGACGGTGCAATAAGAATAAAAGATTTAATAAATTTCGCAAAAGAAAATAACATGCCAGCCGTTGCTCTTACCGACCATGGTGTAATGTACGGAGACATGGAACTATATACTACCGCTAAAGAAAATGGCGTTAAACCTATATTAGGCTGTGAGTTTTATGTGCATGACGGTGATATTACGGAACGCAACAAGCTTCACAATCCATGTTATCACCTTGTCTTGCTTGCAAAAGATAAAACCGGTTATTCCAACCTTTTGAAACTTGTTTCCGATGCCTGGTGCAAAGGTCGTTATATACATCCTCGTATTAACTTTGAGATGATAAAAGAACATCATGAGGGTTTAATTTGTCTTTCTGCATGTCTGGGCGGTGAGGTTTTACAAAATCTTTTGAAAGATGATTACGAAGCTGCTAAAGAAACTGCTCAAAGATACAAAGATTTATTCGGAGAAGATTATTATATTGAACTTCAGGATCACGGAATAGAAGAACAAAAACGTACTAATCCTCCGTTAATAAAGCTTGCAAAAGAACTTGATATAAAAATGGTTATCACCAATGATTCCCACTATTTAAAACGTGAGGACGCGGATATGCATGACACACTTTTGTGTATGCAGACAAACAGTGATAAAGATGATCCTAACAGATTCCATTTTCCTAATAATGAATTTTATGTTAAAACAGCAGAACAATTAAGAGATGCCTTTAAATGGATGGATTCGGAAACATTTGACAGTTGTATTCAAAATACGGTTGATATTGCTGAAAAATGTCATTTAATGTTAGAACTTGGTAAAAGCCCGCTTCCTGATTATAAAGTGCCGGCCGGCCATACTATTGACTCTTATCTGGAATATCTTGTTTATGAAGGGTGCAAAAAAAGATATGGAGAAATATCTCCGGAATTGAAAGAACGTGTTGATTATGAAATAGGCGTAATTGAACAGATGGGTTTTGCCGCTTATTTTTTAATTACATGGGATTTCATCCATTATGCCAAAACCCATGGTATTCCGGTAGGGCCGGGACGTGGATCCGCAGCGGGCTCCGTTGTTGCTTACGCTCTTGAAATTACTGATTTGGATCCGATTAAGCATAAACTGTTGTTTGAAAGGTTTTTGAATCCTGAACGTTTTACCATGCCCGATATTGATATTGACTTCTGTATCGAACGCCGCGGCGAGGTAATTGATTATGTAACCCAAAAATACGGAGAAGATAAGGTTTGTCAGATTATTACTTTCGGTACTTACGCAGCAAAAGCAGCGTTAAAAGGCATATGT
>DVIU01000275.1 GCA_018711035.1 Candidatus Scatousia excrementigallinarum
ATGAAGGTGATTACTGGGCAGGAGCAGTAAAACAGTGCGGCGGCATAAATAAAATGCCAACAATGGACGACCTCGCAAAGATAGCAAGCTTAATATACAAAGGGAACCCTACGGTGGGAGCCTATAATGATGTGTATAACTTGACCTATGAGTCAGGAACCGCAACATCTTTAGGTCTTCCTGAGCCCCGCTTCTACTTGTGGTCGGGTGAGGAGGCCTCGAAGGACGACGCATACGGCCGAGGCTTCGGCCCTACTTACACGAACCTCTACTACACCCGCAACAATAGCGGCATACAGGCGATTTGTCGGGTTGATTAAAAAAAGCGGTCAAATGACCGCTTTTTTTATCTTACTTTGTTTTCTTCTCCTTTAATTAATCTTTGAATATTGCTTCTATGCAGCCATATAACATAAACTGCTGCAAGTATACAATACCCTGTATATGCAATCGGTGCTTTACACCACCACATTAAAAACGGTGAAACAGCCAGTGCAATTATAGAGCCTAAAGAGACATATTTTGAGGCATAAGTAATAACAGCCCAGATTAACGCAATCATTAATCCTACCTGCCAGTTAAGAGCCAGTATTGTTCCTACTCCCGATGCGACAGATTTTCCGCCGGTAAACTTAAGAAATATTGATTTGCTGTGTCCGAGAATTACTGCAATTGCAGCTACTACCGGTAAAAGCCCTATACCGGTAAATGTTGTCGCAAATAATTTCGCAAGTATAACCGGCAGTGCCCCCTTAAATGCGTCAAGCAAAAGTGTTATGAAAAACCATTTTTTACCCATAACCCTTTTTACATTTGTAGCACCCGTAGAACCCGAACCTATCGCTCTTATATCCTGTCCCGTAAATGTTTTTACAATAATATATCCCGTTGGAATTGAGCCGATTAAATATGCAGTTATAAAAACTGTAATTAATTCAAATATTTTTTCCATACCCTCTCCTTTATTTGTAAAAAGATTATATCATAATCTTAAAAATTATATCAATATTGATTTTATAATAAAGATATGTTATTATTATATAAAAAAAGAGTTGGTATATGAATAAAAGACTTATAATAATCGGATTATTGATTCTTGCACTCTCCATTATTGGAAAGCTAATCTATAATGCCGCTAAACATATTAAAGTTGATGATTTTAAACCTGCTGCCGTAATATTCGTGGTGGATTCTTCTGCCTCTAATCAGAAAGGTCTAAGTGCACAGAAAAAAACCGTAAGGCAGATTTGTAATATTCTTGATCCGGAAGATACCGTCAAGATTCTCAGAGTGTCTGAAGATGCGTATCTTATATATGAAGGTGCTCCGTTTAACGGCTCCGGTATAGAAAAAGCAATGAATGCTTTTACTAAATATGATGAAAATGATTACGGTACAGCGTACGGTATAGGTCTGAAAAAAGCATTTTCGCATGCATTGACTATGAAAAAAACAGGCTATATGCCTGCTATTGTAGTCCTTGGTGATTTAGAAAATGAGGGTGCTATTGAAAAACAAATAAATTGGGAGACTCTGCCTCAAAATGTTCGCAATGTCCAAAAATATGCACCTGATTTAGCTATGATGTTCTTGTATGCACATCCTGAAAAACTGGATATGGTTAAAGAAAAACTGGGACCTGTTCTGGGTGAAAAGAAACTTCTGGTTTCCCCTGAACAAAATGTTGACAAAGCTGTCAAGAATTTTGTCCACGCACTTGATAGATAGAAAGGTTGTTTGATTATGTCTATAGTTATTTTATCTTCATCTCAAGAAAAATCTTTTGATGATAAAGAGTTGATTAATATAGGATCAAATCCGAATTGTGACTTTGTTGTAAACGTCGGCTATGATGTCCTTTTGACAGTACAAATTGACAAAATAACCGGAAAGTGTTTTGTAATAAATAATTTTCACAATGAAAAAATTCTTTTTAAAGGCAACCCTTTGCAAAAAATTGAAGTGAATAATGTCTGCAAAATAGTATTTGCAGATACAAACGAGTATATCGGTGTAAAGCTTGTTCAGGACGCTAAGTCAATGACTATGATTGAATCGGAAGAATTAAACGAAGAAGATTTAAAACATATTTACGGAAATGATACAGCAACAATTACCAGAGTTAAAATTGAAAAACAGCGTGAACCTATTGAAAAAGCCCGTGTGGCTATTATAAAACAGGTATCATATTCTATTAATGAACTCAGGCAGAAGCTTAGTGCAAATTCCAAAACAAGTATATTTTTGCATATCGCACTTATTGGCTGTGCTATTATAAATTCTTTTGCTGTTTCCAATTACCTTATGGGACTGACGGTAAAAGAGGCAGAAAAATATCTATATCTGCCAACGAATCTAAAAGTTTGGGTAATATATGCTCTCATAACTTTTGCAATCTGTTTGATGCTAAAACAGGGTGTTTGTCTTTATCTTCAAAATAATGTTGTAAAAGAAAGTATTAAAACTTCTAAAATAGCTCAAAATTTTATGCTGTGGCTTTCTGCAATATTTTTGCTGGGAATATACTCTGTCAATCTCGTTTACTTTATGAATGTCAATAACTTTATGTCATTTGCGGTGTTTATTTCGTTGTTCTTTACCGGAATAATGGCAACAGTAGCTATTGCATGCGGATATTTTAAATGTAACAGCTCTGAATGGCAGGCGACTTTGAATAAATTTGAATTTAGAGAAGATTTTGAGTCTGTACTTAAAGCATACAGAATCTGGATTGATAGATATGTAAACAGTTTAAGCAGAACAAAAATTCAAAATATTAAAGACAGATTATTCAGTCTACAGCTTAAATCGACCGGAGAAATTGCTCTTGGTATATTGACAGCACCATTCCTTGCTTACGGTGTTTCAAATACTCTTGCAATGTGTTTCCCAGAAGCTGCCGGATGGGTTAGAATATCCGGCTTGAGATTCAGCCCTATATTTCTTGTCCTTGCAACTTTCTTGATTATATTTGCATTCTTTTCTCTTGTTGCAGCCTTTACTGCGTCAAAGAAAATACAGGGTTCTGAAGTTATTAAGCAGGACGGGTTTAGTGATTACAGGCAGCATGGTGTAAATATTTTCGGGCTTGAAGGTGTTAAAAAACTTAGAGCTGATAATAGAAGATATTTGTATATTGCTTTAAGTATTATATTTATTGAATTTACTATGAACGTTTCTTATTTCATGACAGAAATAGGAGGTGATTTTAAAGGCCTTGCGCTGAGTTTTATAGCAGCACTTGTCCCTACAGCATTACTTCTTGCTGAAACAATTTTGTTAAGTCAGACAAATTTTGATATATATGCTTGCGATGAATTGATTTCTAAAATTGATAAAGATTAATTATGAACTTTTTAAGAATATTTTCTATAATAGCTTTGATATTGCTTACAATTATTATCGGGTTAGCGAAACCTAAGCTACACAAAACTTTTGTAATCGCCGGCTCTGATTTTAAGCTGCAAAGATATTCCGAACAAATTTCACCGCAGGAAATTGTATATGATAATCAGCCGATTTCGGCGTCTAAAAGGGATGTTAAAATTGAACCGTCTGCATTTATGACAGATAATAAAAACATTGTGACAGATAAACCTGAAGTAAAAAGTGAACCCGTACAAGAACTTGTTAATAAGAAACAGGAAGAAGATTCATCCGGTAAAAGTTTATCTAAGCGCGAAGAAATGATTGCCTGGAATAAATGGCGCAGTGATATTCAAAACGAAATCATGATGAAATCTCAAGTTGATGCTCCTTTGGGTACGGCATTTTATTTCTCTTTTAAAGTCGATAAGTTCAGACATATTTCTAATATAAAAGCGTTGTGTTCAAATCCTTTATATCAAAAAGAAGCTTCCAATAAGATTGTATCCACTATAAAATCACTTGAATATACAAAAATACTTGAATTTCCGGCAAACTCTGTCAGAGATGAAACAACTGTTCGTGGAATGTACTCAATCGGCACGGAAACTTCACTGTCTAACCCGGGTGATTTCAATGATATTGAGAGGGTAAATGTATATGAGTAAGAATTCTTTAATGTTTTTGTTGATTTTTATTGTTGCTGCATTGCTGCTGGTTACAATTACGGTTTTTGTGAGCAAACCTTCAATTAATAAGCCGATTGTTTTGCATATACTTCAATATGTCAAAAAATAATTCATTTGAAAATATGATTGCATAAATATATATGCATTATAAAATTAATTTATGTTTAAATGTACTGTTTGTCAAAAATTACATAATACAAGAGTAGAATACTGTGACTGTGGAAATGATATGTTTGACGAAGTCGCAGCATTTCCTGCTGATACAAAATCGAAAATAAATATAACCCCTAAGCAAATGCTTTCATACGGAATTTTTGCGGCCTGTATCGGTTTATCCGGATGGGTTATTTTCGGTATGGATTCTCCGGCTCCAAAAACTCCTACAGTTCCGCCGCAAAAAGAATCTGCAATGGAAATAAAACATATTCCGCCAATTGATAAAATCTGGGATGATTCTACGGCTTATAATCCTAACAGTAGTATTACCGCTTATAAATCCGAATTGCAGAGAGCTCTGTATTCAAATCTTGAAGAAACAAGTTCGATAGAAGAAGGCCGTTGCAAGATAGAATTTAAAATAAGTAGAAACGGCAAGCTTACGCACAGACGTTTATATAAAGAAAAAGGCGGAAATTTATTTAATAATCTTGTAATTAGAATGATGAAACGTACAACAAATGTTAAAGTACCGCCGGACGGGTATCATGGCATGAAATTCTCGGCGGATGTTTATACTGAAAACGGTGAAATAAAGGTTGTTTTAAAATAAAAAAGACGATTCAAACGAATCGTCTTTTTTATTAATTAAAGTGAAGTTACATTAAAATCACGTTCGGATTTTGCGGCATTATTTTCAAAAAATACTTTGAAGCATTTTTCAAAAAAGCTTTCCAAACCGTTTATTTCTGCTTTTAATGCTTTGAAATCTTCTTCACGTCTGCTATCAATTGATTGTTTTAGTTCTTCGTAATCGTACATAAATTAATACTCCTTATTACCTTCACAAGATTAATGACGGAATATTTGATAAAAACTTTAAAATTTTTCTGTTAAAAGTTACAAAACTTTAAATTTTTAAAAATCAGGCAGATACTTTTCGTCGACCTGAAAGCCTTTGGTGTAGTATTCGGAACGTACAAATTTGCATATAGAAGGATTGTGCATGTATTTGTGCCAGATTTTTTCAGTCGGGTTATCTTTCCCTAATTTATCAGGTTTTAGAAGCAGTGCTTTATATAATGTATCTACATTATCCCTGCTGAAATTACATGTAACAATAAGCTGTCCGTTTGCGGTGCCGGTAACCTGTTTATAACCGCAGTAGCTGCCGTTCCAGCCTTGAATTTGTTTAAAATCATGAAATACGGTTCCATACATATTAAATGTAAATGGTTCGGAGTATACTTCGCAGTTTCTGAATTTTTTTACAAATTTTCCGCTAAAACCGTTTTCCTGCGGTGCTGCCACTGCTGTTAATGCAAATGATAATGATACATATAATATACTAAAAACAAGTTTTTTCATTCTGATATTATTATACTTTATTTTTATTTAGCTGCAATAAACAGTACATTATCTATTTTGCAAATAAACTGTTTTTAACGATAATTGTGAGAATCGGAAATAGTTTATCTCTGCTTCCGAAATGAGAAAAGATAAGTTTTTGCGGTTTGTCAATTTCAAATAATCCTTTAATGAGTTCTGTTTGATTGTCGTGGTTTTCAAATGAATATTTGTAAAAATCTTTATCTGTATCATTTATAAGAAGATATGTGCGTTTAACATTTTTGGGTTTTCTTAGTACAATTTTGTTGTTTTTAAATTTTGATATATAAACTATTTCAACATCAGGGAAAAGCACTTTTAATTCATCCGGAGTAAGTTCTCTTTGAGTAATTTTTTTGTCAAAATCAAGTTCAAAGAATTTTAAAAGGTGCATATTGTGTCCCAGAAGTTTATTCCCATCAAAAAATTCGTATGTAGTATTCGTATCATAATAGTGACTGTCGTTAACGAATTCAGTATAACTTCCGCTGCCGATAGTCATTTGTTTAGTAAAGTTGATATTTGAAGGATTGACGTTTCTATGCCATTCCATTGTTTCAGGTGAGTAATTTACCTTTTGATTAACGTTTAAAGAATTTTTAACTATTCCTGAATAATTGTATGCGAACACTGAATTTGTCGTTAAAAGCAATGACAATACAAGGATTAAGCGTTTCATATAAACTCCTTTCGGTTTAATCTTTTAACCGGAAATTTTTATTATAAGCATAAAGGTAAATAATTCCCGTTAATGATATATAAAACAATAGTTCTGTAATTTCTTCCATAACCATATTATGGAAAACTTCTTCTGCAAGAGTTCCCCAGACCATACCAACAAGCATTAAAACAATATTCCAAACCGGAAATTTGATGTTTTTTACAATACTCCACAAAGTAATATAAAGTTTATTAATCAGAAAATAAAAACCTACATATGCCATATAAAGACCGTAAAGAGGATGGGCAAGCCAGCCGTATTTGATATCTTTCCAGCCGTAAAAAGTATTTACTTCTCCCGGTACAGGGAAAAATATAGTTCTTCCGCAGTTAATTTCTCTTAAAACAAGAATTATAATTACAAGAGCTGCAAATCGGAAAAATTTTACCAATGCATTATCCGGTGCCGAAGCCCCCCCCCCGTTTTCTGAATTTAACTTATTACTGAATTTCGGGTATGCAAGACAAAAGATAAATCCAATAAACAATGCTATAAGCTGAAAATTTTCCAGAAGCCCGTTTTCATAACCGTATTTTTCGGGTAAATATAATATACAAGGTACTATTAAAACTGCATTTAGTATTGCAATCCAGGTTACAGGATAAATTTTAAAATCTAAATGTGCAGCCATAAAATTTTTAACTTGTTCAAGCATTTGTTAACTCCCTTAATTCCATAATTTGAATAAATATATATTACTACAAAAAAATTAAGTTGTGATATTTCAAATAAACATAAAAAATAATACAATTTTGTAGTATTGCCAAAACTTAGTAAATCTGTTATAAAAGATTTATGAAAGCACTCTCAAATATTAAAGGAGACCTTCTGGGAGGCATTACAGCCGGAGTTATTGCGCTGCCTCTGGCGATTGCACTTGGTGTAGCAAGCGGATTGGGCGCGACTGCCGGTCTTTACGGAGCTATAATAGTAGGATTTTTTGCCGCGATTTTTGGAGGAACACCTACCCAGATTTCAGGTCCTACAGGCCCTATGGCTGTAGTCGTTGCTTCTATTGCAGTCTTACATTCGAATAATCTTCATGTTGTGTTTACCGCTATCTGTCTGGCAGGAATTTTTCAAATTATACTTGGTTTTTCTAGGGTAGGTAAATTTGTAAATTTTATACCTTATCCCGTTATATCAGGCTTTATGAGCGGAATAGGCGCAATTATAATTCTGCTTCAATTAAATCCTATACTCGGCCTGGATTTTAACGGAACACCTGTTGAAGGTTTGTTAAATATGATTAAATCTGCGGCTTTGGTGAATCCTGATGCTGCTTTACTGGGACTTTTTACTTTATTGCTTGTGTTTTTTCTTCCGTCAAAGATTACAAAGGCGATTCCGGCACCTCTTATTGCTTTAATTATTGGCACTGGAGCTGCTGTTCTTCTTAATCTTGATGTTAAAACAATTGGTGAAATTCCTACTACCTTTCCAAAATTTATTTTCCCGACATTTTCTTTAAAGGATATTGAAACAATAATTCCCTTAGCACTTACTCTTGCTGTGCTAGGTTCTATTGATTCCCTTTTAACCTCTCTTGTAGCTGATTCACTTACAAAAACTAAACATGACTCAAACAGAGAGCTTATCGGGCAGGGGATTGGAAACCTTGTTGCTGGATTATTCGGAGGTGTAGCAAGTGCCGGGGCAACTATGCGTACCGTTGTAAATATAAAATCCGGAGGTGCTACAAGATTATCCGGAGTTATTCATTCTTTATTTCTTGCAGGAGTCATAATGTTTTTAGCACCCGTCGCTTCAAAAATTCCCCTGACAGTTCTTGCCGCTATTCTTATTAAAGTGGGTGTAAGCATTATTGATTATAAATTCATAAAAGTTATTAAAGCAGCTCCGCGCAATGATTTAATTGTAATGTGTCTTGTATTCTTAATAACGGTTTTTGATGATTTAATTCTTGCTGTGGGGGTCGGCGTAGTTCTTTCATCCATATTGTTCGCAGCAGGTATCGCCAAACAATTTGAAATTAATTTTAAAGACAATACTTTTGATGAAGATATTGATAAAAAAATAATGACAATACATATTAACGGAGTATTTTTCTTCGGATCTGCCTCCCAGCTTATGTCAAGAATAGATGAAGTATGGGAAAATAAAGTTGTTATCATTGATTGTCAGAATATAAAGACCATGGATATTTCTGCTGTATTTGCACTTGAAGACCTGATTCTTACGCTGAAAAGCAAAAAAATAAAAACTGTTATAATTTTTAATAACCGTAAACTTGCTGCCACCGTTTTAAAGCTCGGGGTAAGAAGACTTATTTCAAAGGATTCTGTTGCTTTTGATGAAAATGAAGCAAGACAAAATGCAATAAATTTAATTTCATTGGAGTAATATAAATTTATTCACAAATGTGCTCCAGTGCTTTTTCTAAAATCATTTTTACGTGATTGTCATTGAGAGTATAGTAGACATTTTTCCCTTTTTTTTGAGCTCTGGCAAGTTTTGCCGTTCTCAATACTTTTAGCTGATGAGAAACCGCAGATTTAGTCATATTTAATAGTACCGCAAGATCCCCTACGCACATTTCACTTTCTTCCAATGCCCATAATAACTGAATCCGTGTACTGTCTCCCATTACCTTGAAAAAATCCGAAAGCTCATACAAGGTATTCATCGCAGGCATATTTGGCTTAACTTTTTCGACAATATCAATATTGATTGCTTCGCAATCGCTTCCTTTATTTTTCATAAATTTTTCTCCTGATTAAATTATAATACAAATGAACAGTTGTTCAATTGTATGTATTTATGTAAACAAAAGTGGACGTTAAGGGTTGACAATTGAATAGTTGTTCAATTATAATAATAATATAGTTGAACAATTATTCAATTGAAAGGTGATAAATATGTGTAATCATTGCAGCTCTCATCATCAAGAACACCGTCATCATAACCACGATAGTGATGGTGTTACGTTATTCAGGGTTTTTGTCGCGATTATAATCTTATTAGTTGGAATATGTATACACTTTTCCGGCTGGGTTAAATTCGTTGTGTATCTTACAGCATATTTGATTTCGGGCGGAGATGTTCTTTTTAAAGCTTTAAGGAATATTCTTAAAGGGGAAGTTTTTGATGAGAATTTTCTTATGGGGCTTGCAAGTGCGGGAGCTTTCGCGATAGGTGAATATCCGGAAGCTGTAATGGTAATGGTTCTTTACCAAATCGGTGAATACTTTCAGGATAAAGCTGTCGAGAAATCCAGAAATTCTATATCAGAGTTAATGAATATAAGGCCTGATTACGCAAATATTGAGTCGGGCGGAAATATCATAAAAGTATCTCCGGAAAAAATAAAGATTGGAGATATTATAATTGTAAAATCAGGGGAAAAAATACCGCTGGACGGTATTGTAACAGAAGGCAGCGCTGTTGTTGATACATCTGCATTGACAGGAGAATCACGACCTGTTGAACTTAAGGAGGGCAGCAATGCTTTAAGCGGCTGTATTAATACAAACGGCGTTATTAAAATCAGAATCACAAAAGAATTCGGAGAATCTACAGTAACAAAAATTCTTGAGCTTGTTGAGCATGCAGCTTCAAAAAAAGCAAAGGCCGAGAATTTTATTACAAAGTTTGCACGATATTATACTCCGGCCGTTGTTATTGGTGCAGTCTTTCTTGCAGTTCTGCCTCCGCTTTTTACAGGAGCGCAATTCAGTATATGGTTTTCAAGAGCACTTACTTTTCTTGTAATTTCCTGTCCATGTGCACTCGTAATATCAGTACCGTTGACTTTCTTTGCCGGTATCGGCGGAGCGTCAAGAAACGGTATTCTTGTCAAAGGAAGCAGTTATCTTGAAGCTTTAGCAAATCCTGATACGGTTCTATTTGATAAAACAGGAACACTGACAAAAGGCACTTTCTCTGTTACTAAAATAGTTGCTTCAGAGGGTGTTTCAGAAGCCGGTCTTCTTGAATATACTGCAAAAGCGGAAAATTTTTCAAATCACCTTATAGCTTTATCATTAAAAGCTGCATACGCTCATAAGATTAATTCAGAAGAAATAACATCAGTAACAGAACTGGCAGGATTAGGAGTAAAAGCTGATGTGTGCGGGGATACAATTCTTGTAGGCAACGATAAGCTTATGAACAAATACTCTGTTGAATATAAAAAAGCTTCAGAGTACGGTACGGTAGTTTATACTGCAAAAAATAATACTTGTATAGGTTATACGGTTATTTCCGATGAAATTAAAGATGATTCTGTAGAAACAGTCAGAAGTCTTAAAAAACTTGGAATAAAAACAGGAATACTTACAGGAGATAATTCCGTGTCTGCCGATTATATTGCCGCTGAACTCGGCGTTGATAAAGTTTACTCACAACTGTTGCCTGCGGATAAAGTTTTGAAGGTTGAAGAAGTACTTGCAGAAAAATGTAAAGGCCACAGTGTAATATTTGCCGGTGATGGGATTAATGACGCTCCGGTACTTACAAGGGCTGATGTCGGGATTGCAATGGGCGCGCTCGGCTCTGACTCTGCAATTGAGGCTGCCGATGTTGTTATTATGGATGATAAACCTTTAAAAATTGTAACAGCAGTCAGAATCGCACGTAAAACAATGCAGATTGTAAAACAGAATATAGTTTTTGCAATAGGAATAAAAGCATTGTTTTTAATTCTGGGAGCTTTCGGACTTGTTACAATGTGGGGGGCTGTTTTTGCTGATGTTGGTGTTGCACTTCTTGCAGTCTTGAATGCATTACGGGCTCTTAGAGTATAAATATTTTCCGTTTTTATTATCCTCTATATGGGGTATGACAGTTGCCTGATAATATTTTACATTTATGGTAGAAAATTCTACTACCGGAAAATATTGGAGAGAAGCATGAAAATAAATCTGACAAGAAAACAGTGGGCAATTGTTCTTTTATTAGTAATTATAGTACCTATTATTTATAATAAAGCCTCCAGTGCCGTTGCTGCGATTATCCAACGTAAAGCAATGATGATGCCGAAAGAAGTTGAAGTTAATAATCCTAACCTCGAGGCTGTTAATGTTTCAGCTGAATCCACAGGCAGAGTCGAAGCAAAGTATTCTGTCGATGTTATTGCCAGGGTTCCGGGATTTCTTATAAAAAAATATTTTAATGAAGGCGATTTTGTAAAAAAAGGTCAGATACTTTTCCAGATTGACCCGAGAGAATATCAGATTGAAGTTAATAATTCAAGAGCAAATGTAAATCAGTACTCTGCATTGCTTACAAATGCACAGCAGGAATTAAACAGAGCAAATGCTCTTATAAAAGAAGATTTAATCAGCCGTTCGGATGTAGATCAGAGTCTTGCAACCCGTAACCAGAATAAGGCTTTACTGGATGCTGCACGTCAACAGCTTGAGCTTGCAAGAGTTAACTTGAGCTATACATCAATAAAATCCCCAATTGACGGAAGAATAGGTAAAGTTAATATTACAGAGGGAAACTATGTTACTGCAACATCAGGTTCTCTTGTTAATATCGCCAGTGTAAATCCTGTTTATGTAACATTCAGTTTGAAAGGGGATGATTTTGTAAAACTTCTCAAGGCAAGTGATGAATTTAAAGATGTTGAAGTAAGAGTCCAATTCAGTGACGGAAGCTGGTATGATAAAATCGGTAAAATAAATTTTGTAGATAATAAAGTTGATAAAGATTCAGGATCTGTATACATGAGAGCTACTTTTGATAATTCAAAAAGCTGGCTGGTTCCCGGAGCATATATGAAAGTTGAGCTGAAAGCACCTAAGCTTGTTAAGTATATTACTGTTCCTCAAGCCTGCACAAAAGGTGATGCTATGAGCGGGTATTATGTCTGGGCTGTTGAAGATAATAAAGCAGTTAAGAAAAATATTGAAGTGACTGAAAATATTAATAATAACTGGGTTGTAAAAAAAGGTTTAAACCTTTCTGATGTCATTGTAACTTCAGGTATCCAGAATATTTCAGCCGAAGGCCAGAAATTAAAAATTATTGAAAAATCAAAACAGGCAGATAATCAGGCAGGTAAAGATTAATGAAGAAAATATTTGATAAAGAAAAGTTATTCTTTTTTATAAGAAAACCAAGATTCGCACTTGTAATATCACTTTGTATTGTGATATTAGGTGTAATCTCACTTGCGACATTGAAGCAGGAAAGTTATCCGGATGTAACTCCTCCTCAAGTTCGAGTATCTGCATCATATCAGGGTGCAAGTGCGGAAGTTATAGAATCCTCAATTGCAACCGTTCTTGAAAATAAACTTAACGGCGTCGAAAATATGACTTATATGACGTCTACTTCAACTGACGGCAGTTATTCTTTGACACTATATTTTAAAGTTGGTACTGACAAAAATATCAACCTTATGAATGTTCAAAATCTTATTCAGCGTGTACAGTCGCAGCTTCCGGAAGAAGTCCAGCGAACAGGTGTAACCGCAATAAGCCGTTCTTCCGGTTCAGGTGCAGTAATCCTTACTCTTTATCCTGAATCTGGAAACTGGAATCAGCTTGATTTAACAAACTACGGTTCAATATATATTAAAGATGAATTAAAGCGTATTGAGGGTGTTGCTGATGTAAGTGTATTCGGCGGCGGTAATTATTCTATGAGAATATGGCTTGACCCTCAAAAAATGGCAGGGTTAAATGTTTCTACTTCGGAAGTTAAAACTGCAATCACAAACCAGAATACTCAAGTGGCAACCGGTGCTCTGGGGCAGCTTCCGACAGATGAAAAACAGGCTTTGCAGATTACTCTTAAAACGCCTGGCAGATTAGCAGATGTAAAGGAATTTGAAAATATTATTATTCGATCAAATTCAGACGGTTCAAATGTTAAAATAAAAGATATTGCACGCGTTGAACTCGGTGCGGAATCCTATTCAAACCTCGGTCTTGTTAATGGTAAACCGTCTGCTGTTGTTATGATTTCCCAATTGCCTGATGCCAACATAATTAACCTGTCAAAAGCGGTTAAAGCAAAAGTCAATGAATTAAATTCGCGTATGACAAACGGTATCAAAATCCTTTATGTTAAAGATGACGCTGATTTCATACACGAATCAATGAAAGAAGTTGAATTTACAATTCTTTTGACAGCTTTAATCGTTGTTATCATAATATACTTATTCCTTGGTGATGGGATGGCAACTCTTGTACCTTGTGTAACTATTCCGGTATCGTTAATAGGTACATTTTTTGCCTTAAAAGCTTTTGGAATGACATTAAACCTTTTGTCTTTATTTGCTCTTGTTCTGGCAGTAGGTGTTGTTGTTGACGACGCGATTGTAGTAATTGAAAACGTTAAACGTCATATAGATGAAGGTAAATCAGCAATAATGGCTACACAGTTGACAATGGAAGAGGTAGGCTCCTCCCTTGTTGCAATGGCAATGGTATTGATGGCTGTATTCGTACCTATTATTTTTATGACGGGTATGACAGGCGTTATGTATAAACAATTTGCGGTTTGTATTGCTGTATCAATTGCTATTTCAGCTATCTGTGCTCTATCTCTTTCACCTGCTATGTGTTCTCATTTCCTCGGACAGAAAAAGCAGGAGCATGATTATACTAAATATCCTTGGCTTTACCGTATAGATCGTATTAAAGAAAAAATTGTAAAAAGAACCGAAGTTGTTGCGGTAAAATTTAATGAAGTATTTGCTAAAGTTGAAAATTTTTATATGGAATATGTAACAAAATTTGTTTTCAACAAAAAGCTTGTTGCTATATTCTATGTTTCTATTCTGGCTTTAACACTAATTTCATTCAGGACAATTTCAACCGGTTTTATTCCTGACGAAGATCAGGGTATTTTACTTGCAAGTATTACGCTTCCGGACGGTGCGTCGCTATCAAGAACTGAGGACGTTTCCAGAAAATTTATAGACCAGATACGCGATATTCCGGGTATAAATCCTGAAAAGCTGACTGTATTCGGCGGCGACGGTGCAACCAACCAGTCAACTGTAATTATACAGTTAAAAGATTACAGTGAGAGAAAAATGAATCCTGTTAAGTGGGTTAAATTAAAATTAAAAGGTGAACCTACAGACCTTTCTCACGTAGCAGTGTTAAATCAGATAAGAGCCGTTGCTGCTAATACAAAAGAAGCTTCAATAGTAGCGTTTTCACCACCTGCAATTATGGGTATGAGTATGATGGGAGGTTTTGAATTCCAGATGCTTTCTCAGGGTGAATATACTCCTCAGGAATTGGAAAGCTGGGCAAATAAACTTGTAGCCGCTGCTAATCAAAATCCTTCATTGTCAAGTGTTTACACTTCATTTCAGGCGAATGTACCTCAATATATAGTTGATATTGACTATGAAAAAGCAATGGCGCAAAATATTGATTTGCAGGAATTGTATTCAACCCTGTCTTCAATGCTCGGTACATACTATGTAAATGATTTTAATAAATACGACCGTGTTTTCAAAGTTCAAATGCAGGCCGAAAGCCGTTTTAGAGATAAAGCAACAGATTTATCAGGAATTTATGTAAAAAATAAAAATGGAGTAATGGTTCCTATCTTATCTGTAGTAAAACTCAAACAAACAGTAGGTACTGCTTCAATATCAAGATACAATCAGTATAAATCTGTGCAGATTCAGGGGCAGCAGGCAGCAGGAAAAAGTTCCGGAGATGCCATGGCTGCAATGGAACAGGTTGCAAAACAGGTTCTTCCTTCTGATATGACTTTTGACTGGTCAGGTACTTCCGCTCAGGAGCGTGAGGCTTCAGGCCAAACGGCTATGATTGTAGGTATGGCACTCGTATTTGTATACCTGTTTCTTGTTGCACTGTACGAAAGTTATACAATCCCGGTTGCAGTATTATTGATTTCACCTATTGCAGCTCTAGGGGCTTTGATATTCCAAATGATGATTAACCAGTCTTTTGATATTTATTCACAGGTTGGTATGATTACATTAATAGGTCTGGCAGCAAAACAGTCAATCCTTATTGTTGAATTCGCAAAAGAAGAACACGAAAAACATGGATTACCTGTAAAAGATGCCGCAATTAAAGCCGCAAAACTCAGATTCAGAGCGATTATGATGACAGAACTCGCATTTATTATAGGTGTTCTTCCGATGTTATTTGCCGCAGGTGCGGGTGCTAATTCGAGAATCTCCGTAGGTTCAACTGTTTTTGGCGGTATGATTGCAGCTGCAACGCTCGGTGCAGTATTAACTCCGGCATTCTATGTGATTGTTCAGGAATTTGTAGACCTGTTCCCTAAAAAAGAAATTACGGAAAAAGATTTGGAGATTTCAGTAAAATGAAAAAGGTTATAAAATTACTATTATTATGTTCGGTACTCACTCTCACTTCTAATATTTCATTGGCAAAAGGCGATACTCAGAAAAATATTGCCAAAAAACCTGAAAAAATTCAGATTGTAAAGCCTGAAAAAGCTAAGAAGGTTAATAAAAGATTGGAAAGAAAAAAGAATGCCGAAAACGCAAAAACCAAGCATGAAACTTCAAAAGAAGCGGAAGGCATGTATGAAACTAAATTCCCTGTAATAAACAGTAAGATTGAGTATGCCGATATAAACGGGGAAGTAACTCTGAGTGATTGTATAAAGCTTGCAATCACACATCACCCTACAATTATGTCTGCTATCAGCAATTCCGAAATATATAAATCAAAAATAGGTCAGGCATGGTCAAATTATTTTCCGACATTGAGTGCAGGAGTAAATTACTCTAGAAACGATATGTTTATGACTATGGGCGGTTCATATATGAATGCTATGAATCAAAAATATAATATGTATTATATGCCGACTATTTCTGCTGATATGCTGTTGTTTGATTTTGGCAAGACCAAAGCAATGGCGGATATGGCAAAAAGAAATTTTGAATCTTCAAGATACGATGCAGAAACAAGTATTGAGCTTGTAATTTATAATGTAAAAGTTGCATATTACAATCTGGTTTTTGCAGAAATTCAAAAAGCTGTTTATGAAGATACTGTTAAAGATTTTGAATTACAGTTAAAACAGGCTCAGGCACATTACCATATCGGGAAAAAAGCTAAAATAGATGTTACCACAGCCGAATATAACCTAGGTAATGCAAAGGTTAATCTGATTAAAGCAAAAAATACACTTGAACTTGCCGCAGCTCAGCTTGCAAATGCAGTAGGTATTCCTGAATTAGAAGGGGTTATTTTAAAAGATAAACTGAATACAAAAGCTTATGATGTAAATTTTAAAGATTTACTTTCTACAGCGGAAGCTTCAAGACCGGCTTTATTATCTTCCAAAAAGAAAATGAATGCAGCCGAAATGAATGTGAGAAGTTCAAAAAGAGCATTTACTCCGGATATCAGTGCATTCGGATCATATAATCAGGGCGGGCGCCAGATTGATAGTGATTATGGTTATCAGGTCGGAGTCCAGTTAAATTATACTGCCTTAAATCTGATGCTTTTGAAAAAACAGGTAGACGAAGCTACCGCAACATACAAAAAAGCTGTTGCTGATTATGAAATGCAAAGGCAGAATGTTTATCTGGAAGTAAAAAGTGCATATATAAATCTTTTAAATTCTCATGACAGTATAGGCGTTTCAAAATTAGCCCTACAGCAGGCAAAAGAACGTCAATATCAGGCATTCAGAAGATATCAGGTAGGCCTTGGTGATGCAATTGAATTTAAAGATGCTGAAAATACTTACCTTAATGCACAGCTTGATTATTATTCAAATGTCCTAAATTACAATATCAATGCTGCCGAGCTTGAGCGAGTAGTTGGTGCACCTATTAAAGAATCGGATGTTGATTTATAATAATTATTTATCTAAATGCAGGTTTTTTACCTGCATTTTTAAATTGCTACTGGAAAAAAATATTATTTTATGTTTAATTAAAAGAGGGTTAAGATATTTAGGAGTATAAATATGAATGTAAAAAAATTATCACCGGTTGCAGAATTTCTGCGTGCAAATCATGCTAAAGCAAAAAACCACAATGCTTATTGTGCAAAAACAGGAGAGTTTTTAAAATCTTGTGATTTTTATGACCCTGATGGAAATTATCTGGGAAGAATGTCAAGAAGAGCCGGGCTTTTTGGCAAAACACCTGCATATGCCCGTTTGGGTTCTTACATTGAAACTATGGAACCAGGCTTTAAGGCCGGTTACAGGCAGGTAAAAGAAAGTATAATAAATTTTGCAAAAATATTTGACAAGGATGGCGAAAAAGTAAGTTACCTTCCTGAAAAAATAGTGAAAACGCAAACCGTTATAGATAATAAAGGAATAAAAACAGCAGATGTGTTTGAAAGAACAATAAGCAGTAATTTAAAACCAATTGAAAAAGAAAAGAAAAATGCATACGGTCTTCCACCGCAAAATTCATATGTTGCTTTGGAGCTGGTTAAATATAAAGAGGTTCAAACTTCTCATACAGTAACAAAATCAGATACATTTTAAAGCCAATGACGCCGGAGAAATTTCCGGCGTCATTATTTTTTGCAGCAAAGGCAATTTTTAGTCTAAAATAGACTTTATATAATTATAAAATACATTAATAGGGGATTTATATTTGAAAACAAAATTGTTTACGAAAATTCTCAGAGCACCGATGGATTGGCTGCCTGACGGTATCAAGGGCTGTAAAAAAGCTGCTTCTTATAACTTTGTTCAGGGTGCAGGCAAAAAAGGAAACTTTGAGATATATTCATTTTTCGATAAAAATGGAAAATTAATTAAAAGAAATACTACTTACTCTAAAGATAAAAGCGTGACTAAAGAAATTTTTTGGTATACTCCGACAAATAAACGGACAGTTAAAAGTACAAACGGGTGTGTTAATTTTTATTCTGACAGAACGCTGTATAAAGGCGTTTATATCGAAAAAAATATTTTGCCTGAAGAAGGCTCTGATGTTCATCGTTTTGTAAAATTTCGAGCCGGTCAAAAGCCACAGGAAATAAGTTACAAAACCTGTTGGGACGGCAATGCGCCAGTTATTGAATATAAAAATTGTCCGCGAATACTTGATAATGTAAACGGTACAGAATTCTTGCCTGTATTGACAGCAGATAGCTCAGTTAAACGACTTAATCATATATTTTTAAATCAAGTAAAGAAACAGGAACTTGAGGGAATCGTGCCTCCTCTAAAAGTTGTTACCAGAAAAGATGCGTATAAAATTTCTAATGAATTGAAACAATACGAAGCAAATGGCGGTGATAGTTTAAAAATTCCTGGTTTTTGTGATGACAGTGGACAGGTTTATTTTATAAATGATATAAAATCTAACGGAACAGAAATTAATAATATTGCCCATGAGGTTCAACATGCACGTGACCGTTCCGACATCGCAAGACTTGAACATAATACTTTTTTAAATAAATCGGCATTTGGATATCGTTCCAGAGCAAAAGGGATAATTAAAGAAGCGGAAAATCCTGCTGAGTACAAAAGACTATCCGAATTAGAACATTCATATAATAATAAAAATTATATTTCTGAATGTTTATCCGGAAATCATGATGATTTGTTATGCGAATATTATGCAAATAAAAAAGGTGAGGGTGAGTTTTACAATGCACTCAATGCCTTTAATGTGTTAAATGGATTCCTTTTCAGTTGAAAATAGACTAAATTTTTAAACAGATAATTCTAATTTCAATATTCAAAACGGGCGTTAAAGTATAATACAAAAAAGACCCTTACGGGTCTTTGAATGGCTGGGGCGAAAGGATTCGAACCTCTGAATGCCTGGACCAAAACCAGGTGCCTTACCACTTGGCGACGCCCCATTATTGGCTACATTTATTATTCTACTTGATAAATTATTATTGTCAATATTTTATTTCTTTGAAAAAGTCATTAATATCTACACGGAGTATTTTGGATAGTTTAAAAATTACAAAAGCACTAGGTATAATTGTTCCACGTTCTAGTTTGCCAACGTAATTTATGCTCATATCTAAAAGTTCAGCTAGCTTATCCTGTGTATAATGCCGGCGTAATCTCTCTGCTCTTATATTTGAACCTAGTATGTATCCAAAATCATTTTGCATAATTTTAATTCTATATTATTGACAAAAACAATCAAAGAGAATATAGTAAATAATATATTTACTATAATAAATATTTAATATATTATTATAATTATTTGGAGGAATATATGAAAAAGTTTTTTAAAGCATTTACGTTAGCTGAAGTTTTAATTACATTGAGTATAGCGGGTATTATTGCAGCTATGACATTACCGTCGTTAGTTCAAAAAAATCAGGAGAAAGAAACAATTATTAAATTGAAAAAAGCTTATTCAATATTATCTCAAGCATATTATTCAGCGGTGTCAGAATATGGAAACAGCTCCGGTTGGGATTTGGGAGAGCAGTATTCTCCGGAGGGAGCAATCTCCATTGCAGATAAGATGGTAAAATATTTTAAGGTGAATAAAATATGCGGCACCGAGCAGGGATGTTTTCCCAGTGTAACATATAGAAGATTTAATAAAAAGTTAGGCTGGTATGATATTTATAAAACAGAAAGAGTATATAAACTAATATTGTCTGATGGAACTTTAATCGGTTTTGAAAGTAATGGTAATGAGGCGTGTAAAATATCATATTGTGCAAAAGTCTTTGTTGATGTGAACGGTTATAGGGGGCCAAATCAGGCTGGGTATGATATATTTTCTTTTTATTTGCAGAAAGGAAGAATAATGCCTTTTGGTTATGAGGGTGATAGTATTGAACCTTTTGACACAACAAAGCTTAGCACATCTGTGGGCGAATTTGTGACGGCTTGGGTTTTAGTTAATGAAAATATGGATTACAAAAGATGTCCTGAAAAATTAGGTTGGGATAAAGCCAGCAGTTGCAAGGATTAGGAATGATTTTCGTTATAAAAGAAAGGATTTTTTTCATTTGCTTTAATTGTTTCAACATTTTGTAGAAGCGATTTAAATATATCAAGTACAAGTATTTCACTTTCAAAATGTCCGATATCAAACAATACAATAGGACTCTCGAGTGCTGTATGAAATTTTACGTCTCCTGTAACAAGTGCGTCTGCATTATGCTCTGCTGCTTCATGTATAAAATCTGAGCCGCTTCCGGCACAGAAAGCTATTTTAT
>DVIU01000276.1 GCA_018711035.1 Candidatus Scatousia excrementigallinarum
TATCCTACAATAAAATTTTCTGAATTATATTCTTTTACTGATAGTGAATCTACTGTAAATATTATTGAATTATTAGTTATGTTAATTTCTTTTATGACATAGGCACAACCCCAAAACGGATTTGCTCTATCATAAATTAAGAGCAATTCTTTCCCAATTATATTTTTTTCTACACTCTTATAATCGTTACTAGATATCTCAATTTGATTTAGATAAAATGTTTTACCATAATTTATTGATATATAGTGCTCTAATACTCTTGTTGGCCCCGGTTGCGAAATGGTAGTATTTCCTATTCTGATTTCCTTGCAGATAATTGCGGTAATTTTTTCTTGGTTTTTCATTATAATTACTCCATAGGTTTTATTATACTATTTATATAACCTATTTCATTATTTGTTAAGCTATATTTTTCATAAAGCTCTTCATCGTTCCACGGTTTTGAGTAATCCTGTATTGGTACAAAACAAAAACTATCTTTTGTAATATGTATCGAGGTTAATGCTTGAAGCAATAGAAAACGGAAGAATTTAGTAGAAACATAACTGACCAAATTTTGTGCTTGTTCTTCATTATCATAAACACCCAAAATTAAATATGTTTCTGAGCAAACTTCGTTTGGTTGTAATATTTGCAGAGAAGAAATTACCTGATAATTTCCCTCGCTTGTGGGCTTGTTGCCGCCTGACATTGCATAGGTAATTATAACTTTATATTTATCAATTATATTATCTCTGTCAGATGCTTTTTGCCTTTGGTAAAAACCCTTTCCGCTGCTTGATAATAAAATTACGTCATCTGTCAGGGTTCTATTTTCTGTGCCGCGTGCTGTACTAAATATGGAAAAATAACTACGTGGCTTTACTTGCCTACTAAAAGTAGAGGTATCATTCAGATGTAGCTTTTCTATAATATTAATTGCTATATTGTTTCTAACTAAAATATTAAATTCGCCTAAATATCTATCGGCAGTTGTTTCTGTCTGGGTTGTCTTATTAATTACTTTGCATTTACCTTTATAATCTCTCTCCCAAAGGAAGTAGCAAACGCCGCCGGCTATTGTAACGCCGGGGAAACAGTCCGCGGAATTAGCAAAGTCTACAAGATTAGAAATCTGATTACAGTTAAGCATTAAATCCCTGAATTCGTCAATGCCTTTACCTTTTCCGTTTGTGTACCAACGGGCGGGGATAATCATAGATAAGTAGCGAGGTTGAAGTTTCATTGCCTGCATTACAAACAAATCATATGTAGACCTCGCACTCGCGCCGTTACCACCGTCGTTTAGCTGATAGGGCGGGTTTCCTATGATAACGTCAAACTTCATATCAAAAATCTTCTCCGCGTTGACTGTGTGTATAAATTCGTATGCGTGCGTTTCAAGTTCTTCGCCGCGCTCGTATTCCTTTTGGCTCGCGCCGCAGAATATGCAGCGGCCGTCCTTCCACGTGTGGTTAATGCGCTTGTAGCGGATATTGCCTTCGGCGTCGTCGAAATGACTTACAGAAAATTCACTGTTCGGGTATTTGCTGCAATATAAGCCGCGGCGGGAGAGGAGGCTCGTAAGCTCGGTTATGGCTATGCCGAAGAGCTGTTTGTGGAATATGTGGTCAATCCTCTCCTGAAGGTCGGGGAACTGCGGCGCAAGTCCCTTTATCAGCCGCTTTGCAATTTCGCGCAAAAATACGCCCGTCTTGCAGGCGGGGTCTAAAAAGGTGGTGTCGGGATTTTTAAACAGTTCCTGCGGCAACATGTCCAGCATTGCGTTCACAATCTCCGGCGGTGTAAAAACTTCGTCGTTAGAAAGATTTGCAAGGCAGGACAGCACGTCGGGGTTATATACTTTGTCAAACAAACCTTCAGCCATTTTGCATCACCTTTTTGTAGTGGGTTACATATTTGCGCTTGAATACGCCCTCGCCATTGTTACTGTTTAAAAGGGAGAGCTGCGGGCTTTCATCCTCCAACAGTTCGGCAAAGGTGTAGTCGCTCCGCTGCAACATACTGCCCGTTATAAACGCCCATTCGGAAAAGATTATGGGCTCGTCCGTGTCGTTGCCGTTCTCGTCCACACATTTCAGGGTGAGGGCATTGCCGCACACGATATTGCGGGAGAGGATAAACCGCACCGCCTCGCGGGTCTGGTCATCGCACTCCTTTTTGCAGACGGCGGTATATTCCGTGTTCCATATATCAAACATTCGGGCGCGGCAGGCGGTTACGTTGTCCTGCAAAATATCCACGCCGTAGATGCTGGACGCGGCAAGCAGGGAATTTTTTTCGTAGTCAAGCGGGCTTTTGCCGTATTTTTTGCGCACGACCGCCAGCTTCCTTTTAAGAATTTCGGCAAGAAAGTTGCCGTCGCCGCAGGCAGGCTCTAAAAATCTGCTGTCTATGCGCTCGGTTTCGTCCTTCACAAGGTCGCACATGGCTTTAACTTCCCGTTCTGCAGTGAATACTTCGCCGTGGTCGCGCACGCGCTCTTTCGATTTGGTTTGTCCTTTTGCTTTACTATTGTTCATATCCATGTGCGTATTTTTTACTATCGTGATGATATTATAACACAA
>DVIU01000277.1 GCA_018711035.1 Candidatus Scatousia excrementigallinarum
AACCAGTGATATTCATATAAATTCAAAGCGAGATTACTTGAAAACATCAATAATAAGTAAAATCCAAAAAAAATATAGAAAATAAATTCAGGTCTTACATGTTTTATTTTTTTTATTATTATCGAAACAATATCACCCACTACTTTATAGTATTCTGGAATGTTTTATTTTACAATAAGAGGCGCAAAAATCTTATAAAAAATATATAATGACGTAATTATTAGCAAGACACCGCTTATTTTTAAGAGAATATCCGAAAGTTTATAAAAATTTTTCCAAGTTTTCAGTTTTGACGTTAAAACTCCTGCAAGAACAAGTATTAACCCCTGTCCCAGTGAAAACAGGAATAACATGATTACAGCCTGAAACAAGCTTGCTGATAATGAAGCAAACGCCATTATCGCCGCAAGAATAGGAGTCGAACACGGTGTTCCTGCGAGAGCAAAAACACCTCCAAGAACTAACGGATATACAAAAATACTCGTGCTGTCACCTTTTGGCATCTCTTTTATTAGAACAGGAATATCAAAGTCAAGAAATCCTACAAGTTTCAAACCCATAATCATGACGATACTTGCAATAATTAAACTGAAATATGAACCTCCGACTGAAACAAAAACTTTTCCTGTTGCGGCACATATTATACCTATTATTGAGAATACAATTGCTGTCCCCATTATAAAAAAGACTAGCTGTAGAAAAGTTTTAAAAGGTTTTTCTTCAGAATAACCTCCGACATAACCTATTATTATCGGCAGCATAGCCAGTGAGCATGGAGAGACAGACGCTACCAGGCCGCCAAGAAATGACAGCCCGAACAGCAATATTATACTTGAATTACCTGTAAATAAATCTACATAGTTTTCCATTATTATTTTAAACCTTCTATATACTGAACAAATTCTTCTTTAGGAATAGCTCCCTCTATTCTTTTCACCTGCTGCCCGTTTGAATCAAGCATTATTATTGTAGGGACAAGAGTTACATTATACTTTTTTATTTGTTCCTGTGTAAACGCTTTGCCATCCTGTACAGGAATTTCTGTTAGGACAACTTTATCTTTATATTGAGGATAGACTTCTTTGACAATTTTATTCATTTCCTGACAGTCCAGACACATTGACGATGTAAACTTAATAATTTGAGGTTTTGCTGTTGTTGCTTCTGCAATACTTGCAACATCCGAACTTGAGTTATTCATTAGAATGTATGCTACAATAGGTACAATTAAAACCAATAATACTGTAATAATATTTTTTTTCATAAGAAAACTCTCCTTTTCATTTCAATCATATCATAAACGAAAAAGAGAGTTTAGCTATTAGACAACTAGATATCTTCAGGGACAAAAAAATCTGCCCTAGCGAGCAATTCTCTTGTATGTTCATAACAGCAGGAATTATGGGTTATCTGCTGATATTCTCTCACTATGTTGATAATATCATCTACAGACATTTTAATAATCCTGCGTTCACCTTCAATAATTCTTGCCATACCACCATCCTTTCAAAAGTGTTATCGGCATAATTGCCGGAAACTTTTGCAAAATCCACCATAGGGCTGATAAATCTGTATTTTAATTTGAATTTTTATTTTATTAATAGGTAATTTTCAGAGTCGAGGCATTATATTCCGGTGAACAATGTACCATTCTCCGGTTGGTTATACTGCAAAAAAAGACTCCATCAAATAATTGATGGAGTCTTTTCTATTTATGAGTTAAAACTATTCGTTTTCACCATCATCCAGAGTTAAGTCAGGAGCACCGAACATACCTTCGATTTCTTCTAAGATTGCAGAAGGTTTTCTTGCCTGATTTCTCTGGGCAACTGCGCGTTTTCTTTCTTCGCGTTCTTTTTCTTCGTTAGCATTGGAAAGGTGGTGGAAACCTGTACCGGCTGGTATAAGTCTACCAATAATAACGTTTTCTTTCAAACCGCGAAGCATATCTTTTTTACCGTCAACGGCAGCTTCTGTCAGGATTCTTGTTGTTTCCTGGAATGATGCTGCTGAGATAAAGCTTTCTGTGTTTAATGAAGCTTTGGTAATACCTAACAGCATATATTCACAAGTTGCTGGAGTACCGCCTTTTTCTTCAACGGCTTTATTTTCATTTTCAAAGTGTTGAATTTCAACGAGTTCTCCAGGTAACAATGTTGTATCACCTGCATCAATAACTTTAACTTTCTTAGTCATCTGACGCACGATAATTTCAACGTGTTTATCTGCGATTTCTACACCTTGGGAGCGGTATACACGCTGAACTTCATCTACCAGATACTGCTGGGCAGCTTCCGGCCCGCAAAGTCTGATTACGTCGTGCGGGTTCAAAGGACCGCTTGTTAAAGGCTGACCTTTTGTGATTTTTTGTTTATCCTGAACTATGATATTTGCATCAATTGCATATTTGATTTCAGTTCTTCCGTTATCATTTACAAGATAAAGTCTAGGAAGATCTTCATCTGTAATGATTTCAGCTACACCGTCTTCTTCAGCTAAAATTGCGCAATCTTTAGGTTTACGGCCTTCAAGAAGTTCTTCTACTCTCGGCAAACCTTGAACGATGTCGCCTGTTTTTTGTCTTTCAAATACCAGTGTTGCAATCATATCACCACGGAGTACCAGAGCACCGGATTCAACCTGTAACATTGTACCAGGGCTGATTAAGTAAGGACGACCTGTTCTTACGGTTACTTCGCCTTTATTTACAGAAATTACCTGACCTGAAACGGTTGATTTGTCGCCGCTTTCGGAAAGAACTCCGTCAAGTCTTACAAAATCTCCTTTTTTAACAACAGGTTTTGAAGATATCTTCATAACTGTTTCATATGTTTCGCTTGTTAATAACAGTCTTCTTGCTTCTTCTGATTCATTTTTAATTGAAGCAACACCGTCATTTACAGCAAGAACCTGAGTTTTTGCAATTGGTGTTTTAGGGTCAATTGTCTGACCGTCTTTTACAAGAAGTTCGGTTTGTAAAGCTGTTGCAGCTTTAGCATTACCTTCCTGTTCACGGCGGATAATAAGGTTTTCAAGAACAACTATTCTCAAATTATTCTTGTCATCAAGTTCTACCATACCTTTAAGGTGTGATAGGTAACCCTGCATTTGAAGAACCAAACTTGTTCTTGTAATTGTAGAACCGTCGAGGTTTCTTACTCTTGCACCGTCTTTGTATTGCAATTGAGTTACAGGAACGATATCAATCAAATCATCAGTTGTGTTAAATTTGATAGAAACATTCTTTTGTTCAACATTCAATACCTGAACAGGTCTTACGAGAATTTGGATTGGCTGGTTAGAGATACTGTCTTCATCGAGAGAAAGGCTTGTATCCAATTCTTCATCCAAATCATCAATATCGATATCATCAGCGCTTGAATCCATAATTGTAATGATTGAAGTTTCTTTTGCTTTGATACCTTCAGCGATTACAGTACCTTTTTTAACAACTTCGCCTTCGTCAACTTTCAATTCACCGACGTTAGCAAGAGTGTGAAGTTCACCAGGTCTTACTGTTATTTCGTGGATAATATCATTATATTCTTTGAATTCAACAATACCGTCAATGTGGCAGTAAACATCTTTCACAATTTCAGTACCTGCTGTAACAAATGTTCCGTTTTCAACCATTTTCAAAGAGCTGTCTTTAGAAATCTGGTGAATTTCTTCCGGAATAAATACAACCGCACCAGGTTTTGTGATGATTTGGTTTTCGTCAACTTCAACATCAACGTATCTGATTTCACCTGAAGAACTAACCGCACACTCATCGTCGATAAGTTCTGCTATAATCATACCGTTTTCAACAGGAGTATCAACAGGAGCTTTTACAATATATTTTTCCCCTGTTTTGTCAACTGTCCAGAGTTGTTCTTTTTTAGTTTGTTCAAATGAAGCATTGTCAGGGATTAAAGATGCGATTACAATTGTAATTTCTTTACCTTGGACAACTTTCTTAATGTTTTTGCCTTCAAACTTAACATCTTCGATAACTAAATCTTCACCGAAACGAACTTCACCGCCGTGTTCAGAGATAGTTAAAGTTTCAGCTAATTTTTCGCCGGATTTAACTTTTTGTTCATTTTTAACAAGAACTTTAGAACCGCCAGGAAGGTTGTAAACATCACCGCCGAGAACCCAGATAATACCTTGTTTATTTGTAGTTCTTGAGATGTTACCCTGTCTGTCTTTCTTTTCATCAGCTACGAAATCTTCATAAAGAACTTCACCTGACAAATCAGATGTAATATCTTTTGTAGCCTTTTCTGTCAAACGGGAGCCGTCACCCTGTGATACAGGTTCGTAAGTTGCAAGTTTAAAGCCTTTTTCAACTTTCATACCATTTTCAAAGAATACGGTAGAACCGGCAGGGATATGATATTTTTCGGTTTTCTTTTCACCTTTAATTTGAATATCAGCTTCGTAGTTAGCAACTCTAACAACGTCACCGTGACGAGTTCTTAATTCTCTTGTTTTAACGTTAGAAACGACTTCACCGGCAATAGCAGCTTCAACGGATTTCATAGCACCTGAACCTTTAAATACACCGCCGGTGTGGAATGTTCTCATTGTAAGCTGTGTACCTGGTTCACCGATTGACTGGGCTGCGATAATACCGATAGCTTCGCCGATATCAACCATTTTCTGGGTAGTCATGGCCCAGCCGTAACATTTCTGGCAGATACCGTACTCAAGACCGCAGGTTAAACCTGAACGAACTTTTAATTCAGTAAGGTTCAGGTGAGAAATTTTTCTGATATCTTTACGATCCAAAGTAGTTCCTGCTTCTACGAGAACTTTACCGTCAGCATCTTTAATATCTTCCGCAACTGTACGGCCTAAAAGTCTGTCAATTAACGGAACGATAATTGTATCACCGTCCATAATCGGCTTCATGTTGATTGATTTAGTTGTATGGCAGTCATCTGCACGAATGATTACGTCTTGAGCAACGTCAACCAGACGTCTTGTCAAATAACCGGAGTCAGCTGTTTTCAACGCTGTATCTACCAGACCTTTACGTGCACCATATGAAGAAATGATATATTCGGTTACGGACAAGCCTTCTTTAAAGTTAGATTTAATAGGCAAGTCGATGATTTGTCCCTGTGCGTCAGCCATCAAACCGCGCATACCAACGAGCTGTGATACCTGTGATAAGTTACCTCTCGCACCGGAGAATGCCATCATATATACCGGATTTAATCTATCAAAGTTATCAACTACACTTGATGTAAGTTTCGCAGTAGTTTCTGACCATGTGTCGATAACCTTTGTGTATCTTTCTACTTCGGTGATTTCACCTTTTAAGTATCTTGTTGTAGATTTTTCAATCTCTTTTTCAGCTTCCTGCAAAAGTTCTTTTTTAACAGCCGGAACCTGCAAATCTGCGATTGAAATTGTTGTACCTGATTTAGTCGCATATTTGTAACCGAGGTTTTTCAAACTGTTAGCTACTTCTGCTGTAATAGCTCCGCCGAATTCCAAATACATTTGTGATAAAAATGATTTTAATGCACCTTTATCCATTTTCTTGTTAATGAAATCGAGCGTTTTATGTTTTGAATTTGAATAAGTTGTTTCCATTCTATTATTTCCTCAATTTATTTTTGTAAATTTCGTTTGTTTTATATTCTGCAAATGATGTCTTGGATTATTCGCCGTTAAACGGGTCTGCGCCTTGCAGGTCAGGCTTACAGCCTGCCGCAACAGGCTCCGCCCTCCGGCGAAAATCCGCTAGCTTGCAATAGCTTTTCGGACAGTTTCGTTAAAGATAATTCTGCCGACAGTTGTTTCAAATCTCTTGCCGTGTTCATCTCTAACTATAATCTTGTCGTGTAAATCGATTACGCCGACTTCAAGAGCAGAAATTGCATCCTGGAAGCTGTAGAAATAACCTTTCGGTTCTGAATCTTCATTTTTCAGAATTGTCAGATAGTACATACCTAATACCATATCCTGAGAAGGTGTGATAATCGGTTTACCTGTAGCCGGTGCAAGGATGTTGTTTGTAGCTAACATTAACATTCTTGCTTCGGTTTGAGCTTCGATTGATAACGGAACGTGAACAGCCATTTGGTCACCGTCGAAGTCAGCGTTGAACGCTGTACATACCAGCGGGTGAAGCTGAATTGCACGGCCTTCTACCAATTTCGGTTCAAATGCCTGAATACCTAATCTGTGCAGGGTTGGTGCACGGTTAAGTAATACAGGATGTCCGTCGATTACTTCTTCCAATATATCCCAAACGATTGCTTCGGAACGTTCAATTTTCTTTTTAGCTGATTTAATATTCTGAACGTATCCTCTTTCAATCAATTTATTTACAACGAAAGGTTTGAACAATTCAATTGCCATTTCTTTCGGCAAACCGCACTGATTTAAGCTCAATTGCGGCCCTACTACGATTACTGAACGGCCTGAATAGTCAACACGTTTACCGAGTAAGTTTTGACGGAAACGCCCCTGTTTACCTTCGATGATATTGGATAATGATTTTAATGCTCTGTTGTTAGGGCCGACAACGGTTCTTCCGCGTCTTCCGTTATCAATAAGAGCATCAACAGCTTCCTGAAGCATACGTTTTTCGTTTCTTACGATAATTTCAGGGGCACCCATTTCCAATAATCTTTGTAAACGGTTGTTTCTGTTAATTACACGTCTGTACAAGTCGTTCAAATCTGATGTTGCGAAACGTCCGCCGTCTAATTGAACCATTGGTCTCAAATCTGGAGGGGTTACAGGCAATACATCCATAATCATCCATGTAGGATCTGTTTCTGAAGAAATTAAAGAGTCCAATAATCTTAATCTTTTAATTAATTTAGATTTTCTTTGAACCGAAGTAACGTTTCCGGCAAGTTCGGTTCTCATTTCTTCTGCCATTTGTTTTATATCAAGTTCGCCAAGAAGTTCTTTAATAGCTTCTGCACCAATACTTACTCTCAGAGTAGATTCTTCATGCTCTGCCATGTAATCTTCATATTCTTCTTCGCCTAATAATTGTAATTTTTTGAAATCACTGTCACCAGGATCTACTACAACATAGTTGTTAAAATAGATTACCTGTTCCAAATCTTTCAATGTCATATCAAGAAGCAAACCTAAGTATGAAGGAATACCTTTTAAGAACCAGATGTGAGAAACAGGTGCAGCAAGTTTAATATGACCCATTCTCTGACGTCTTACTTTTGAATCGGTAACTTCAACACCGCAGCGTTCGCAGATGATACCTTTGTGTCTTACTCTTTTATATTTACCGCAATAACATTCCCAGTCTTTTGAAGGCCCAAAAATTCTTTCGCAGAACAAGCCGTCGCGTTCAGGTTTTAAAGTACGGTAGTTAATTGTTTCCGGTTTAGTAACTTCACCGTAGGACCATTTTAAAATCCTTTCCGGTGACGCAATACTAATTCGTATATAGTCAAAATAATCTATGCTTGTTGACATTTAAGTTTTCTCCTTATATTCGCAGGGGAATTAATTCCCCTGCTTAATTATTTGCTTACTATAGGTCTCCGAATGTAGTCGGTGTTTCAAAGAAGTTGATGTTCAGAAGTTCTGAGTCAATATCTGACAAAGTTCTTTTCGGAGCGGATTTTCTCAAATCGTCCATATCTGTCATCAAGTCAACTTCGGCACCGTCTTTTTTCGCTACCGTAATATCAAGACCGATTGATTGTAATTCTCTTACAAGTACCTTGAATGATTCAGGGATACCCGGTCTCGGAATATTATCACCTTTAACGATTGCTTCGTAAGCTCTGTTACGTCCGTTTACATCATCGGATTTGATTGTCAACATTTCCTGTAATGTGTAAGCCGCACCGTAAGCTTCCAGAGCCCAAACTTCCATTTCACCGAATCTTTGTCCGCCGAACTGGGCTTTACCGCCTAAAGGCTGTTGTGTAACTAATGAGTAAGGACCTGTAGATCTTGCGTGAATTTTATCATCAACAAGGTGAACAAGTTTCAGGATATAAGAAAGACCTACAGCGACAGGTTCATCAAAAGGTTCGCCTGTTCTACCGTCAATCAATCTTACCTTACCGTCTTCTGTAACCCAATCGCAGCCGCTTTCTTTAATACCTTTTAACAGTTCCTGTTTAGTTGCGATTTCTGATTTATTATCGCCGTATCTTTCATCGAAAGAAGGGGCTTCGTAGTAATTACCTGTTAAGTATGCAGCCAAACCTAACAATAATTCATAAGTTTGACCTACGTTCATACGTGAAGGTACACCCAGAGGGTTCAATACGATATCAACAGGAGTTCCGTCAGGAAGGAAAGGCATATCTTCTTTAGGTAAGATACGTGATACAATACCTTTGTTACCGTGACGTCCTGAAAGTTTATCACCAACAGATACCTTACGTTTTTGAGCTATATAAACTCTGATAACTGTATTTGCACCAGGCGGCAATTCATCGCCTTTTTCACGGTCAAATACCTTAACGTCAAGAACTCTGCCGCCTTCACCGTGAGGAACTCTCAAAGAGTTATCTTTAACATCTCTTGCTTTTTCAGCAAAGATTGCACGGAGAAGTTTTTCTTCAGGCGGATGTTCAGATTCGCCTTTTGGTGTAACTTTACCAACAAGGATATCATCAGCATAAACTCTTGCACCGATACGAACAATACCGCGTTCATCCAGATGTCTCAAAGCTTCTTCTGAAACGTTAGGAATTTCACGGGTAATTTCTTCAGGGCCGAGCTTAGTTTGACGTGCATCTATTTCTAATTTTTCGATGTGAACTGAAGTAAAGATATCATCGTGAACGCATCTTTCAGAAAGAAGAATCGCATCTTCGAAGTTATATCCTTCCCAAGGCATATACGCTACCAGAACGTTTTTACCTAAAGAAAGTTCACCACCGTTAGTTGAAGCACCGTCTGCGATTACGTCGCCAGCATTTACCTTGTCGCCTTCGTGAACGATTGGACGCTGGTTAATACAAGTATCCTGGTTACTTCTTAAATATTTAATTAACTGATGTAAGTGAGGTTTACCCTGCTGGTCGGTGATAATAATTTCTTCACCGGTAACCCTTGTTACAGTACCGTCAACACTGGCAACGGCAACCATACCGGAGTCTTTTGCCGCACGGGCTTCCAAACCTGTACCTACGACCGGTCTCATTGTTATTAAAAGAGGAACAGCCTGACGCTGCATGTTTGAACCCATCAATGCACGGTTAGCGTCATCGTGTTCAATGAACGGAATTAATGAAGTCGCAACGGAAATCACCTGAATAGGAGAAACCCCGATGTAGTCAACTTTTTTAGATTCGCCCATTGTAAATTCAGAACGGTAACGGATTGGAACATATTCATCTTTGAATGTGTTATCAGGATTCAATTGTACGTCAGCAGGAGCAACACGGAAGTTTTCATCTTCGTCTGCTGTCAGGTAGTGAACTTCATCAGTTACAACACCATCTTTAACAACGAAGAACGGAGTTTCAACAAAACCGTAATCGTTAACTTTCGCGTGAGTTGCAAGGGAACCAATCAAACCTGCGTTCGGACCTTCCGGAGTTTCAATAGGACAAATACGTCCGTAGTGTGAAGGATGGATGTCACGAACAGCAAAACCGGCACGTTCTCTCATCAAACCGCCGGGGCCGAGAGCCGAAATACGTCTTTTGTGAGTTAATTCAGCAAGAGGGTTTGTCTGATCCATAAATTGTGATAACTGTGAACTTCCGAAAAATTCTTTTAAAGAAGCAACCAGAGGTTTTGTGTTCAATAAGTTCAACGGTGTGAGAGTTTCAGAATCCTGCAAAGTCATTCTTTCTTTAACAATTCTTTCAATTCTTGAAAGACCGACTCTGAACTGATTCTGTAACAATTCGCCCACTGAACGGATTCTTCTGTTACCGAGGTGGTCGATATCGTCAACGGTTCCTTCATCGTAAGTTAAGTTGATTAAATATTCGATTGAAGCAACGATATCCTGAACAGTTAACGTTCTCTGATTTTTCGGAATATTCAGGTTTAATTTTTTATTTAATTTATAACGACCTACGCGGCCTATATCGTATTTCTTTTCATCAAAGAAACGGGCTTCAAGGATTTGACGTCCGCCTTGAGGTGAAGCAGGGTCGCCCGGTCTCAATTTCTTATAAACTTCAATTAAAGCGTCATCTGTAGTTTCAGCAGTATCTTTATCCAGAGTTTTCTTTAAAAATTCAAAGTGAGTGAATAAAGATTCCATTTCTGAAACAGTGATGCCCATAGCTTTCAATAATGTTGTAGCTAGGATTTTTCTGTTTTTATCGATTTTAACGTAAATTAAGTCGTTAGAATCTGTTTCTATTTTTAACCACGCACCGCGGTTTGGAATCATAGTTGCGTTATACAAACGTTTACCTGCCGGTGAAACTTCACGTTTAAAATAAACGCCAGGGGAACGAACAATTTGTGAAACGATTACACGTTCTGCACCGTTTACGATGAAAGTACCTTTATCGGTCATAGTCGGAATATCACCGATATAAACTTCCTGTTCTTTGATTTCACCGCTGTCACGGTTAACCAATCTAATCATAACGCGTAATTGTTTTGCATAAGTTGCGTCATGGATTCTTGCTTCTTCAACGGTATATTTAGCGTTGTCAAAAGTATAATTTGGCAGGAAGTGTAATTCCAATCTGCCTGTGTAGTCTTTAATAGGGGAGAAAGAAAGCAATTCTTCTTTCAAACCTTCTTTTAAGAACCACTCAAAAGATTTTTTTTGCACTTCAATAAGATCCGGTAAATCATCCAAACGAGTATGAGGAATACCCATTGGTGTTACTCTTTTAGCATATTTTGTCTTAGACATCAATTCACCTCATAGATAATGGTGTACGTACTACATTAAAAAATATTTTCTAACTTAAGGCTGTTAACCTTTTACCTGCCTCTGTAATCATTGAGCAAAGGAACTGACCCTTTTTGCCCAACACGGCTGATAAATCTTTATATGTTATTCGGGGTTTCTGCATTTTAGGCATAGTACACCCGACTTTAATTTAACCATGTTCTATAATCGTAATACATCAATATAGTTAGTCAAGAAAATTTCTACTATCAATATATGAATTATTAAATTTTCTTAACAATTCACAACAATCAAGTGAAAACTATTGCAAGACAAAGGTTTCAATGTCAAGTCTTAATAATTATATTCATAATATATATAAAGTCCAAAATTACTGCTACGAAAAACTTTCAGGCTTAAAAAGCAAAAGACGGCAAAGTGCCGTCTTTTTAGCTGAACAATTGAATAATCAGTCAACCCGACAAATCGCCTGTTTGCTGCTATAGCCGCGGAGGTCGAAGGTGCAGATCGTGCCAGTAGGGTGGAAGCTTCGGATGTATGCGTTGTGCTCCGCGAACTCCTCACCCGACCACAAGAGGAACAGTGGCTCAGGAAGACCTAAAGATGTTGCGGTTCCTGACTCATAGGTCAAGTTATACACATCTTTATAGGCTCCCACCGTAGGGTTCCCTTTGTATATTAAGCTTGCTATCTTTGCGAGGTCGTCCATTGTTGGCATTTTATTTATGCCGCCGCACTGTTTTACTGCTCCTGCCCAGTAATCACCTTCAT
>DVIU01000278.1 GCA_018711035.1 Candidatus Scatousia excrementigallinarum
TTAAAAAAATCCGCCCGAACGTAAAGCTGATTTACGTCAGAGCGGAATACCCACATATCAATGAGGATTACAAAAAATACTTATTAAATTTTTACGATGATACCTATTTCCCCGACAAGATTCTGAACGCAGGCAGAGCAGCCTATATTGAGCGCAATTACCACATGATAGACCGAGCCAATATTTGTATATTTTATTTCGACAAGACTTCCTCCCCTCTCTTCGAAAAAGCAACAAACAATCACGTTGTCTATGCAAATAAAAAGGCTAGCGGAACAAAAATCGCTTATGATTATGCCTTATCCAAAAAGAAGGTTATAATAAACCTATATGAATGATATAAGCTTTAAGGAATTTTTCTCCTCACTTCTATTTGATAGAATTACCCTGCATGAATAATACAAATATGCAAACTCACGCCCAAGTTCCGTTTATTCTTATGGCAATTTCATTTTAGATATTATAATGAGCTCAATCGGTCTGCCAAACATTTTTAAACTCCACGTCAAGCGTCTTTGCCCCTATGGTTTTGTCACGTATTTCCTTTATTTCCGAGTGGACAAGGGTGTCTTTTTGCTGTAATCTTCTGGCTATGCCGTCCAGAAAAGCTCTGTTTTCTACAAGAATTTTCTTTGCTTTTTCATAGCATCTTTCCATATCGGCGGCAATGCGTTCCTCCTTCTTTGCGATTAAAGATTGCGAGCTGTTTCTTTCCGTCCAATAGCCAAACCCGTATGCGCAATACATATCTGTAAATCTTTTCACGATAGAGTAAGCTCTGTTCATATCGTCGTTTACACCCGTATCCGTTTCCCCGAACGCAATTTCAGTTGCCGCCTTGCCTGCAAGTATTGCGCAGACGCGATTTTCCATGCTCGTCTTTGAATACCAATACTCGTCGGGCAAGGAAATGTTAGTAAATCCGCCCGCCTCCCCCGTATTTTTTCTCACCGTTATGAAATTAACGCTGTCTTTTTCAAGAATTTCTGCCACCACGGCATGCCCTGCCTCGTGATAGGCAACCCTTTTTAGAGTAAATTGATTATGCGGCACGGTGCTTTCAGGCGCATTGTAGATAACCCGCAGACACGCTTTTATTATATCGTTCATATCGATATATCTTTTGCCTGCAAAAGCGGCATACTGCCCTGCGGAGTTTATTACCGCTTCCAGCTCCGCACAAGATTTCCCGTCCAGAAGTCGAGCTACGTCCTCTGCATTCACTTCGGAAACGGATTTCTTTGTTGACAGATAGTATCTGACTATCTCTGCGGCGTCATTTTTTTCGGGAGTGTTGACTGCAATTATTGTATCAAATCTGCCTGAGCGAAGAAGTGAGTCAGGCAAATTGCCCGTTCCGTTACAAGTTGCGATGACGAATACGTCTTTCCCCTTTACCTCGTCTATGCACGACTGCACGGCAACATATTCTGCTGCGTTTTTACGATTGACGTCTTCATTTGCAAATTTATCCATATCGTCGAGAAGAATAACCGACGGGGCGTTTTCCGCAGCTTTGTCAAACGTCTTTTTAATCTCATTGACAAATTCCCCATCCGCCTTATTCTTGCGACATATAAATGCCCTTCTGCCGCTCTCTTTTATAAAGCAGTTTGCCATAAGCGTTTTACCTACGCCAGGAACGCCGCCAAGAAGAAGCCCTCCCGAAAGCGTTACGCCCAGTGCGCTGTATTTTTCCCCGTTTTTTAGCATATCGCAGAGCCTGATAAGTTCTGCCTTTATATCCTTATAGCCTATGATTTTATCGAATTCGCTCATTAGTTCACCTCTTTTTGCGGTGCGGTATGCACCATAACACATCTTTTTGCAGACACAGCTTTTTTCAACAGTTCTATATCTTTTGCGGATGCGTGTCCGCCTGCATGCAAATCTGTAATTTCCATACCCAGCTCTTTTACTCCGTCCAAAAATGCCTTCATGTCTTCGCGCTCTTTATACCCTCGCCACATTGAATATACGAGCTTTGCCCCGTCAAGATTGCACATTTTTGAGAGCTTTTGAAGATAGTGCAAGTCTTTCGATGTAACTTCTACTATACATTTACTGTTTGATATAAACTCACGCCCTATAAATTTGCAGCCGTATTTTTCCTTGTAATACTCATGCTCTTCGGGGGATAAACGGTATTTGGCGTATGTATAGCACTCGTCATAGTCTTTTGGCTGAGGAATATTCGGAAGCTCGCAGCAAATATCCGCCTGGATGAGACGCATTATAAACAGGCGGTTACTCCTTTTAGCCGCACGGAATACCGACACAATTCTGTCTATATTCGTCGTACTCTGCAAGACGAAGACGGGCTTGCCTCCCTTGCAGATTTCAACCAGCTTGTCTTCAACGTCGGCTTCGGATATATATGCCTTATCAGCCCCTATATTCGTTCCCTCGCAGATAAGCGTATCGACCTTTTCAGGCAATCTTTTAAGCAACGCAGAAAAACTCTTTCTGCCGTGACTTCTGAAATCGCCAGAATAGAGAATTGAATTTTTGTTGCCTTTAAAGTACAGCATATAACTGTCGTATGCCGAGTGATCGCAAAGATATGGCGTAAATATCATATCGTTTATTGCGATTTGCATTCCGCTTTTGAAAGTTACTACTTTATTTATATTTTCATTACAAATTCCGTCTATGGTCTTTAAAATGGTGAATGTCGCTTCACCCATATAGATGCTGTCGCAGTTTACGGGTTGACCTAATAGCCCTGCGTGGTCGCCATGATAGTGGGATATAAAGCAAGCATCATAGTGTTTTTTGAGCAATTTTTTGCGCAGCTTTGATCCGCTTTCCGTCTGTTCCAGCTCCGTTCCGCATTCTATCAGATAATTTTTGCCGTTGCATGCAAGTTCGATTAAATTTGCGCCGATTTTATTTTTGTCGTCCAAAATCTTATGGTAAATTTTATCCTGAACGACATATCGGGGAACAATGTCCGTATGCTCTTTAAAAAACGAACTGAAAGCTGTTGAAGGGACTTCGTCTACCAAAAATTTACAGCTCAATTGCCCCCTGTATATCCTCGGATTAAGGCAGAAAACAATATCTTCAAATCCGCACTCGGTGCTTGCACCGTACTCTTTTGTCAGCGTTCGCTGTATAAGGTCTTCGCCCGTATCCAATATAACTTTATAGCAATCGGAATACTCCGAAACATCCAATTTCGGCAATCGACTTTTAAGGCATACGTCGCAGCGATAGTGTTCGTCGGCGCATATTATCGGGTCAATCGCGTTAAAAATGCTTGTAACTTCGTTGAGTTGTGCCTTTGTAATGCACTTATCGGCATGGATTATATGCCTGCCGCCTTTCATGTCGAACAACACCCTGCCGCGGGGATAGGTTGCAAAATCGGCGCGAGGGAATTTTTTGCTGAGTTCATTGTCCCACATTCTGAAATGGGAAAAATGGCTGTCAATTATTTGACTCAAATTCTCCCGTCCGCTGAATTGCGCCGTCTGCCTATCTTCCGCATAAGCGTAAATCTTCCCCTCTACTGCCCAAAAAATGCCAACTTTTACCATAGATTTTACCTCTTTGAAAAATGGCTGCGGCTCGCGCCGCGCATTATATCTAAAAACATATTTTTGTCAACTTGTCAAGCGTTTTTAGGAAAAATTACTATTTTCTATGGTTATTCCAATATTTAAGGCATAATTAAAAAGGCGGCTGAATGCCGCCTTTTACCAGTTTAGTCATTGTGAAATGTAGAATTCTCCATCAATCTCCTCATAATATAACGGTTCCGAATCTAAATAATCTTTCCCCCTTAGTTTTTTAAGTTCCGGTCTGCCTCCTTCAAGTGCTTCCTGCATTTGTTTAGCCTGTAACGATTTTTTATGCACTAGCGGACATGCTTTGACTACTATATCGGTTTCTGTTACATCTTTATCAATTATCTTAAAATCTCTTAATAATTTTAAATGATCAACAAGTTTCAAATATGTATATCCTTCAAGAACGCATCTTAACATGCTTTCTTCGTTTTTAGGTCTTTTTAACTCCATTAACCTTAATATTTTTGTCTCTTTGTTATATGCCACCAGATCAATTTTACCGATATATTCATCGTGCATTGAATTTTTAAGCGGTGTCTGATAATCAATTATCTCACCTATTATGTCAAAATCTTTTTGCCTGTACATCTTTTTTGCAAGAACTTCTTCTTCACGAGGAGAATTTGGGTTCCAACTAACATTATCGTGCGATGCCGTTTTATATGAATAATCTTTACGGGAACTTTTCCCTATTCCCTTTAATAGTGCAATATTTTCGTTACACCATTTTGCGACAACCTCAGTGCAATAATTTTTATCTGCATCACATATTCTCCCTTTATAGTTAATGAACTTTTGTTGATAAAATGTCCTCATGCTTGTGCTTGCATTTACAATTTTTTCATTCATTTCCGCAAGACTGTATTTACGATTTGACATTACTTCTCACTCCAATATTTTTTATTTAAAATAACTTACATTTTTGATATCAGTCGTCTTCACCCCCACCAAGGTAGGGATTGGCTGTTTACAAGCAAGTCTAAATCCGAACAATTATCCAAAACATGCTCTTAAACACCGCTTGTCCGTCTTTGACATAGGCTTTGCAAACAAGTCATCGCCAAGCTCCAAAAAATACTTCGTATGCCTATCCATGTTAAAAATTAGCGCATAAAAAACAAGCTTATCTAAAAATTCATTGTAAATATTCGTCAAATGCTGTTTTTAATATTGTGTTCTTTTTCAAAGATTTACCTTACCTCAAAATTTTTCCCCTTAGTTTTTCTGTTCTTGTGAAGATGAATTTACTGTTTTAACCATTTTTTCGATTTGTGCTTTTTTTAATTCATATAAATACTTAATTCTTCTTTTAATTTTTATATTGTGTTGATTACAATTCTCGCCCAAAATGTTTTTTATATAACTATTTAAACAATTGTTAGTATTGAGTGATTGATTACCTAAATGACAACATTCAACATAAATTTTATTAAACTCAGTATTTATATTTTCAAAATAAATCTTTGCTTTCTCACCAAAACAAAAAATATATTTTGAATTTAGTATTAATTGCATCTTACTTGTATTTTGCTTATCAACTGCTATTTGTTTTTCTATTTCCTTTTCGTTTGGTTCCGTATCATTACCTAGCATTTTAAAATGTACTACTTCACTAGAATTTATAATATTATACGAATACCTATCCGAATCAGAAAATATTGCTGGAAAATCTTCACTCAGAATTTTAATAAACTCCTCTAAATTTTTACCTGTTTGTCCTGAGCATGGCTTGTCCCTTAAAAATTCTATTCTCCCTGGACAAGATAATATAAAAAGTACATCCTTATTTCTACTCCCTTCAGAATATTTAACAGAAAAAAAATCATTTTTAGTCATGACTTTTTTCATTTCTTCAATAACTTTCTTACTCCTTGGATGCGGCTTTAATTTCTTTCTATACTCTTCATTAATATCACACATTATAGTTTCTTATCCCCTTTGCTTTTCTTTAAGCAGCTTAAAATTTTATCCAAGATGGACACACTCTCGGCTGGCACTAATGATTTATAGATTTTTTCAATCGTCTGAGCCGAATATATGATGTCAATCAACAAATAATAGTACTTGTTGTATAACTTTATATTGTCATTATATTTTTTAAGATTGTCATTACACCAAAGATAATATCGATATAAATCACCTATTACATTTTTTATGCATTTATCTCTAAGTAAAGCATCTGAACTATCTGCAGAGATGATTTTCAAGGCAAAATAATATAGCCATGAATTAAAGAAATAAAAATCTTTATTATTGTTTTCAGGAAAAACTATAGCTTTTAAAATTCCTTTACTTTCGCAAAAATTACTAAGAAAATCAAATGTATCTTTGCTCATTCTGATTCTAAGCAAATCACTTTTTCTTTTTCCCTCACTTATATCATAGGCATCCACCAATGCAGGTCCAAATACTATCTGATCTTCATGATGCAGATCGCCGTAGGCAATACCCCCTCTTACTGCCACAAAGGAATCATCTATTTTTGGTACAGCAAATGCAGAACAAACATAGAAAAAATATAGAAAATCATCATAAGTTTGTAATTTAGCTGATATAACAATACTGTCTGAAATGATGGTAACTTTTAAATCCCATTCATCATTTTTGATTAACTTCCGCAAATATTCAAAAATGCTAAATACAACACCAATGGAATATGATGAATGATTTTTTATAATTTCATCTTTGAACCCTTGCAAATCAATAAATGCCACCAATCTTTTTTCATAAGCTTTTAAGTGTTTTTTAAATATTTCTTCTTTTTCTTGCTGTGTATCCAAATTTTCACCTTTATTACTGACGATTTATTTTATCTATCTCGGAGAAGAGCTCTTGGATGCGGGCGACGATGCGCTTCTGCTCATTCAATGGCGGAAGAGGAACTATTGTATTTCTTATATCATCTAAAACCCAATTTTTGTTTCCAACACCACGTGTATTCTCTTGAGCTTGTTGCTGAACTAACGGACTATTAATTAGTTCTTTCAAAAAATTCACATCTAAATACCGTTTAGAAAACTTCATCAAAGCAACGCTAACAAATAAGCTAAATTGCTTGTCCGTATCTACTATGACAGGTATACCCGTTGTGCCAACTTTTGTTATTAGTAAATCTCCCTTTTCAGGATTGCAGCGTTTATACAAGATTTCATGCTCTTCTTCCGAGATGAATTTAGTATTAGAAAAATCCAAAAAACCTCTACTCATATCTTTTACAGAAAGAAATGGAACACCCGCTAACACATATTTAGGCGTACTATGAGTTCCATCTGTAAATTTTGTCGCTAATTCTCCCAACCTCACCCACTGCCAGGAGTCGGGGATGTCGAAGGGTTTTTCGGAATCGGTGATGGGCGGGAGCGG